>JAGBFJ010000022.1 GCA_017936545.1 Sutterella sp.
ATATACGGATGCGTCTTGGCATCGACGTCCGGATTGCAGCATATCGAAATCGGAGCACGCATGCCCATGGCGACGGCGATTTCATTGATCCGTTCGAGTTCCGGTTCGCTCTCAATATTGAAGCAGCCGATGCCCTGTTCAAGCGCGTAGGCGATTTCCCGGCGTGTCTTGCCGACGCCTGAATAGACGATGTTTTCGGGTTTGAATCCGGCGCGAAGCGCACGGGCGATTTCCCATCCGCTTACGGTATCGGTACCGGCTCCGAGAGAGGCAAGCACTTGAAGAATGCCGCAGGTCGAGTTGGCCTTCATGGCATAGCAGATCAGGTGAGGGGCATCGCCGAAGGCATGCCGGTAGGCCTGATAGTTTTCCGTAATCCGGGCTCGCGAATAGACGTAGGTCGTCATCGCTGTTTCAGCTGCGATGCGCGACAGCGGCACGCCTTCGCACCAGAGTTCGTCGCCCTGGCGGGCGAAGCCGGCGGAGTGATGCGTGGTCGAGGAAGTCATGAGAATAGAGGGTGTGTTATACAATCGGACGTAAAAGACCGTCCCTCAGCGGACGGCTGCCGCCGCGGCGCGCTCAGGCATGTACAGATCTCCCTTCTGACCGCAGCCGGAAAGGCCGAGACAGAAGGCGGCGATAAGGCCGAGCAGAACGGCGTTCTTCAACATAGGACATCCTTTCTATGGACAAAGACACAGAATTTCTCGCGGCCGCCGAAGCAGAGATGCGCTCGCTCGAAACCTGGCTCGAAGAGGCATCCGACGAAGTCGACTGCAGCCGCAGCGGCAACGTGCTGACCGTCGAGCTGGATGACGGCGAGCAGGTCGTCATCAATATTCAGACGCCCATGCACGAGATCTGGTGCGCCTCGCGTTTCGGGGGATTTCATTTTTCCCTGAAGGACGGACGCTGGCGGGACAGCCGCAGCAGCCGTACGCTTGAAGCGGCGGTCGCAGATGCGCTGTCGCGTCTCGGTGCCGACGTCGGCGCAGTTCCGTAGTGTAGCGGGTATTGTTCTTCGCAACCATAAGACAAACCGACCACGGATAAGAGAAAGGGACCGCATTGGAGCGGTCCCTTCTGCAGGGAGATGTATCAGAAGATCTGATTTCGCACCAGATCGCTGGCATCTCCATCCGAAGTGCCTGCGTCAAGGTCGCCTGAGGGACCTCCGCGAACTGGATCGCTGTAGAACACTTCGCCGTTGACTTCGACCACGCTCGAAGGCTGCACCCGCGTATATTCCGGCGTGTCGGCGAGGGCTGTTTTCATGTAGTCGATCCAGATCGGCAGCGAGAGACCGCCGCCGGTTTCGCGCGAGCCGAGCGGCTTGGGCGTGTCGTAGCCCATCCAGGTAACGGCGACCTGATTGCCTGCATAACCGCAGAACCAGGCGTCATGGCTGTCATTGGTGGTGCCCGTCTTGCCGCCGATGTCTCCGCGCTTGAGCAGGCGGGTTGCCCGGGCGGCCGTGCCTTCTGTTGCAACGCCGTGCAGCAGGGAATGCATGATGTAGGCATTGCGGTCGTCGATGGCTCGGATCGATTCGTCGCCCGCCATGCGGTTTGTCGCACGCATGAGCGTGCGGCCGTCAACGTCGGTGACGCGCTCGATCAGATAGGGCTGAACGCGATAGCCGCCGTTGGCGAAAACCGTATAGGCGCCGAGCATCTGCCAGGGCGTCACGCTGCCCGCTCCGAGCGCCATCGGCAGATTGGCCGGATGTTTTTCTGCAGGGAACCCGAACTTGCGGATGAATTCCTGCGCATAGTGAGGGCCGATGGCCTGCATGACGCGGATCGATACGAGGTTCTTCGATTTTTCAAGTGCCTTTCTGAGAGGCATCGGACCGTCGAAGCGGCCTTCGTAGTTCTTCGGCTCCCAAAGCTTGTTGCCGGTGTATTTCGGATCAATGCTGATGGGGGCGTCGTTGATGACGGTTGTCGTGGTAAATCCCTTGTCGAGCGCAGCCGAATAGATGAAGGGCTTGAATGACGAGCCGGGCTGACGCCAGGCCTGCGTCACGTGGTTGAACATATTGAGACTGAAGTCGAACCCGCCGACGAGCGCACGGACGGCGCCTGTATTGAAGTCGCCTGCAACGAAGGCTGCTTCGACGCGCGGCACCTGAGCCAGTGTCCAGTCCGTTCCGTTTTTGGCGCGCATGACGCGGATGACGGCGCCGGGTTTCAGGGCTTCGGCTTCATATTTCTTGGCCACTTTGCCGAGATGATGACGGCCGAATTTCAGACTGTCGGCATCAAGCGTCACGATTTCATTGGGAGAAATCGCAGCAGTGAGCTTTTTGGGACCGGCCTCGATGACGACTGCAGCCACCATGAAGGGAGAGGCCGTCGTGCCTTCCAGCGCGTTGCGGATCGATTTGGCCCGCGCATCGCCAGAACCGAGTTCGATGTATTTTTCAGGACCCCGGTAGCCGTATTTGCGGTCATAGGCGATGAGATGACGGCGCACGGCGTCGACGGCGGCGCGCTGATCGGCCATATTGATCGTCGTGTAGACATTGATGCCGCGAGAATAGGTCTCATCTTTGAAGATATCGTAGACGAGCATGCGCACGAGCTCGGACGCGTATTTGGCGGGAGCCGACTCGTCGCTGATGTTGGCCGTGATCAGATCCTGAGCCGTGGCAACGCGGCGGGTCTGCATCGGCTGAGCCTTTTCGGTCGTATAAGTGAGCTCGTCGATGTAGCCGAGGTCGAGCATGCGGCGCAGCACGTAATTTTTTCTCATCGTGGCTCGCGTCGGATTCACGATCGGGTTGTAGGCCGAAGGCGCAACCGGCAGGCCGGCGATTGTCGCGGCTTCGCCGACGGAGAGCTGGTCGAGGGAGCGGCCGAAATAAGTGCGGGCGGCGCTCTGGAAACCGTACGCGCGCTGACCGAGGTAAATCTGGTTCAGATAGATCTCGAGAATCTCATCCTTCGTGAGAGTCTGTTCGATCTTGAAGGACATGGCGATCTCGTAAAGTTTGCGCGTATACGTTCTTTCCGACGAGAGGAAGAAATTGCGAGCGACCTGCTGGGTAATCGTCGATCCGCCCTGACCTCGGCGGCCGGTCAGCAGGTTGATGAAGGCGGCGCGGGCAATGCCGGTAATCTCAATGCCGGGATGGTCGTAGAAGCCGGCATCCTCCGCGGCCAGAATGGCGTGCTTGACATGGGCAGGCACATCCTTCAGACGGATGAAGTCGCGCCGTTCTTCTCCGAACTCGCCCATCAGCTGACCGTCGGCACTCCAGATTCGGAGCGGAACGCGCGGACGATAGTCAGAAAGCGTGTCGATCGGAGGCAGCTGCCGGTAGATGAAGGCAAAGACAAAAACAGCAAGCAGAACGGCCGAGGCTGCGCCGGCAGCGGCGATGCCGAAGAACCATTTGAAGAACGCGGCAACGCCCGAACGGCGGGGCGCGGGCCGACGGATTTTCTTGGGGGCTGACGATGTGGTTTTGGTCTGTGTCACGGAATTCGGGAGTGCGTGAAAGGATCTTATCTCGGCGCCGAAGGCTTACAGATCGGCCTTCGGCGGCGATACAATTCCCCGATGGCGGGTGATTGAAGTGTGTGGATTTTAGTCGAGTTCCGAGGGTGCCGTCCTCCGCAGAGCCTGGATGATGCGTGCTTATTCGATAAGAAAGCCGACCGAATTGCAAGCGAATGCGACAGAAGGGAATCGCCGGAGGGGACTCTCCTGTTGTGTGCCTGCAACCGCACCGGGAATCTGCCGGAAACAAAGAGTAAACAGTTGTTCAGAATAAGCGCGGGTGACCGCGGAAGATTCTCCCTTCAGTGGATAATGGACGGCAGGGATGAGTGAGGCAATTTTCAGAATGCCGATTTGCGTCGGCGAAGATTCCATAGACGTGCTGAGTCACGTCAACAACAAGGAATATCTGCGCTGGATGGAAGAGGCGGCAACGCTGCATGCGGCTTCCTGCGGCTGGGATTTCGAGGCTCTTCGCGCGGTCAACCGTACGTGGGTTGCAAGACAGCACTGGATTGAGTATTTGCGTCCTGCGCTGCTCGGAGATCAGCTTGAACTCTGCACCTGGGTGCAGAGCGCCAAGCGGGTGTCGTCGCTGCGCCGCTATGCGCTGCGTCGGGGAGACGAACTCCTAATGGTCGGCGCAACGGAATGGGTGCTCGTCGATTTTGAAAAGCGCCGTCCGGCACTCATCACTGACGACATCATCGGCTGCTTTGCGCCGCTGGCGCCTGAGGCGCCGGAGCTCAAGGCGCTCGGAATCAGCCGGCTCGTGCGCTTTGCGCCGAGTCCCGGGCTCTGAATTCCCGGCGGCGAAGGGCTGAACTGACAGGAAATTTATGATAGAAACGGTCAAAATCGACGGGCTGACCTTCAGCTACGGAGAGCGCGTCATTCTTCAGAATGTGACGATGCACTTCGGCCAGGGGAAGGTGGTTGCCATCATGGGCGGATCAGGCATGGGCAAGACCACGCTGCTCAAGCTGATCGGCGGCCTGCTGACGCCTCAGCACGGCACGGTGACGATCGCCGGCGAGGTACTTCGTCCCGGCGACCACAAGGCGCTGTACCGCGCGAGGCGCCGCATGGGCATGCTGTTCCAGTTCGGCGCGCTCTTTACCGACCTTTCGGTCTTCGACAACGTCGCCTTCCCGATGCGCGAACAGACGGATCTTGACGAGGAAACGATTAGGGATCTGGTGCTGATGAAACTCAACGCAGTCGGGCTTCGGGGCGCCGCTCCTCTGATGCCTTCCGAAATATCCGGCGGCATGTCGCGGCGTGTTGCGCTTGCGCGCGCCATAGCCCTCGATCCGGCGGTCATCATGTACGACGAACCCTTCGCGGGGCTTGATCCGATTTCTATGGGCGTCACTGCCAAGCTTATCCGCCGCCTCAATGATGCGCTCAAGGCGACCTCGATTATCGTGACTCACGACGTCGAGGAAACGTTTGAGATTGCTGATTACGTTTACATGATCAATGCGGGAAGAATCGCAGCGGAGGGTTCTCCCGACGTGCTGCGTCAGTCCGAGGAACCGTTTGTGAAACAGTTCATCAAAGGGCTGCCTGACGGTCCCGTGCGTTTTCACTATCCGTCGCCGCCCGTTCAGGAAGATTTCGGAAGGAGTCGGAAATGAGAGCAATGCTTACTGCGGTCGGACGTCTGGTGGTGAGCATCTTCCGCCGCATCGGCCGGTTCGGGCTGTTTACCTGCCTGCTGCTTTCCCGTCTGGGCGGCGCGAAGCTCGTCCCGGTGCTTCAGCAGATTCATTTCATCGGCAATTATTCGCTTCTCATCATTGCGGTATCGGGACTTTTCGTGGGCTTCGTGCTCGGACTGCAGGGGTATTACGTGCTGGTCACGTACGGCAGCGAGCAGGCGCTCGGCACCATGGTGGCGCTTTCGCTTGTGCGTGAGCTCGGTCCCGTGGTCACGGCGCTGCTTTTTGCAGGCCGAGCGGGTACGGCCCTGACGGCAGAGATCGGATTCATGCGTGCGGGCGAACAGCTCGCTGCGATGGAGATGATGGGAGTGGATCCGGTGCGCCGCGTTCTGGCTCCCCGTTTCATCGGGGCCTTTATCGCGATGCCGATTCTGGCGGCGATTTTTTCCGCCGTCGGCATCATGGGGGCATGGTTTGTCGGCGTCGAGATGATCGGAACGGACAGCGGCGCCTTCTGGAGTCAGATGCAGAGTTCTGTCGACGTATGGTCGGACGTGCTCAACGGCGGCATCAAGAGCGTGGTCTTCGGCGTTGCCGTCGGACTGATCGCGCTGTTCCACGGCTATTGCGCCCGACCGACGCCTGACGGCGTTTCGAGGGCAACGACAAGCACCGTCGTCATTTCTTCTCTGATGGTGCTGGGCCTTGACTTTATGATGACCGCCTGGATGTTTACCACGGTATAAGAACAGACAAAATCAACAGGGTGTTCAGAATGGACAAAAATCGTTCGCTCGAATTTTATGTGGGCATCTTCGTGGTGCTCGGTTTCGCCGCGATGCTCTTCATGTCGCTTCAGGCGGCCAATCTCGGAAGCTTCAGCTTCAGTCACAAGACGTATACAGTGACGGCTGCGTTTGACAATATCGGCGGTCTCAAGCCCCGTGCTGCTGTGAAGTCGGCAGGCGTCGTCGTCGGCCGTGTTCAGACCGTCGTGTTTGATCCCGAAACCTTCCAGGCCCGGGTGACGATGTCGATTGATTCTGCGTATCCCTTCCCGGCGGATTCGTCGGCCAAGATTCTGACGGCAGGGCTCCTGGGCGAGCAGTACGTTGGCATCGAACCCGGCGCCGATGAGGAAAATCTCAAGACGGGCAGTGAAATCCGCCGCACTCAGAGTGCCATGGTGCTGGAATCTCTGATCAGCCAGTTCCTTTATTCGACGGCGGAAAAGTCAGGACAGAAAGACTAAACGAGAACCATCATGAAAACTTGGCAGAGCGCGCTCCTCCCCTCTCTGGCTGCACTCCTTCTTGCCGGGTGCGCCCAGGTCCCTCCCGATGCCGGACAGAATCCGGACGATCCTTACGAGGCTTTCAATCGGCAGATGTTCGCCTTCAACGACGGGCTAGACCGCATGCTGCTCAAGCCCGTGACGCTGGGGTACCGTGCCGTCGTCCCGGAAATGGCCAGAGACGGCGTGTCCAACGTGATGGACAACATGCGCGAGCCGGGCAATGCGTTCAACAGCTTCATGCAGGGCAAGGTCAGCGAAGGGATTTCAACGGTCTTTCGTTTTCTGCTCAATACGACGATCGGCATCGGAGGCATTTTTGACGTTGCGGGCCGGGTCGGCATGGAACAGCACAAAGAGGACTTCGGTCAGACGCTGGGCGTATGGGGAGTCGGTCCGGGACCGTATCTCGTTCTGCCGCTTCTCGGCCCTTCGGGAATGCGCGACGTCTTCCAGTGGCCGGTGCAGTCCGGCTTGAATCCGATGACCTACACTCTCTGGAATGAAGAGTGGTATTGGGGAACGGGCTACGCAGCGCTGGATGCGGTCGATGCCCGCTCGAAGATGATCGATGCAGGGCTTGACGACATGCGTGCCAACGTGGTGGACGAATATGCCGCCGTGCGCAGTGCCTATCGGCAGATGCGCCGCAGTCTGGTGGCTGACGGCGAGCAGACGGCCGAAGAAGAGCTCGGCACGCTTACGCCGCTGTCGCTTGATGAAGATGACGATGAACCGGCTCCGGGCCGTAAGGAGTAAATGATGATTCAGAGAAGAGAACTCGTGGCTGCTGCGCTGCTGGCGGCTTCTCTCGGCGCCGTGCCCGTCCGTGCGGCAGATGCCGATGATCCGTGGGCATGGGTTGTGAAGGTCAGCAACGACATCCTTGATGCCATCCGTGCCGATGACAAGCTTCACAGCGGAGACGCCGAAGCGCTGCGCGCGCTGGTCGACCGTCAGGTCATGCCGTCGGTCGACTTTACGATGATGACCCGCATGACGGTCGGACCGAAATGGCGCCAGGCGTCAAAAGAAGACCGCGAACGGCTGAAGGTGGGATTTGAGAGGCTTCTGATCCGCGTGTATGCGGGTGCGCTGACCAATATCAAGGATCACAAGTGCGAACTCCGTCCGACGCGTAGCCGCAAGCTCGCTGAGGAGCTTGTCGTGCGCACGCTCCTCAAATCTTCAGGCCAGCCCGATATCGGACTCGATTACCGCATTTACCGCAACAAGGCAGGCGAGTGGAAGATCGTTGACGTCAACGTCGAGGGTATCTGGATGGTGGAAAACTATCGCTCGCAGTTTGCTTCGACGCTCAATCAGGACGGTATTCCCGGGCTCATCAGGCTACTTGAGGAGAAAGGCGAGGAACTTGCCGGCAAAAATGCCGTGAAGCCTGCCGCCTGACGGAGTGCTGTCATGAAATTTGAAGCTGCGGACATTACTTTTGTCGATGCGACCCGTGTGAAAAAACAGATCGACCGCGCACTCGCGGGCGGAGATGCCGTGCTTGACTTTGAGGGCGTCGAGCATGTTGACAGCACCGTGGTCGCTCTGGTGCTCCATGCCAGAAGGCGCGCATCATCACTCGGCCTCGTTCTGGATGTCCGCAATGAGCCTGCGGGCTTTAGGGAGCTCGTGCACGTCTACGGCCTGGACGAGATGTTTGCTACTCCGAGAGCCTGAAAAAACGATAATAACGACTTAGACAGACTTTCCCATCACCACCGAACCTATGCAACAGCTCAAAATCTGCGGCGGACGCCGCCTTGTCGGAGAAATCCGTGTCTCGGGCGCTAAAAACGCCGCGCTTCCTATCCTCGCAGCCTCCCTTCTGACGGCGGATGATCTTGTGCTGCACAACGTTCCTGATCTTGCGGACGTGCGCACGATGCTGAAGCTGCTGTCGGGCATGGGCGTTCGCGTTGAGCGAAACGGAACGGACGTCACGCTCAACGCCGGAGCGGTGACGAGCACGGTTGCTCCTTATGAGCTCGTCAAGACGATGCGCGCGTCGGTGCTGACGCTGTGCCCGCTCGTGGCGCGCTTCGGGACGGCGGAAGTCAGTCTTCCCGGCGGATGCGCCATCGGAGCCCGTCCCGTGGACCAACATATCCGCGGCCTGCGTCAGCTCGGCGCGTCGGTGGAAATTGATCACGGCTATGTCAAGGCTCAGGCCGCACGACTGACGGGAGCTCATCTGGTGACGGATATGGTGACCGTGACCGGTACGGAAAATCTCGTAATGGCGGCCGTGCTGGCCGACGGCGTAACTGTGATCGAAAATGCTGCTCGTGAACCGGAGGTGGTCGATCTCTGCAACTGCCTGAAGGCGATGGGCGCGAAAATCGAAGGCGAAGGCACGCCGGTGATCCGTATTGAAGGCGTCGAACGTCTGCACGGAGCCGAGCATACGGTGATTGCCGACCGCATCGAGGCCGGATCATTCTTTGTCGCCGCTGTCGTGACTCAGGGAGACGTGCTGGTGACGCACTGCGAACCCCGCCATATGGAGGTTGTCCTCGACAAGCTCAGAGAGGCGGGCGCACAGCTTAATGTGGGCGCCGACTGGGTGCGCGTGCGCATGACCGGCCGCCCGAAGCCGGTATCGGTCCGAACTGTGCCTCATCCGGGGTTCCCGACCGATATGCAGGCGCAGTTCATGACGCTCAACTGCCTGGCCGAAGGCACCGCCCGGATTACAGAGACGATTTTTGAAAATCGGTTCATGCACGTCCCTGAGCTGATGCGCCTGGGCGCTCAGATTTCGATCGAAGGGCATACTGCAATTGTCCAAGGCGTGCCTGCCCTGACGGGTGCTACCATAATGGCTACTGATCTGCGGGCTTCCGCCTCGCTCGTGATTGCGGCGCTTGCTGCTCAGGGCGAAAGTACGGTAGACCGCATTTACCACCTCGACCGCGGATACGAACACATGGAAGATAAGCTGCGCAGTCTCGGCGCAGATATCGTAAGGGTGAACGCTTGATAACCTTAGCACTCTCCAAGGGGCGCATTTTCGACGAAACGCTGCCGTTTCTGGCGGCGGCCGGCGTCGTACCCCTTGACAATCCCGAGAGCTCGCGAAAGCTCATGATCGGTACCAACCGCGACGATCTGCGCATCGTCGTGGTTCGCGCGTCCGACGTGGCGACGTACGTTCAGTACGGAGCTGCGGATATGGGCGTGGCCGGATGGGATACGCTTTACGAACACGGCGGCAACGGACTCTACGTGCCCGTCGATCTCAATATTGCGCGATGCCGCATGTGCGTCGCTGCTCCAGTTGGTTTTGACTATGAACGCAGCGTGCGCAGGGGTGCCCGGCTGCGCATCGCCACAAAGTACATCAAGTGGAGCCGCGACTATTTCGCCGAACAGGGCGTGCACGTTGATCTCATCAAGCTTTACGGCTCGATGGAGCTTGCGCCGATTGCCGGCCTCGCCGACGCCATTGTCGACCTGGTGAGCACGGGCGCCACGCTTCGTGCCAACAACATGCGCGAAGTCACGACGATCGCGCCCATTTCCTCCCGCCTCATCGTCAATCAGACGGCCATGAAGCTCAAGCGCGCAGAACTTGAGCCCATCATCCGCGATTTCCGACACGCCGTGAAGGCGTGACGGATCCTTCTTTTTCATCATGCCGCAGCCGAGCCTTCGAACCGCCAGTGTCCGAGGCCGGCAGCCGCTGCCGGTGCGGGTCTCCGCGCCTTCGCACCGCCGGGGAAAGCATCCTTTCCCGTACCGATTTCTCTGTCAGTTTTTCGTATAGGTGCATTATGTCTGTTCGTCAGCTCAATACTGCCGATCCTCAGTTCGAGGCGGAATTCTCCAAACTTGTAGCCCGTGACGCAAGCGTCGATCCTGAAATCACGCGCCGTGCCGAAGCCATCGTCGAGGACGTCCGCGTCCGCGGCGATGAAGCCGTTCTTGAATACACGAACCGATTCGACCGCATGTCCGTGTCCTCGATGGACGAGCTGGTCATCACGGCCGAGGAAATGAAGGCCGCTCTTGACGGTCTTCCCGCCGATCAGCGGGAAGCGCTTACCGAAGCTGCTCAGCGCATTCGCAAGTTCCATGAAAACGAACTCGGCAAAACCTTTATGGTGACCGATCACCTCGGCAACCGCATGGGTCAGCGCGTGACGGCCGTGGATGCGGTAGGCCTGTACGTCCCGGGAGGCAAGGCGGCTTATCCGAGCTCGGTGCTTATGAACGCCATGCCTGCCAACGTGGCCGGTGTCCGCCAGATTGAAATGGTGGTGCCGACGCCGGGCGGAGAGAAAAACCAGCTGGTGCTCGCTGCAGCCAGTCTCTGCGGCGTCAATCGCGCCTACGCCATCGGCGGTGCTCAGGCCGTCGCCGCGCTTGCATACGGCACGAAGACGATTCCCTGCGTAGACAAGATCGTCGGTCCGGGCAACGCCTACGTGGCGGCAGCCAAGCGCCATGTGTTCGGCCGCGTTGGCATCGACATGATCGCCGGACCGTCCGAAATTCTCGTCATCTGTGACGGCGGCACGAATCCCGACTGGATCGCGATGGACCTTTTCAGCCAGGCCGAGCATGATGAACTCGCTCAGGCCGTGCTTCTGACGCCCGACGCCGAGTTTGCCGATGCTGTTCAGGCTTCGATTGCCAAGCTGCTTCCGACGATGTCCCGCCGCGACATCATTGAAAAGAGTCTCGCCGCCCGCGGCGCCATCATCGTGACGAAGGATCTCGAGGAAGCCTGCCGAGTTGCCGATACGATTGCTCCCGAACATCTGGAGCTTTCCGTCGAAGATCCCGAAAAGTGGGCAGAACACATTCATCACGCCGGCGCGCTTTTCCTTGGACGCTGGACGTCCGAAGCGCTCGGCGACTACTGCGCAGGTCCGAATCATGTGCTGCCGACTTCCCGTACGGCTCGCTTCAGCTCGCCGCTCGGCGTTTACGATTTCCAGAAGCGCACGTCGGTTCTGCACGTTTCCGAAGAGGGCGTTCAGGTTCTCGGGCGCATTGCCTCGACGCTTGCCGAAGGGGAATCTCTGACTGCGCATTCGCGTTCCGCGCGCTATCGTCTTAAGTAAAACCGCATTTCGAAGGAGCCGGACATGTCCTACCGCCGCGGATCCGTCAAAAGAGAAACCAAGGAAACGCAGATCGAAATCGAACTCGGGCTGGATGAAACGGGCGCCGACATCTGCACGGGCGTCGGATTTTTCGACCACATGCTCGAGCAGATTTCCCGTCACGGGATGGTGCGCCTCAAGGTTCACGCCAAGGGCGACCTGCATATCGATGCCCATCATCTCGTCGAAGATACGGGCATCGCGCTCGGCACGGCGCTTCGCGAGGCGCTCGGCGACAAGCGCGGCATCGTGCGCTACGGCCATGCTTATGTTCCGCTTGATGAGTCCCTGTCCCGAGCCGTGCTGGACTGCTCCGGACGGCCGGGGCTGACTTTCTCATGCTGCTTTACGCGTGAAAACGTGGGAGGGATAGACACTGAGCTCGTCCGGGAATTTTTCCAGGGATTTGTCAATTCAGCCGGGGTCACGCTGCATCTTGACAATCTTCGCGGTGAAAACAGCCACCATCAGGCTGAAAGCCTGTTCAAGGCGTTCGGCCGCGCTCTGCGCATGGCTGTGGCGTTTGACGAGCGTGCTGCGGGTACGGTGCCCTCCACCAAGGGGGTTCTATGAGAATCGCAGTGCTCGACTACGGCTGCGGCAATCTGCGCAGCGTCTCCAAGGCCGTAGAAACGGCTGCGGAGGGCATGGCCGACGTTTTTGTTTCGGGTGATCCCTCGCTGATTCGAACGGCAGACAGAGTAGTCTTTCCCGGTCAGGGGGCAATGCCCGACTGCATGCGTCACCTCCAGGAATGCGGGCTGGAGACCGCGGTTCGCGAGGCACTGGCGACCAAGCCCGTGCTGGCCATCTGCATCGGTCTTCAGATGCTTTTCGAACGTTCCGACGAAGGTGACGCGGCGGGGCTCGGCATCTACGAGGGCAAGGTGCTTCGCTTTCCCGAGCGTGCGATGATCACGGCAGCCGGACAAAAGCTGAAGGTGCCTCAGATGGGCTGGAACCGGGTGACTCAGCGGCAGGCTCATGCGCTCTGGGCGGATATCCCGGATCAGTCGTGGTTTTATTTCGTGCACAGCTACTTCGTGGCTCCGGTGGACGATACGCTCGTTGCGGCGACGACGAGCTACGGTCTGCCTATTACCTGTGCCGTGGCTCGGGACAATGTGTTTGCCACACAGTTTCATCCGGAAAAGAGCGCCCGCTGCGGGCTGCAGCTTTTCCGCAATTTCGTAACGTGGGATCCTTCTTAACAGAGCTCAGACCAGAGGATAAACAAGATGCTTCTCATTCCGGCTATCGACATCAAGAACGGGCGCTGCGTGCGTCTGCGTCAGGGTGATCTGGAAAACAACATCACGGTCTATTCGGACGACCCCGTGGCTGTCGCCCGTCAGTGGGCGGATCTGGGTGCCGACCGTCTTCATATCGTTGATCTTGACGGCGCTGCGACGGGACGTCCTGTCAATGCAGCGCTGATCCGCGATATGGTGAACGAAGTGAGCGGCGATATGGAGGTCGAGCTCGGAGGCGGCCTTCGTTCGCTTGAACAGGTTGAGCGTTACATTGACGCCGGCGTCAGCTATGCCGTGATCGGCACGGCAGCGCTGAAGCGTCCGGGCTTTCTGCATGAGGCCTGCTCCAATTTCGGCGGTCAGATCATTGTGGCTCTGGATGCCCGCGACGGTCTTGTCGCCACGGACGGCTGGCAGAATACGACGGCCATCAAGGCCGTCGACATTGCCCGCAAGTTCGAAAGCTACGGCGTCGAGGCCTTCCTTTATACCGACATCGCCCGCGACGGCATGCTGACGGGCTGCAACGTAGAGGCGACGGCTGAACTTGCCCGTGCAGTCAGCGTGCCCGTGATTGCCTCGGGCGGCGTTCGCGACCTTGACGACATCCGCCGGCTGCTCGCTGTCGAGGAGGACGGTGTCTGCGGCGCTATTCTCGGGCGCTCCCTTTATGAAGGGACGCTTCGCTTTGAAGATGCGCTTGCGCTGGTGGAAGCCGCGCAGTAACCCGGGGAGCTCTCATGCTGGCCAAACGCATTATTCCGTGTCTTGACGTCACCGCCGGCCGTGTCGTCAAAGGCGTCAACTTTGTCAATCTTCGCGACGCGGGAGACCCCGTGGAGGTCGCACGCCGTTACGACCGGGCAGGTGCGGACGAGCTGACGTTTCTTGACATTACTGCCAGTTCCGATGCGCGCGACATCATTCTTCACGTGATCGAGGACGTGGCAAGCCAGGTCTTCATTCCTCTCACTGTCGGCGGCGGCGTGCGTCAGGTGAGCGATATCCGCCGTCTGCTCAATGCCGGCGCGGACAAGATTTCGATCAACACTGCCGGCGTGAAGAATCCTGATCTGATCGGCGAATCTTCCGCACTTTACGGCAGTCAGTGCATCGTCTGCGCGATTGATGCCCGCAGACGCGTGAAGGACGATCCGTCCGCGGGGTGGGAAGTCTATACGCGCGGCGGCCGCGATGCGACGGGCATTGATGCGCTCGAATGGGCCGCTCGTGTTGAGAAGCTCGGGGCGGGCGAGATTCTGCTGACGAGCATGGACGCCGACGGAACCAAGGCCGGGTTCGATCTTGAATTGACGCGTGCCGTGTCGGATCTCGTCAGTATTCCCGTGATCGCTTCGGGCGGCGTGGGCAATCTGCAGCATCTTGCCGACGGCGTGACGAAGGGCGGGGCGGATGCTGTGCTCGCGGCCTCAATCTTCCATTTCGGCGAATATACGATAGAAGAAGCCAAGCGCTTCATGGCCGCGCAGGGCATTCCCGTGCGGCTCTGAAAATAACAACCAAACGGAGAGAAGGAGAGAACAACAATGAGTTGGATCGACGAGGTTCACTTCAACGAAGCCGGGCTGGTTCCGGTCATCGCTCAGGATATGGAAACCGGACGCGTTCTTATGCTTGCCTGGGCCAATCGTGAAGCGCTTGAGGAAACGGCAGCAACGGGCCGCGGCGTGTATTTCTCCCGCTCCCGTCATTCGGTCTGGCGCAAGGGCGAGTCCTCGGGTAACGTGCAGTTCGTACACGGCATGGAGCTCGACTGCGACGGTGATGCGGTGATCTACCGTGTTGAACAGCAGGGCGGCATCGCCTGTCATACCGGTCATGCAAGCTGCTTCTGGCGTGAGCTGAAGTCGGGCGGCTGGCAGGAATGTGAGCCCGTCCTGCGTGATCCCAAGGAGCTTTATAAAAAATGACAGATCCCCGTGACTGCGGCGCCGTCCTGAAGGAAGTCGCCGACGTGATCGATTCGCGCCGAGGCGCCTATCCTAAAACGTCCTATGTAGCGAGCCTTTTTAAAAAGGCTCCCGACGGGATGCTGAAGAAAATCGGCGAGGAAGCCTGCGAAACCGTCATGGCCGCCAAGGACGAGTGCCGGGAGAAGATCATCTACGAGTGTGCTGACCTGTGGTTCCATACGATGGTGATGCTTTCCTACTACGGTCTTCGTCCGGAAGACGTGACTGAAGAGCTGGCCCGCCGGGAAGGACTCTCCGGTCTCGCAGAAAAAGCCGCCCGTCCGAAGGATTGAGCAAATACCTCCCGCGGGATAGTATGCAGAGGCATGATTTCCGTGCATAATGCCTGCATCCTGCGGGAAATGTTTTCTTTTTCTGGAAAAGCTCGGACGGTGGTAAGCTAATCACACCCGACGTTCCCCTGCCGGATCCCGTGTCCGGCTTATGATTTGCTGTAAGCAAGAGGTTTCCATGCAACTTGACGACTGCCTGTTCTGCAGGATCGCACGCGGCGAAATTCCGGCCTCCAAGGTCTACGAAGACGACGAAGTGCTGGCTTTCCGAGATATCAATCCCAAGGCTCCGGTGCACTTTCTGATTATTCCGAAACAGCACATTCAGTCTCTCGCTCTGGCCGAACCCGAGGATGCGCCGCTTTTGGGTAAAATGCTGTCATTAACGCGGAAGCTTGCTCTGCAGGAAGGCGCGACGAACGGTTTCCGCGTCATTATCAACACCGGCCGCGACGGCGGCCAGGAAGTCGATCATCTACACATCCACGTGCTGGGCGGCCCCCAGCCCTGGAAATAATCAGGAGAATAAATAATGGGTTCCCTTTCCGTATGGCACTGGCTGATTGTTCTGGCCATCGTGGTGCTCGTTTTCGGCACCGGCAAGCTCAAGAACATGGGCAAGGACCTTGGCGGCGCGATCAAGGGCTTTAAGGAAGGCATGAAGGAAGGCGACGACGAAAAGGCGGCTCCCCAGAAGGAAATCGCTCAGGACAAGACCGCAACGGTCGACGTCGAAGCCAAGGACAAGACCAAGGCGTCCTAAGCCAGCCTGATCCGGTCCGCACGCCCGGAAGGTTGTACGTGCAGGACCTCGTGCAAAGCGCATCAGCGCTAGGCGCTAACGGCCGCGGCAGTCTCAGGGGCTGACCGCGGCTCTTTAGTGAAAGACAAGGAACAAGATGTTTGATTTCGGTTTCAGCGAGATGCTGGTGATCGGAACGATCGCTTTGGTCGTTCTCGGTCCCGAGCGTCTCCCCGCAGTGGCCCGTACGGCGGGCGAATGGATCGGCAAGGCACAGCGTTTTGTCGCGCAGGTGAAGTCCGACATCGACCGCGAAACGGAGCTCTCCGAACTCAAGCGCATTCAGGAAGAAGCCAAGGCACTCGCCGATGACGTCAAGTCGACGGTTGAAAAGTCCGCGGCGGAAATCGAAAAGAACGTGCAGTCCGCGGCCGATGATGCGCAGAAGGCGGCCGATGAGGCCGGTCAGGCGCTCAAGGAGGCCGAGGAGACGGCTACCTCCGGAACTCAGTCGGCGGTGGCTTCGAACGACGAGATTTCGAACTTCTACGGATGGGGAGACACTCCCGAAGAGCCGGAACCGGCTTACAGCTGGAGCGAGCCCAAGACGTTTGCCAAGCGCTACCATGCAGGCCCGTCTGTGGATGAACTTGCTCAGGAGGTCGCCAAGCTGCGCCGCGAGCTCGGCATGCGCGACGTTCAGTTGGGCGGCAACAATCGCCGTCTTGCCACCCGCGCCCGTACGAACCGTCCGCGCATCTACCGTTAAAGAAACGCTATGGCAGAAAACAATAAACAGCTTGAAGCGCCCGACGATCCCGCCAACGAGCAGCCGCTGATGAGTCATCTCGTCGAGCTGCGCAACCGCACTGTCCGTTCGGCCATCGCAGTGATCGTGGTGTTTGTGTGCCTGTCGCCCTTCATGAAGGAGATCTTCGACTTTCTGAGCAAGCCGCTGATGGTGGCTCTGCCTCAGGGCGTGAAGCTTCTGGCGACCGGCGTGGTGGCACCTTTTATGGTGCCGCTTAAGGTGACGCTCTTTGTGGCGTTTCTGATTGCGCTTCCGTACGTGCTCTATCAGATCTGGGCCTACGTTGCTCCGGCGCTATACCGCCGGGAAAAACGGCTGGCGCTGCCGATCCTGCTGTCGTCCATCACGATGTTCGCTGTCGGCATGATGTACTGCTATTTCATCGTGTTCCGCATGGTGTTCCAGTTCATCGCCGGCTTCTCTCCGGACAGCGTGAATTTCGCACCGGACATTGATTCGTACTTCAGTTTCGTGCTGACGATGTTTGTGGCATTCGGTCTGACTTTCGAGGTGCCGATTGTCGTCATGGTGCTTAACCACGTCGGACTGGCTTCTTATGAGAAGCTGGTCAAGGCTCGCCCCTTCGTGATCGTCGGAGCGTTTGTGCTGGCGGCTATTTTTACGCCGCCCGATGTGCTTTCCCAGCTCCTGCTTGCGCTTCCGCTCGTCGTGCTTTTCCAGGCCGGTATTTGGCTCGTGAAGGCATTCGGCAAGACGCAGGATGACATCGACGCCATGCCGAAGGACGACGATGAGGACTGACGGAGTGTCGTCCTGCTTTTGAAAAAAACGCACCGTTCTCAGGAATCGGTGCGTTTTGTCTTTTCCGGCGCTCCTGCTGATGTTCCGGTCAGCGATGTCGGCCGGGAAGCGGCTGGTTTTCTAGCGAATCCACGGCGGACGGAGCAGCATTCTCACGCTCGAGAGCGTTTTTCGGGCGAGCAGTCGGGGTGACGTTCAGCTCGAGTGTCTGCCGGCCTCTCAGCACCCGCACCGGCACGGTTTCTCCGGGTTTGAGCGAGGCGATGATCTGAAGCATTCGGTTGACATAGCGGATTTCCTCGCCTTTGATGGCAAGAACAACGTCAAAAGCGCGAATGCCCCCTTCGGCCGCTGGACTCTTCGGAAGGACGTGGCTCACCATGACGCCCCGGACGACGCTCAGTCCGAGATCCTGAGCAAATTCCTGCGAAAGCTGCCGGGGAATAAAGCCGAAATAGCCGCGTTCAACGACCTTGCCGGCCATCAGACTGGGAAGCACCCGTTCGATGATGGCGCTCGGAATGGCGAAGCCGATCCCGACGAAACCGTCGGACTGTTCCGGGGAGAAAATGGCCGTGTTGATGCCTATCAGTTCTCCCTCGGCATTGATGAGGGCTCCTCCGGAATTGCCCTGATTGATGGCGGCATCGGTCTGAATGAAATCTTCATAGCTGTTGAGCCCGAGGCCGTGGCGGCCGAGTGCGGACACGATGCCGGCCGTGACGGTCTGGCCGACGTCGAAGGGATTGCCGATGGCGAGTACCGTCTGGCCGATGCGAAGTGTTTCACTCTTGCCGATGCGGATGACGGGAAGCGAGGGCTCCTTGACTCGAAGCAGCGCCAGATCAGTCTCGGGATCGCTTCCCACGAGCACGGCCTCGAACTGCCGTCCGTCGGGAAGACCTACATAAAGGCCTGAGACGGCTGCCACGACATGGTAGTTGGTGAGAACGTAGCCCTCGGAGGAAACAATCACGCCGCTGCCGAGAGTGTTGAGATTAAGTTCGGGAACGCTGTTCCAATTGGTCCCGACCTGTTCGGCCTGACGTCCGGGTATGTCATGGCGTGCAAAAATGGTAACAACGGCGGGCGCGGCTTTTGCAACGGCCTCGCTGAGGTCGGGCGCCGGAGAAATAGCCGGCGCCTGCGGAGAGAGAAACGACGGACGCCATCCGGTCACGGCGCTTACAGCCATTGCTGCGCCGAGGGTGACCGTCACGGTTTGTGCAAAAATGAGCCACAGACTGCGGATCATCGCGATGTGCTCCGAACGAAATTTTCTCTAAGAACGGGAAGCATACATTATGCAGATAAAAGAGCTCACGGACTATCTCAATACGTATCTGAATGCGGGAGACTTCAAGGATTATGCGCCGAACGGCCTGCAGGTCGAGGGCAGATCCGAGATCAGGCGCATCGTGCTGGGCGTCAGTGCGAGCCAGGCGATCATCGATCATGCGGCGGCCGGCGCGGACTGCATTCTGGTTCATCACGGCTGGTTCTGGCGGGGCGAGCCAAGCCAGGTCGTCGGCATGAAGCGCCGTCGCCTGGCAGCGCTCCTTGCGGCAGACATCAATCTGGTTGCCTATCATCTGCCTCTTGACGCGCATCCCGTGGTCGGCAACAACGCCGAGCTCGGACGTCTTTTCGGTCTGAAGCTGGAAAAACGCACGGGCATGTATGACCTACTCAACATCGGCGTTCCGAAATCCGGACCGGTTCCCTTCGGCGACTTCTGCAGCCGCGTGGAACGCGTCCTCGGACGCCGTCCGCTCGCAGTAGGCCCGACTAAAGGGCTGGTGACCCGGGTCGGCTGGTGCTCAGGCGCGGCGCAGGACGAAATTCTCGCGGCGGCGGCAGAAGGGTGCGATCTGTATATCTCCGGCGAAATCAGTGAACGGACGACTTACGAGGCACGGGAAAACGGCATTGCCTATCTTTCGGCAGGACATCATGCCACGGAACGCTTCGGTATTCAGGCTCTCGGACGACACCTCTCGGAAGTGTTCCCCGAGTTGGAAATTACGTATTACGAAGGTGACAATCCAGTATAGAAATATTTCGTTACAAATCTCTCATGGACCTGTCTTGCAAGCGTTCTTGCAAATGTAAAAAATGAGATGCGTAGCGGGTTTTAGCGATTTTTGATAAAATTCAATCTCTTTCAGCGCACTCCGTCTGCCGACGCTGCAAACGGAGTGCGTTTTCGACTGCGTATAGAGGATAAAAGCCTATGATGGTGCTTTACTCGGGCATGACCTGCCCGTTCTCCCACAGCTGCCGTTTCGTGCTCTATGAAAAGGGCTGTGAGTTCGAGAT
Source organism: Sutterella sp. (assembly GCA_017936545.1). Classification (GTDB taxonomy): domain Bacteria; phylum Pseudomonadota; class Gammaproteobacteria; order Burkholderiales; family Burkholderiaceae_F; genus Sutterella. The sequence goes on from JAGBFJ010000022.1 coordinate 19,748, forward strand.
TCAGGACATCGACATGTTCCAGCCGATCGATGTCAGCTCGCTCAACCCTTACGGTGAAGTGCCCATTCTCCGCGAACGTGATCTGACGCTTTATCAGGCGGACGTCATCAACAACTACATTGACGAGCGTTTCCCGCATCCGCAGCTGATGCCGCCCGATCCGATGCAGCGCGCCCGTGCCCGTCTCTTCTCCTACGTGCTGAACCGCGAAGTCTTTTCCCATGTGCGTCTGCTTGAAAACCGCAATGCTACGGAGGAAATGCATAACGCCGCCCGCAACAAGCTTCGCGATCAGCTGACGGTGATCGGTACCCGCCTCAATGCCGGTGCCTATCTGCTCGGCGAAGAGTTCACGCTGCTTGATGTGTCGCTGGCTCCGGTGCTTTGGCGTCTTGATCATTACGGCATCGAACTGCCGCGCACGGCAGCGCCGCTGATGACTTACGGCGAACGTCTTTTCTCGCGCCCGGCCTTCATCGATTCGATGACGCCTTCCGAACGCGTGATGCGCCGCTGAGTTCCTCGCAGAGGATAAGAAACGAAACGGCCGGCTGCCCGATGCGCCTGCCGTTTCTTTTTGCAAAAGGATTGGAACGATGACGACGAACAACGGCAATCCTCCGCCGATCAAACCCTATCTGATTAATGCGGTTCTCGATTATTGCCGCAGCACCGGCACCACGCCTTACGTGATGGTTGCCGTCGACGATGCATGCAGTGTTCCGCGGGAATTCGTGCGAGACGGACGCATTATTTTCGATCTGACGGATGAGGCGGTGAACCGTCTGGAAATTACCGATGACTGGCTGACTTTTCAGGCCCGTTTCGGGGAAACGAACGACATCTTCGACGTCGAAGTGCCCCTCAATCGCATCATCTGCGTGACACCGCTTGAATATCAGCAGTTCGCGCTTCAGTTTGAGGTCACTCCGACGCCTTCCCGTGCGCAGGAGGCAACGCCCGATGCAGAAGCGCCGAAACCGTCTGTCGGCCGCCGTCCGATGCGTGTAAAGTAACACTCAGGGCTGTACCAGAAAGACGCAACACGATCTGCGGATTTGCGGTATAATCCGCCTTCCTGCCTCTTTAGCTCAGTTGGTAGAGCAACCGCCTTGTAAGCGGTAGGTCAACTGTTCGAGTCAGTTAAGGGGCACCAGATTCGAATCCCGTACCGTTTCGGCGGTGCGGGATTTTCTTTTATCCGTGTTTCTGCGGACGGAGGTGAGACGCACGGAGGGCATCGTTCAGACTTATCCGGTTCTCAAAGGGGAACCGGCTCCGGAGAGTCGGCAGAGCATGCCTGAGGAACCAGACTGCAGACCGGCAAAGCTGAAAATCTTACGTGAAATGGCTGAACAGCACGACGGACGAGATATGCATTTGAATGCAAATCCCGCATCCTCATCGGATTGCAATGAGGATCGCAATCCGGCACGCAAACGCATAAGTCGACTTGGGTGATTTTGAGTTCCAAGAGAGACTGTATGCCTCTGTTATGCACGACGGCCCATGGTCACGCGATCGTTGCCGCCGTAGTCTCGAACCGTGCGCACGGCGGCAAGCCCCGCTGCTCGGAAAAGTTCAGCGACTTCCGGCCCCTGATCCCAACCGTGCTCGACCAGAAGCCATCCGCCCTGTCGCAGGTGCGCCATGGCATGAGCGGTGATTTCTCGCAGGCAGGAAAGGCCGTCTCCGCCGTCGGTGAGGGCGGACTGCGGTTCATACTGAAGAGCGGGCAGATGTTCGTCGTCGCTTCGGATGTAGGGAGGGTTGCTGACGATGATATCGAAGGACTCCTGTTCTCCGACGGTTTCCCACCAGGAACCCTGACGAAATTCGACTTCGGCGCCGAGAGAGGCTGCATTTCGCGAGGCAATCTCGAGTGCTTCGGGTGAGACGTCCGTGGCCGTGACGCGTGCTCCGGGGCATTCCTTGGCAAGCGTGACGGCAATGCATCCGCTTCCGGTACCCATATCGAGAATGAGGGGACGGTCCGGTGCGACGATGAGAGCCTGTTCAATCAGTACTTCAGTATCGGGGCGGGGGATCAGCACGCTGGAATCGACTTCGAAATAACGGCCGAAGAATTCCTGGCGTCCGGTGAGATAGGGCACCGGCATGCCGTCGATACGCATGGAAACATAGAGGTCGAACGTCATGACCGCCTGATCCGACAGCTCCTCTTCGTCGTGAGCGATCAGATACTCCTTGGGCTTGTCGAGAATATGCGCCAGAAGAATGCCTGCTTCAAAGCGGCCGATCTTCGGCGTAGCTTCTGCGATCAGCGCCCGAATGGTGTTGCGTTTGACTTCCGTCATGACGTCGAAATTCTCCTTCCGTGGTTAGGCGAGCGAAGCAAGCTGGTCGGCCTGGTGCTGCGTCGTGAGTGCGGTGATGATCTCGTCGAGGTCGCCGTTCATTACGGCATCAAGCTTGTAAAGCGTCAGGTTGATGCGGTGATCCGTTACGCGGCCCTGAGGGTAATTGTACGTGCGGATGCGTTCCGATCGGTCGCCAGAGCCGACGAGGCTCTTTCGTTCGCTTGCTTCTTTAGCCTGCTGTTCTGCAACCCGGGCGGCATAGATACGCGAAGCAAGAATCGCCATAGCGCGCGCTTTGTTCTGCGTCTGACTGCGTTCGTCCTGACATTCGACGACAAGACCGGTGGGAAGATGCGTGATTCGAACCGCTGAGTCCGTTTTCTGAATATGCTGGCCGCCGGCGCCGGAGGCTCGGAAAACGTCGATGCGCAGATCCGCGGGATTGAGTTCCACGGCCTCAACCTCGTCGAGCTCGGGGAGCACAGCAACCGTGCATGCGGAAGTGTGAACGCGGCCCTGACTTTCTGTTACAGGTACTCGCTGGACGCGGTGTCCGCCCGATTCGAATTTAAGACGGGAATAGGCACCCGAACCGATGATTCGGACGATGACTTCCTTGTAGCCGCCGAGTTCGCTTTCGTTTTTCGAGACGATTTCCGTCTTCCAGCCCTGGGCTTCGGCGTAACGAAGATACATTCGAAGCAGATCGCCTGAAAACAGAGCGGATTCGTCTCCGCCGGTACCGGCGCGGATTTCGAGAAAGATGTTGCGGCTGTCGTTGGGATCTTTGGGCAGAAGAAGGATCTGAAGTTCGCCTTCGAGCTGATCGAGTGCAGTCTGCGCAGCGGAGATTTCTTCCTGCGCAAAGGCCTTCATGTCCGGATCAGCCAGCATTTCGCGGGCTGTCTCCAAGTCGCCTTCAGCTCTTTCGTATTCAGCCAGCTTAAGAGCCACAGGTTCGATGTCGGCACGCTCGCGGGAAAGTTCGCGAAAGCGGTTCATATCAGTGCCGATCTCCGGATCGGCCAGCATTCCGTCGATTTCCTCCATGCGTCTGGCAAGCTGACGGAGCTTGAAGCGCATGCTGTCGTTGATCATCTCGTCAATACGGTTGTTCGTTGAAAGCAGAAAGAATAGCGCAAAAAAAAGAGGAACCCCGGAAGGTTCCTCAGTGTTTGTCGTTATCAGCGTTCGTGACGGCGGTAGAAGCGGTTGAGCAGCTGCTCCATCAGATCTCGGTCTTCTCCGCTCAATCCTTCAGCATTTCTGAGAAGAATCGTCGGGTCATGCACGAGTTTATTGGTCAGACCGTGCGCAAGCATTTCCAGCACTTCTTCGGGATTGTCTCCGTGGTGAAGGTGTCGCAGCGCACGCTGGAGTTCCATTTCACGCAGATAATTGGCTCGGTCTCGCAATGCCTGAATGAAGGGGACAGTATCGCGCTGACGAAGCCAGTCGGCGAAATCACGCGTTCGAAGGCCAATGATGGTTTCGGCCTGAGTAATGGCTGCCTGACGGCTGGCCAGCCCCTGGCTGACGACTTTGCCGAGGTCGTCGACGCTGTAGACATAAACGTCGTCGAGGCGCTCGATTTCAGGTTCGACGTCGCGGGGAACGGCCAGGTCGACGATGAACATAGGACGATGCTTGCGCTGAGCAACCGCTCGTTCGATCATGCCGAGGCCGATGATGGGCAGGGCGGAGGCTGTGCAGGAGACGACGATGTCGTATTTGGCAATCTGCTCCGGCAGATCGGCAAGACGGATGGCGTCGGCATGGACGGTTCGGGCAAGCGTCTGACCGCGTTCGAGAGTGCGGTTGGCAATCGTGATGGACTTCGGCTGCTGAGCGGCAAAATGCGCAGCGCAGAGTTCGATCATTTCTCCTGCGCCGACGAAGAGTACGCGTTCGTTGTGCAGATTGCCGAACAGTCTCAGAGCAAGGCGGACTGCAGCTGCAGCAAGGCTGACGGAGTTGGCGCCGATGGCAGTGGCCGTACGAACTTCCTTGGCTACGGTGAAGGTGGCCTGAAACAGATGATTGAGCATCGTCCCGAGGCCGTGGCAGTCGCGGGCGATCTTTTCGGCCTTCTTCATCTGGCCGACGATCTGGGTTTCACCGAGAACCATGGAGTCAAGACCCGATGCCACGCGGAACGTATGCTTGGCGGCTTCCTCATGCTCGTAGACATACATATGAGGTTCAAGCTCGGAAAGCGCAACGTTCTTTCTTTCGGAAATGAATGTGAGAACGGATGTTTTGGCCTTCTCGATGTCCTCCGCGGCGCAGTAAATTTCCGTGCGGTTGCAGGTCGAGAGGATGGCGGCTTCATGGATGCCGCCAGTCGGCGTGCTGGAGAAGCGGTCGCGAAGGTGTCCGATGGTCTCGGCGATTTCGTCCGGACCGAAGGCCACGCGTTCACGGACGGAAACCGGCGCGGTGGTATGGTTAAGACCTAAAGCAAGCAGATGCATCGAAAGGACGGAAAAAAGTGCAGCGCGGTTGGTGCTGCAACAATAATTAACACATGTTGCGCGAATTATATCGGGCAGAAAGTTGCGTTTAGCTTAAGGGCGCCGGAAGGCGCCGGGAGAGAAGTTCATGCAGGAGACCGGGAGTGTGCTTGCCGAAGCGCTGGAGACTGCTCGGGCCAGAGCAAGAGCTGAAGTGAATCGGCGTGCCGTGCTGAGTGCGGGTGCTACGCTTCTGCCTGTTCCCGGCATCGATATTGCGGTTGATGTTTCTGCGCTCGTCGGTATGTTCAATGCTGTCAATCGTGCGTTTCTGCTGAGTCCTGACCAGATTGATTTGCTGCGCAGCGAAGAGAGAATCGCAGTCTTCAAGGCGATAGGGAGCGTGAGAGCAGTTTTTGCAGGACAATACGTGACGAATGCGGCCGTTCTGATGCTGGTGAAGCAGTTCGGCGCGAAATGGGCGGCCGGTAAGACGGCACGCTGGATACCGATTGTGGGACAGGGAGCCGCCGCTGCGCTTTCCTTCGCGGCTTTCAAGTGGCTCGGTGAAGAACACATCAGAGAGTGCGAGGCAGTCAGAAAGCAGGCATGCGCACTGCTTGCTCCGTCCTCTGACGTGAGGGAGATGAATTGAAATGACGGGTGTGATTGAAAAGCGGCAGGGGGCAGCCATGGTGCTGTTTTCCGGCGGTCAGGATTCCGCTACGTGCCTGGCTTGGGCGCTGTCCCGGTTTGATCGCGTCGAAACGATCGGGTTTGATTACGGACAGCGTCACCGGGTGGAGCTTGACTGCCGGCGCGACGTTCTGGAAAAAATCCGTGCTTTCAGACCGGAATGGCAGGATCGGCTTGGAGAGGACCGGCTATTGGATATGAGTCTTCTCGGCCAGATCAGCGACTGTGCTCTGACGAGAGAAAAGGCGGTGGAGTTTGAGGCGAACGGAGTGCCTAATACCTTTGTCCCCGGCCGAAACCTGCTTTTTTTCACTTTCGCCGCTGCACTTGCTTATCGCCGCGGCATCGGTACGCTCGTCGGAGGAATGTGCGAAACGGACTATTCGGGATATGCCGACTGTCGCGACAATACGCTGAAAAGTCTGCAGGTTTCACTGTCCCTCGGGCTGGATGTGCCGCTGGTCATCGAGGCGCCGCTTATGAGGCTCAGCAAGGCTGATACGTGGGCGCTTGCGGAGGAGCTCGGAGGACGAGGTTTGGTCGATCTGATTCGCTTCGATACTCATACCTGCTATATGGGAGACCATACGCATCGGCATGAGTGGGGATACGGCTGCGGCGAGTGTCCGGCCTGTCTGCTGCGTGCCCGAGGCTGGGAGGGGTATGCAAGCCGGTGAAGTATATTAAAAATTTTGCTGGATAAAAAAAGACCCCGCAGTTGCTGCTGCGGGGTCCAAAGCAATTTTGGTGGCTGGGAACGGAATCGAACCGCTGACACGCGGATTTTCAATCCGCTGCTCTACCAACTGAGCTACCCAGCCTCCGTGCGGCACGCTTCAGGCGTACTGCAAAAATCTGTGGTGGCTGGGAACGGAATCGAACCGCTGACACGCGGATTTTCAATCCGCTGCTCTACCAACTGAGCTACCCAGCCACGAAAGCGTAGAAGACGCATTTTATGGGTCGAAGCTGATTTGCGCAAGAGGGATGCAGGAATAGGCCCTGATAAAACCTAAAAAATACCGCATTTATGGTATGAAAAGGGAGCTCGTCGGACAGATTGTTACGAGAGTGCGAAAGTCCTTAAGGGATTAAAGCCCTGTGCTGCGGTAGACTTTGGCAGCTGTAAGGCGCTTGGCGCGCCCGATCGACTGATTATTTCTGAGACATCATGCAAATCAAGACACTTCTTCTGTCTGCCTGCTGCGTACTCGGCATCGCGTCAGGCACTGTCGGTGCGGCCGATATCGGTACCGTGAAAGACAATCTGCTCAAAAACACCGGTCTCGAGGCGGAGTCCGTTCGTGCGACTCCGGTGCCCGGCCTGTGGGAAGTGTTCATTCAGGAACGCATGTTCTATGTGGATGATTCGGCGCGGTATGTGCTTTCAGGGCGTCTGATTGATGCGGAGACTCAGGAGGATTTGACTCAGGCTCGTCTCCGGGAAATTGCCCGCGCGCGCTGGACAAAATGGCCTTTTGAGGATGCCGTCAAACAGGTTTTCGGCAAGGGCGAACGCGAGATCATCGTGTTTTCTGATGCCAACTGCACGTACTGCCGCATGATGGAAAAGGCCTATGCCGAGGTCGGTAATCTGACGGTCTGGACGTTTATCGTTCCGATGCTGCGCGGAGAAGAAAATGCCAGGGAGATCGTTTGCTCGAAAGACAGGAGCAAGGCCTGGCATGAGTGGATGGGACAGGGTATTCGTCCGGCCGTCAGCGTGGCCGGCTGCGATACGAGCGTGCTAAGGCGCAACCTCGAACTGGCGCATCGTTACAATGTGACGGCCGCTCCGACATTCTTTTTTAAGACGGGCGACAGATCGACGGGTGCCATGCCGGCCTATCAGCTGAGCAGCATCCTTGAAAACGCCAAAAATTGATCTTCTCAGATTTTAAAAAGCCAAACGCCTGCAGACGCAGGCGTTTGGCTTTTTTGGGCGGTCAGCGTGTCCGGATGTCGTCGGGAGTCAGCCCTGCCGGCACGAGTACCCATGCTTTGGCTTCGCTTTTTTGTCGTCCGGCCGCTTCCCCGGCCAGATTTCCGAAACCCCAGAAATAATCAAATCTGATTGCGCCGCGGATTGCGCCGCCCGTGTCCTGGGCAATGACGGGACGAACGAAATGAAGGTCCGGCCGGCTTTGGTCCGCCATGACGATGAAGGGCGTTCCCAGTCTCCAGAAACGAGGATCGACAGCGACGCTTGACTCGGGAGTCAAAGGAACTCCCTGAGCACCGAGCGGTCCTTCGTCCGGTGAACCGGGACGTTCTTCAAAAAAGATGAAACTAGGATTTTGTTCGAGCAGTTCGCTGACACGGGCGGGATTTGCACGGGCCCATGCCTGAATGCGCTGCATGGACAGCTCATGCCGCTTGAGATAACCGCGGCTGACGAGCCATCCGCCGATTGCACGGTAGGGATGTCCGTTTTGGTCGGCATAGCCGACTCTGAGATAGCTGCCGTCTTCAAGCAGTATGCGGCCGGAACCCTGAATCTGCAGGAAGAAAGCGGCGACAGGATCATCCACCCAGGCAAGCGCCCATCGCGACATGTCTTCGCGCCGATCGATTTCAGCCCTGCTGTCGTACGGTACGATTCTGCGCCCGACCAGTTTGCCTCGCAGCCGCATGCCTTTGAGTTTGGGGTAGAGCTCGGCAAGATCAACAATGAGAAGATCGTCGGGAACCCCATAGACAGGATGAACAAATGGGACTCGGCGAGTAAGACTGCCTTTGAGCAGAGGTTCGTAATAGCCCGTCATCAGTCCGGTATCAGAGAGGTCGCCTTCTGTGTTTCGAGCATAGACCTGCCAAGGAACAAATCGACTGAGAAAGAAACGCTGGGCGCCGAGAGCGTCCGTTGCAAGGGCCGCAAGACACACCTCACGCCAGCGTGAGTCGTTCTGAAGAACGGCGCATGAACGTTGAAAGGCGGCGAGCGCGCCCTGCCAGCTCTCTCCGTCTGCGGAAGGCAGGCGGTCGAAATCCGTCTGCCTGAAACTGACGGAAGGTCTGTCGGCTGTCGGTTTTTCGACTGTGGTGCATGCGGCAAGCGTCAGCGCGGCTGCTGCGGCCGTAAGGCGGATGAAAAGCTTGGAGAGCATGGCGGGACAAAGCTGCGTCTGGCATGAGAAAGCTCAGATTCTATGACAAGCAGCGCAAGTTAAATGTAAAAAACGTTCCGGCGAGGCAGATGCAGTAAAACAGCACCGGCTACCCGTTACAATGACGGACAGATTCTTATGCTTCGCCACCTTTGAGGAAAAGGAAACATCATGCCGCTCTGCCGTATTGCACCGTCCATTCTTTCGGCTGACTTCGCCCGTCTCGGTCAGGAAGTCAGCGACGTTGTGGCTGCCGGTGCGGATTGGATTCATTTTGACGTGATGGACAATCACTATGTACCGAATCTGACGGTCGGCCCTCTTGTGCTTAAGGCCATCCGGCCGTATACGAAGGCACCGATCGACGTGCATCTGATGATTGAGCCCGTAGATGAATTGGTGCCGGCTTTTGCAAAGGCGGGTGCCGATATCATTACCTTCCACTGCGAAGCAACACGACATATCGACCGTTCGCTGCAGCTTATCCGAGATCTGGGTCTCAAAGCCGGGCTGGTGTTTAATCCTGCAACGCCGCTCAGCTATCTGGACTACGAGCTCGACAAGATTGACATTGTTCTTCTGATGAGCGTGAACCCGGGTTTCGGGGGACAGAGCTTCATCGAGCAGACACTTGACAAGGTGGCCGCTGTTCGGGAAAAACTCGATCGTTATGCTGCTGAAAGCGGACGCTATATTGCGCTTGAAGTTGACGGCGGCATCAAGCCGGGCAACATCGCCCGCGTTGCTGCGGCTGGCGCCGACACATTCGTGGCAGGATCCGCGGTTTTCGGCGCGGGTTCTCCCGAGGGGTATGCCAAGGTGATTGCGGATATGAAGGCGGCAGTCGCTGCACTGGGATAAATCGATGACATTTGTGAAGGCCGTCCTTTTTGATCTGGACGGCACTCTGGTTGATTCTCTGCCGGAAATTTATGAGGGCGTTCGCCGAACATCGGAGGACATGGGGTATCTGCCGCCGACTCAGAAGCAGGTTGGAGATATGATCGGACGCGGTCCCGGTGTTTTGGTGGACCGTGTCTGCGGTGTCCTCGGTCTGGATGAAGCCGGCCGGCGGCAGTTTATGAGCCGGCTGGTTGAAAACTGGGCAGAGACTGACGGACGTCTGATTACGTTTTATCCCGGTGTGATTGATGGGCTTCAGTCGTTGCGTGCCGAGGGAATTAAAACGGCTCTCGTGACCAACAAACTTCGATCCTTGACAGTCAGTTTTCTTCGGGATAGGAAGATCGAGCATCTTTTTGATGCGGTAGTCGCAGGCGACGACTGTGAAAGGAATAAACCGGCTCCGGACATGCTGCTCAAGGCGCTCGAAGAGCTCGGCGTGCCGGCGGCAGATGCCGTCATGGTGGGAGACAGCCGCAATGATGCGCTTGCTGCCAGAGCTGCAGGCGTAACGGCCGCATTGGTGGAAACGGGATACAACGAAGGAGTCGGTATCTCCGAATGGGCTCGGGAGGCCGGCTTCAATAAAATCTTCGTCGGTGCGGGAAAAGTGTGTGAATTGATTGCCGGAACAGGCCGGCTTTGAAACGACATGAAGAATATTGCATTCAAGGTGACTGCAGTCTTGGTTATGGCTGCGGCTTCGCTTGGAACCGCCTGTGCGGCGGGTATGGCTGAAATTAATACCTGCTATCAGAGAGCCGGGGACGATGCGGAGAAACTTCAAGTCTGTCTGACGCAGGAGTTCAATGCTGTAAAGGCAGAATATAAAGATACGTCTGAACGCGTAACCGTTGTCGCCAAAGCCTGGGATAAGCCCAACAGGAACCGCGTCCGCTGGGACAAGCTCATGCGTGCCAATCAGTCGTTTGATTCCTACGTAAAGCGCGAATGCGAATTCGTGAGGAGCACGACAAGGGGGAGCCAGACCGTGGAGAAAAATGCTTCGCTTGCCTGTCAGATTAATCTCTATCGAATGCGAACGGATTTGCTGGAAAATCGATATCTCAGTACGGCCAAGCAATGACGGCATCGCTATTTTCTGTTCCAGCACCGGATATGACCCTGCCTGATGATCCGGTCTGGCATCGTCTGACGGCGGATTTTCTGGCATCCGATGCCGGGCGTACGCTTTGCGGCAGACTGGAGAAGGAACAGGCCTGCGGCAAGGAGATTTTCCCGCCACAGGTCTTCAGAGCGTTCAGCGAAACGCCTTTTGACAGGGTCCGAGCGGTTATTCTGGGGCAGGATCCCTATCACGGCCCGGGGCAGGCAGAAGGTCTGGCTTTTTCCGTGCCCTCCGGGATTCGCGTGCCGCCGTCGCTGAGAAATATTAAAAAAGAACTCAACCGTGATCTCGGCATTCCTGTGACCTCTGAAGGATCTCTCCTTGGATGGGCACGTCAGGGAGTTCTGCTGCTCAATGCAATTCTGACGGTTGAATCGGGGCGGGCGGCCAGCCATCGCAACTGGGGCTGGGAAACTATGACCGATCAGGCGATCAGTGCCATATCGCAGCATTCTCCGGGAACGGTATTTATGCTTTGGGGAAATTTTGCTCAGTCAAAGCTCGGACTGATCGACGCAAGCAGGCATCTGGTTTTGACCGCAAACCATCCGTCGCCCCTGTCGGCTTTGCGCCCGCCGGTGCCGTTTATCGGCTGCGGTCATTTCAGCGAGGCCAACCGATGGCTGGCCTCCCATGGACGCGGCACGATCAACTGGGAGTGCTGAGCCAGGCCTTTCCTGTTTCAGTGAGGCAGTCAGGCTTAATTGGACCGACGTTTGATTCTGCCTGAGAGCGTACGGTCAGGCGCGTGCTAAGAAGCCTGCTGTTTCTGAAGAATGCAATCTCTGCTGTTCGTCCTGCGGCCTGTCCGATCTGGCGCTCGAAGGATGAAGAGACGGCTCTGACGCCGTCAACTGCAATGATCTCATCTCCGGCGAAGAGTCCGGCCTTAAAGGCAGGGCCGTCAGAAGGCGTATGACGGACAAAAACGCGATCGCATTCTGTTCTAATGAATAAACCGGCCAGGTCTTTGACTGCACACGGTTCAGATTTTTCCTCGACGAGACCTGCGGCAGAGAGAGCTTCAGACCAGGCATCGCTCCAAAGTTCACGATCAGCGGTGTCAGCCAGCAGAGAAACGGTTCGTCTGAGTGAAGCGTCGGGCAGAAGATCGGGGAAGCCCTTTTCCGGCAGAGCCCGGCGGGATGAATCGCCGCAGGCGCTGGTGTACCAGCTGCGAAGCACTGTATCCAGAGACATGTCCGGCATGCGTGCTCTCAGAAGGATATCTGTAATGAAGGCAAGGACGGCGCCTTTGCCGTAGTAGGAACTCTGAGAGTACGCACTGTCGGCTGTCTGTTTATACAGATGGGTCCAGGCGTTGAAACTTGCAGCGCTGAGGGATTCCCGGAAAAAACCTTCTCTTTCGCGAACGGCACAGAATCGTTCGTTCATGCATTTGAAAAACGTTTCGCGGTCAATCACGCCGGCACGATAAGGAATGAGATTTTCGTAGTAAGAGGTGAGCCCTTCAAAAACCCAAAGATCGGATGAATGAGTGGCTGAGGCGAGGTTGTAGGGCAGTAACGCAGCCGGACGAAGATATTTCACGAGCCAGGCGTGAAAATATTCATGAGCAAGAAGTCTGAGAAAGTCATCGTAGCCTTCAGGGTTGGTTTCTTCCTGAGGCCCGGGCAGTGCGCCGGCTTCTTTCTGCAGAACGCAGGACGCTTCGTGTTCCAGGCCGCCGAAAAGATTGGGGCCGCAGTGGATGTGGAATACATATCGAGCAAATGGAGCGCCACCCCAAAAGCGCAGTGTCGTTGTAAGAATTGCTCGGATGTCATTCTGCAGTCGCTTCTGATGAATGGGGCCGGTGCCGGTAAGCACGAGGGTATGAGGAATGGACTCAACCGTGAGGCTCAATACCTGAGCGGGAGCGCCGGCAGGGATAAGCGTTACGGGAGCATCAAGGAGCTCGTCAATGGTGCGTGCGGAAAAAACACCGGGAGATGTTTCCGGCAGCGAGCTGAAGGCTTGCATGGCGTCGGCGTCGATTCGCAATTCTGCAGGAACATCTAAAACGTTTTCCGGAAGAATAAAGACGGCAGCGGGATTGAAGAAACCGCGGTCTGTGTCGAGCCAGGCATCATGAATGCCGAGGCTGAAGGCGAACACTTCCCATTCGAGAGTGATTCGGGTGCCCGACGTGATATCGTGCAGAGACCAGCGGTTGGAGGATGTCTGCTTCAGCGTGCCGCTGCTGCAGCGGGGGCCTCTGATGCGCCCGGCATAGTCACGGATCAGGTAGCTGCCGCTGGTCCAGGCCGGCATGTAAAAAGAGAGGCCGGCAGAAGAGGCATCAATTGTCAGGTGCAGTCTGAATAGATGCGCGGCAGGATCGGGCTTCAGTGAGTAACAAAGCATGAAAGTCACCTCTGAAATAGGAACGGAGGGAGCAATAGAAATTTTTAGAACAAGGCTTGACAAGCGGAAAGTGTTTCTGCATAATACGCATCCGCTCGCCGAGAACGCCAGTTCAAGGCGGCAGGAATTGACAAGTCAAAATAAAATTTGACAAACGCGAAAAGCTCCTATACAATGTCAATTCTGTGCTTCTGATGAAGCAGATGTTCTTTAAAAATTAGATTCAACGAACCGATAAGTGTGAACATCGGCAAGTCAAGAGTCCTTAAAAGGCACTCAAAAAACTTACGAAGTTCGCGCTTTGAAGGAAAGCCGAAAGACGAAAGCATCTGCTTTCTCTTTCAATTCCGGCGAAGAGCGACAAACAGAGATTGAACTAAAGAG
>JAGBFJ010000023.1 GCA_017936545.1 Sutterella sp.
CTGAACCTGAGAGCCCATGAGGAAGATCGACGGCGCAAGAATGCCGAGATGCGCGCTGGTCAGAATGTTGTGGTCGAACAGCGAAACAGCCACGCCGCCGCCCATCGACATCCAAGCGCCGATCAGAACCGTGGCTGCTTCGCCGGGGAGGCCGAAGACGGCCATTACGGGGCTGAAGACCTGGCCGATGATGTCGAGCAGACCCGAGTGCTTCAGGATCTTGATGATCACGAAGGCCATCAGCACGTTGGGGATGGTGGACATGACGGAAATATTCCAGCCGTTGACGGCACCGCGGACAAATACGTCGGTGACCATCGGCTTCACATTGACTGCGCCGGACATGAGAAAGAAGTAATCTGTATGAACTGTCTGTAGGAGAGGGGATTCGGCCGCTCGACGGCGGAATCGCAACGGGTGGAACCATTACAGGATTTTTTCAGACGTTGCTTCGGAAACACTTCGTTTGTTTGCTTTGGCTAAGAAGTCGGCCGTGAGAGCGCCTCGCGCCGATGATGAATACGGCGGATTGTTCGGCCGCTGCGCCGTCCGCAGGGACCGCTCCGGCTGCCGGGTGCATCGGCTTCGCGTGTTTGCGATATAGTCTCATCCGTACTCAGCTATGCAGGGAATTTCAGAAGTGAACGCATCCGTCAGACGAAGCAGCAAAGTTCAGATCACGCTCGACACGGAAACCACCGGTCTTGAAGCTCGGAAGGGCGACCGCATCATCGAGATCGGCTGCGTGCGTCTCAACGGACGCGCGATGAGCGATGATGAAAAGGACTATCTGCAGATCTTCGTCAACCCGGAACGCGATATTCCCGCAGAAGTCACCGCGATTCACGGCATCACCAATGAAAAAGTGGCGAACTGCCCGACCTTTGCGCAGACGGCGGACCGCTTCATCGAGTTCATTCGAGGCGCGGAGCTGCTGATCCACAATGCAGAATTCGACGTCGGTTTTCTTAACATGGAGCTCGAACGCTGCGGCAAGGGAAGGCTCGAGGATTATGTGACGGGGATTGTCGATACCATCGACATCGCCCGCGAGCTCTATCCGGGCCGCCGCGTCAGTCTCGACAGCCTCTGCATTCTGCTTCAGATCGACAACTCGGCCCGCATCTATCACGGCGCTCTGCTCGACAGTCAGATTCTGGCCGAGGTCTACCTGGCGATGACCCGCGGTCAGGGCCAGATCAATCTGGACGAGGTGGACGATCCGAATCTGCGCCGCATGATGCCTGACGCTTCCAAATTCAAGGTGATTCGGGCGACGCCGGAAGAACTGATCGAACACGAAAAAATGCTCGACAAAGCCGATAAGCAGAGCAAGAGCATCTGTGCCTGGCGCAAGCTCTCCCGGCCGGCTCAGGAATCCGGAGAGTCATGAACCCAGCCTTCGGGATAGGGTGCGTCAGGATGAAATTCGCTACACTGAGAATCGGTTTCTACGGATATCCATCATGACGACCAAGCCCCTTATCATCATCAGTTCCCGCACCGGCAATACGCTGACAGTCGGTCATGCCATCTGTGACGCGCTTCCGGGCGCCGTGATGCTGAAGCCGTCCGAACTGCCGGAAGATCTGAGCGGATTCAATCCCGTGCTTCTCGGCTTCTGGTGCGACCGCGGCGATGCGCCGGAAGACATGCTGGCCGTGGCGCCGAAGCTGAACGGAAAGACGATCGGCTGCTTCGCTACGATGGGCGGTGATCCGGAGGATGAAAAGGCCCGCGCCTGGATGAAGCGCACTTCGGAAAAGCTGGCTGCCGCCGGCAGCGGCAATACGCTTGCAGAAACGTTCCTCTGCAGGGGCCGCATCGACCCCGCTGTCTTTCAGCGCATGACGGAAATGCTGGGCGGCACTGCCAGTCCCGAGCGGGAAGCCCGCAGGCGTGCGAGCGAAACCCATCCCGACCGGCTCGACCTTGAAAGAGCGGCCGAACTTTTCCGGGGATTTTTCGGACCGAGTTGGTAGAAAAGCCTCGGGTGGTAATACCTGACGTATTACCGCGCTTCTCCGCCCCTGCCGGGACTAATCTCCTTGAAGGCCGCCGGCCTTAATGATTTCCAAGGAGAAAGAAGGTGCCCGATATTTCCCGCCGTTCGCTTTTCGCTGCCGGTCTCGTTGCCGCCGTTCCCGTACCCGCCGCCTGAGCCGCCGCTCCCGCTGAGTCTACCGAACGTGCGCTGCGGCGCAAGGATTATGAGCTTACCGAAGCAGAAGCCCGCTACGTCATCGAACACACCGACCATGCCGTTCTCGGCACTGCCGATGCCTCCGGCACGCCGTACGCCGTCCCGGTGACGCCGTTCCTGTTCGGAGGCAGGATCTATTTCCACGGAACGAAGAACGAGCTGAGCCGCAAGCGCGTCAATATTCAGCAGAATTCCCATGTGTCGCTCGCCTGGATCGGAACGGCGCCCATCAAGGAAGACGAGTACACGGTAAAGTACGTCTCCGCCGTTGTGGCAGGCCATGCTCGCATCGTATCGGACCCTGCGGAAAAGCAGCGCATCTTCGAGGCGTTTGTCAATCGTTTCGTGCCTTCCCGTCCGCTCGATGAGGCCAAAAAGGTGATCGCGGAGAGCATCGCCGATACCGACGTTTTCGAGGTGACGATCGAGAAGATTTCGGGCAAGGCCAAGACGAGGCATCCGTTTTTCGGTACTGCTTCTCATTCAGGGAAATGAGCCCTGCATCGGATCCCCGCAATTCACGGCCTCCTGAATTTGCCTGAAAGACGGGCTGATTTACGATTCTCTGACACGTATCAAGAAAGAGAGTGATTCCGAGTCGTTATCGCCGACGCTTTCCTGCCAATGCTAGTATGATCCGTGGTTTCATCCGGCACGGCAACCAGTCCCGGTGTGGAAGCCGGGCAGAGCTGATTCCGCTGTGCCGCCGGCGTCATACAGAATAAGGATTCCAAAATGGCAGAAGCAAAGAAGAACTACGTCCACTCGCTGCGCGTCTACCTCGTCGGCGGCCAGACGTTCACCCTCAACGAAGTCACCAACTCCACCGACATTCCGGTGAACGTCGTGGCTTTCATCAACGCCTGGCGCGAAAAGAAGGATGTCTGGCACAGCCCGGCCAACGACCCGCACTTCGGCGTCCGCGTTCTTGACGTGTCGCTCTACGAATACCGTGTGGCCGAACTGAAGCCGAAGGCTGCTGCGCCCGCTCCCCGCGTTGCGGAAGGCGCTGAAAAGGCCGAAGCCAAGCGTGCCTCCAAGCTCGTCAAGTAAGACGCGTTCGGTCGGAGCCTGAATCCGACTTCATAAAAGGGCTGTTTCCTTGGGGAAGCGGCTCTTTTTTTGCTTTTCGTCAGAGCTTTGTGCTGTTGAACAAAAAATAGTAAAACATAGCAATATGTAATTGTTATGAATACCTCTGTTTGCCAAATTGGTCAGCCGAACTCCGGCAACCATTCGAAGATGGGAAGTAGAAGGTAAAATTCTGATCCGGCGGTTTCGTTCCTGTCATCGTTTCAACAGAGGTAAAGTCGGCAGACTGATCGTTGCTCAGAAGAACAGACTTGATCAAATCGGTTTTGATCTGATCCGACGCTTCTGCGAATCCCGCGGAGGCAAGCTGATCGTCGTTAACCGGATGATCCTGTCTCCGGAAACCAAGAGATGGTCGAAGACATGCTTGCCAATGTTCACACGTTCAGCTGCAGACCTGGCGGAATGCAGAAATACGAAAAAGTGCTCAGGAAACAATTTTCCGGAGTCAAAACCACCAACGCTCCCTTGGATTAACCTTTGTTTGCCATGCCTGTGCCGCAGTCTTTAAAAGTCACGCGAATGATTTGGGCGGACGC
>JAGBFJ010000024.1 GCA_017936545.1 Sutterella sp.
ATCGAACACGGCCGTGCGGATCAGCACGCTGATTCAGGATCTGGCCCAGCAGTATGCCGAACCCCGTCCCTGGATGCTTCTCGATCAGAGCGCGGCCTACGGATCGTCCGCCATGCCTCAGAAGCGCAATCCCGGCATTCTCAACAAGACCCGCGCCAAGGCGGGCGACGTGATCGGCGCAGCCCAGACCGTGGTGATCCGCGCGCACAATCTGCCGCTCGGCATGTACGACAACAAGGAAAGCGCGTCTGAAGACAATTCCGAAGTGCTGGTGCAGGGCGTGCACCTGCTGAAGCTTGCCGCCAAGGCGTTTTCCGAGCTTCGCGTGCTGCCTGAACGGGCGCTCGAAGAACTCAACAGCGACTGGACCTGCACGATGGCGCTTGCAGAGCGTCTCCAGCAGCAGACGGAGCTTCCCTTCCGCGTCGGCCATACGTTTGCAAGCGACATGGTCACGGCGGCCCGTCGGGACGGCTGGCTGCCTCAGACCTTCCCGTATGACCTCGCGCAGGAAATTTTTGCGTCCGTGACCGAGCGGCTTCTCGGCGAAAAGCAGAGTCTGCCGCTTTCCGAAGCCGAGCTTCGCGAGACGCTCAGTCCCGAGTACGTCGTCAGGACCCGGGTGGGCGACGGCTCGCCCAATCCCGAAAGCACCCGCGCCGGCCTGGCCCGCATCCGCGCACGGCTTGAAGCCGACAGGGCCTGGATTGCCGCAAAGGAAGCGGCGCTCGATGCTGCTTCCGAAGCACTCGATCGTGCGTTCGAGGAGACCGCCGTTCAGTAAACCCTCTCATTCAACCTTTATCAACCGCTTATAGGAGACGTATATGATCTGGATCGGCCTTGCCATCGTCATCGTAACGTTCTGGCTTATCTACAAGAATTACGAAGCCCGTCTGGTCCTCGTGATTTCGGGCGTCGTCATGGCGCTCATCGGACAGTTCGTCTGCGGTTCCGCCGTCACGCTCGAAACCGCGGTCAATGCCTTCGTGAAGCAGCTCGTCAACGGCGGGCTGGTGCCGACCATCACGACCGTAATGGGCTTCGGCTACGTCATGACCTACACAAAGTGCTCCGACCATCTGGTCAACGCGCTGGTGCGTCCCCTTACGCACGTGCCGGCGATCGTGATTCCGGGCGCCGTTCTCATCACCTGGGTGCTCAACATCATTCTTCCGTCTGCCGCGGGCATCGCCGCCGCCGTAGGCGTGCTGCTGATCCCGGCGCTCATCGCGCTGAAGGTCCGTCCCGTGATGGCGGCCGCCGCCGTCTTCCTCGGCACCTGGGGTTCGGTGGTGTCGCCCGGTCTGATGTTCAATCCGCAGATTGCGTCCATCGCGTTCAAGGCCAAGGAAATTCCGGCTGCCGACGCCATGATCGTGATCATGCAGGAAGCGCTTCCCTGTGCCATCGGCGCCGTAGTGGCAGCGTTGCTTCTCGCCGTCATCTGCTTCTTCCTGAAGGAAGGCGTGGGTTCCGTTAAGGACGCCGAAGAAAAGGCGGGCGCAGCGGAAAACTTCAAGATCAATCCGTTCTATGCGATGGTTCCCGTGCTGCCGCTCTTCCTGCTCGTCATCGCCTCGAAGCAGGTCGGCTGGCTTCCCACGAAGACCTTCTCCGTTCCCGTCTGCATGCTGATCGGCACGGCTGTCGGCATCGTCGTGGGCATCATCAACAAGCAGAAGGTGGGCGACTGCTCGAAGAAGTTCTGCCGCGGTGCCGGCGACGGCTTCTGCGATGTCGTGATTCTCATTGCCGCTGCAGCGCTCTTTGCTTCCGGCATGAAGTCGATCGGTCTCACGGGCGCGCTCGTCGACGCGATGAAGGGCTCCCAGTCGGTTGCCATGTTCGCCGCTGCCGCCGGTCCGTTCACGATGGCCGCGATTTCCGGTTCCGGCAATGCCGCCGCGCTGGCCTTCAATGAAGCCATTACGCCGCACGCCGCCGACTTCGGTCTGACGATCGTTCAGCTCGGCGCTGTTGCTCAGATTGCCGCCGGTCTCGGCCGCTCCATGTCGCCTGTTGCGGGCGGCGTGATCATCCTGGCCGGCATCGCGGGCGTCAACCCGATGGAAATCGTGAAGCGCACTGCGCTTCCCTGCCTGGTCGCCGTCGTTGTCGTCACCGTCGCGATGTTCGCGCTCTGATCTTCGGATGAATCACGGAGCGACTGACGCTCCGCGCTGAAACCAACGCCCGCAGGCAGCTGTCTGCGGGCGTTGTTGATTGTCAGGTGACAGTCTGGGATTCAGCATCCTGAGTCCGGAAAGATCGGTGTCTGTTAGATGCGGACGTTCAGATTGAAGGACTGCATGAAGGGTTAGCTGATATTGAACGTATATGTTTAACTTTCATGAAAAATTTCCTCGCCTAATGGACTATGTCATGCGCACAACTGCAACTTTGCGAAAGCTTGGCGGATCCGTCGTCATAGCCATCCCTCCGGCATTTCTCGATAACCTTAATTGTGTGGTCGGAGATCGAGTCGATTTGGCTCTTAACAACGGACTTCTGGAAGTCAGACCGCAGAAAAAAAGACTGACTTTAGCGGAGAGACTGAAAATGTTTGAAGCTGCTGTGTCGGCTCGAACTGAAGCCGAACGGCAAGCCGATCGGGAATGGGACGGCGCACCGTCCCAGGGGAGTGAACTTCTGTGAAGACATTCAGCGCCGGCGATATTGCGATGGTAGCTTTAGATCCAACCATCGGACGTGAACAAAAAGGTCGTCGTCCCGTCCTTGTTCTCACAGACGGAAGCTACAACCGAATCACGGGGGTGCCGATTGTTGCTGAGATTACCAACGATGGAGGATTCGCGAGAGACAATGGCTTTTCTGTCTCTTTAATGGGTGCTGGCCTGCTTACAACTGGGGTGGTTCGCTGTGATCAGATCCGCAGTCTAGATCTCAGCAACCGAGCAGCCGACTATGTTGAGGCAGTTCCCGAATTCATCTTGAATGAAGTTAGGGAGATTGTCGGAACAATTCTCGAAATTCATTAGATTTCGATGCCAAGCGTGGAATAACACGCAGCCGGAGACGAAGTGTGAGGGTGTAAATGCAAGACTCTAGCTCGGTTCTGATAGTTTGCTGGAACCGTAGCTCGGCAGAGAGATAATATTTAGGCTCGCAGTTGGCTTCAGGCAAGGGTTCTGAAATGAAACAACACTCGATTCAGAGCCGATTAGGAAACCGCGTTGCGTTGCTGATCATGACATCGTCCGTCGACGGAATGTTCGCAGGCGATGCCGTTACACTGACTAAACGCAGGTTCAAAGTGAGCCGTCTGCAGCAGAGAGTCTGCTTCAAATAAGGGCAGTTGCGGCAGAGCGTCACGAAGGGCAGTCGTCTGATACAAGTCTGGCGACTGCCCCTTGCCTAATGACGGCGTTTAGATGATGAGTTCTGCAGCCGAAGACTGACGAAGACAGTTCTGGTCCAACCGGGCGAAAGGCATGCTTTACGCCTTCTTACGAAGATAGTCCTGCAGGGCGCTGATCGTGATGAAGCGCAGATTGAATCGGCGTGCCAGCTCGAAGAGCTCGGGCGTTCGCATCATATGGCCGTCAGTCGCCATGATTTCGCAGCAGAGGCCGCAGGGCTCGAGTCCGGCCAGACGGCAGAGGTCGACCGTGGCTTCGGTGTGGCCGTTGCGTTCAAGAACGCCGCCCGCTTTGGCGACGAGCGGGAACATGTGGCCGGGACGGCGGAAATCTTCCGGACGCGCTTCGGGATCCAGACATTTGAGCGCCGTCAATGAACGGTCGAAAGCCGAAATGCCCGTCGTCGTGCCGACATGATCCACAGACACGGTAAAGGCGGTTTCGTGGTTGTCGGTGTTTTTGACGACCATCGGCGGAAAATTGAGTCTTCCGGCGAGTTCTGCAGACATCGGCATGCAGATGAGCCCGCGGCCTTCGCTGGCCATGAAGGCGATGTTGGCCGGCGTGGCGTGCCGGGCGGCGCAGATGAAGTCGCCTTCGTTTTCCCGGTCCTCGTCGTCGGTGACGAGAATAATTCTGCCGTTTCTGAGATCCTCGAGCGCTTCCTCGACGGTATCGAATGACTGTGTTGCCATAAATTCTCCGTTTGTCAGACGCGGTTCGGGGACACTGAAAAAGCAAACGCCCCGAACCAAAAGGATCAGGGCGCCATGAAGCCGCAGACCGAGGCCGGACGCGCACAAATGCGCGCCGGCAGCAAAAACTGCAGCAGCACGAATAGATCTTCTTTCATCCCGACTGTACGGTCGGCACCGGAATTACACCGGTTCATGCCTTGCGGCTCGCGGGCTATACCGCCGGTGGGGAATTGCACCCCGCCCTGAAGATGCTCGGACTGAGCGGTGCGATTGTTGCGCGGGCGAGGCGGTTTGTCAAGTTTTTGCAGGACACAGTCCGGCATTTCATCTCTGCTGCTGTTTATGTCGGCAGACGGATCTTTCCTTCCAGCCATACGTTTTCCGCTTCGGAAAGGAGCGGACGAAGCTTTCTGCGGACTTCCTCGTGATACTGTTCCAGCCAGTGCCGTTCTTCATGCGTCAGACATTCGAACCGGACGGCGCTGATTTCAAACGGCAGGAAGGTGAGCGTCTCGAACCCGAGAAACTCGCCGAATTCGCTCGTCCCGGCTTCACGAACGATCACGGCATTTTCAAGGCGTATGCCTCTGATCCCGGGCCGGTAGAGGCCGGGCTCGTTTGAAAAGACCATGCCGGCTGCGAGCGGGGTCTTTTCGGCGTAGGGAAAGGCGGGCGAATACTCGGCCGAGATCTTTCCGGGACCTTCGTGAATGTTGGAAACATAGCCGATGCCGTGTCCGGTACCGTGACGGAAAGTGATCCTGCTTCGCCAGAGGCCAGCCTTGACGATCGCATCAATGAGATTTCCCGTCGTGCCGACAGGAAAAAGCTGGGAGGCAAGCGTGATGTGCGCCTTCAGTACAGCCGTGTAGTCGTCCTTCATGTCATCCGTTGCGGGACCGACGGCGACGGTTCGTGTCAGATCCGTGCTTCCGCACAGGTACTGCGCACAGACGTCGAAAAGAAGAAAGCCCTCGGCCTTGATCGGCGCAGCCGTTTCACGCGTCGGCCGGTAGTGCGGCAGAGCGGCGTTGGCGCCGAATCCGACGATCGGAATGTTGGCAGGCTGCAAGTAGAGCGAAGACCTGCGGCGGAATTCATTGAGCTTCTGACCGACGTCCCATTCCGTCAGTGGACAGCGGCCGACGGTCTGCTCGAGCCAGATCATGAGCCTGATGACCGCAGCCGATTCCAGCAGATTGGCCTGTCGGATGTTTGCAATTTCTCCGGGACTGCGAACTGCTTTGACGGAGGTGATCGGTTCCGGGAGACGAAGACGGCGAAGGCCGGATGGCAGGCTGCGGACAAGACCGAGCGCAGTTTTTTCCGGATCGGCAATGAGCGCAGTGCCGGGGGATATCGTTCGAAGGGCATCGGCGATGCGTGTGTACGGAACAATCGCCCAGCCGTCTTCTCGCATCTCTTCTGCCAGGGCCGGCGGTATGCGGGCGGGATCTGCTGCCAGAACGGCTCTGTCTTCGGTTATCAGCGCGTAAGCATGAAAAAACGGATAGAGCGGATTGTCGTTTCCGCGCAGATTGGTGAGCCAGATAACATTGTCGAGACAATTCACCAGCGCGGCGCTCTTTGGCGGCAGTGCGGCCCGGACGCGGGCCAGCTTTTCCCGCCGGCTGTCGGCGGCATAAGTGGCCGGCAGTTCCCAAAGCCTGTCTGAAGGCAGAGCAGGTCGGTCACGCCAGAGCGCCAGGATGCTGCCGATGTCCGTGACGAGCGTGACGTCGTGCCTCACAAGTTCAGCGGAGAGCCGCTCGGCATCGGCTTCGGAGAGCACTTCGCCGTCGGCGGCTATCATGGCTTTTTCCGGAAGTCTCGGATCAAGCCAGGCGGCCCGTGACGGTGATTCGGGAAGCGACGTATTTTCTATCTGAAAGAGCGAGCCGTCGATTTCCCGCAGCGACTGTTCGCGGTAGCGGCCGTCCGTCCAAAACGCGGCTTCCGTCCGAGTAACGACCGCAAATCCCGTGCTGCCCGTGAATCCGGTGAGCCACTGAACGGTCTTCCAGTGCGGCGAGACGGATTCGCTTTGGTGCGGATCATTGCATCCGATGAAAAGCGCGTCGATGCCGGCGGTCACCATTCGGTCCCGGATGTCGGCAAGCAGTTTCTTTCGTCTGATGTCGGCCATGGTCATTTCTCCGCTTCGACTGAAACAACAGCGTCATTTTAGGTCGGAAGCAAGGACGGACTGCAATCTCTCCCGCTTTCGGGCAGAGGCGTTTTCAATGCAAGCGTCCGAAGCGGCAGTCATTCGCCTAATCCTGTCGTTCCTGCAGGGGATGCCTGATGATGAGGGCGATTGTACGAAACGCATTGAATTTTTTAGAAGTTTAAAAAACACGAACTAAGGGTTAACACCTAAAAACTCATCCGTTTTCATGAGATTTTTGTCCGCAGAATAAGTGTCACTAAATGATAACGAGTCGTAATCGGCTCATTACCCCATCGGAGTAACCAGTGAAACAATTCCTTCGACTTGCGGCCGCAGTTGCCGTAGCCTCGGTTTTTTCTTCTCAGGCGTATGCCGCCGGCTTCATGCTGACCGAACAGTCCGCGGGCGCCATGGGCCGTGCTTATGCCGGCGTCGGCGTGGACGGCCTGGACATTTCGGGCACGTACTACAACCCTGCCACCATGGCGCTTCATCAGGGCACCAAGATGCAGGCGGGCTTTGTGCATATCGGCGTCAATGCCGAATACAGCGGGAACAGCGGTGCGACTGAAAACGGCCGTCTCAAATCGCAGAGCATTCCGCACGGGTACATCACGCATCAGATCAATGACGGCATGTGGGTCGGTCTGGCCATGACGGTGCCTTGGGGAATGGGCACGCAGTATGACAACAACTGGGAAGGAGCCGGCCGAGGAACTGAAACCAAAATGCGTTCCTTTGATTTCAATCCGAATTTGGCCTGGAAACTGACTGATAACTTCATAGTTGGCGCCGGCGTGTCTATTCAGTATGTTGCGGCAACTCTGAAAGTGAGCAATGTGGAACCAGTTAAGATCGATGCCGAATATAAGGCTGACAGCATTGACTGGGGTTTCAATCTCGGAGCAATGTGGTGCCCGACAGAAGATCTTCGTTTCGGCCTGTCCTATCGCTCTGAAATCGAGCACCATACTGAAGGTCATATGACGCTTCGTCCAGGTAACGAAAGGACGGTCGGTGCGATTGCTGCAGGCATGATTCCTGCTCAAATGTTCCGGTCTTATGATGCTGAGCTGATTGTCAGCGGTCCTGCCTGGGCGATGGCGACTGCTGCCTGGGATATTAATGATGCTCTGAGCCTTTACGGCACCTTCCGATGGACGGACTGGTCGAGCTTTACCGAGTTGAATATTACTTACGGCGGACAGGTTAAAACTCTTCAGAATCAGTGGAAGGATGCATACCTTGGTTCTGTTGGTGCAGATTACCGCCTGAATGATGAGTGGACGATTCGTGCAGGCATCGGATATGAAACTACGCCGATCAGCAATCCCCGCAACCGTACGGCGGTCATTCCTGATGTGGATCGCTGGTGGTTTGCCGTCGGTTCCAGTTACAAGCCGATGAAGAATCTTCAGGCGGACGTGAGCCTTGCGCTTCTGCACGGCGTGCATGAACGTAATCTTTATGCCGGCGAATCGTCGGATTCTGCGAAAATCGGCAAATACGACAAGCTCGATGCCTACCTGTTCGGCTTCCAGTTGGTTTATGCCTTCTGACGAGGCTGACTGAGCTGTATCTCACTTATGATTGAAGGCCCGGACTTGATCCCGGGCCTTCTTCGTTTCGAGGATGCGGTCGATCCCATGCCGAATAAATAGCTGACGGAGGAGCCATGAAGCAGGCGAAAACAGTTGCCACAATCCGCAGACTTTACGAGGCCGGCATCAGCCCGGAGGCATACTGCTCTTCAGTGCTTGCAGATGCGGAAGATCTTGGCCGCCGGCTGAACATCGTAGCTTTTCTGAGCCGAGAACCGCTCGGACCTTTCGAACCCGAAAAACCGCTCTCTGGCATACCGATTGCCGTCAAGGACAACACGGCGGTTCGGGGGCTGCCCGTGACGGCGGGCTCTATTCACATCGACGACTCGCCGGCCGAACGTGACGCTCCGGCCGTGGCGAGACTGAGAGAGGCCGGCGCGCATCTTTTCATGAAGACGACGCTCTCGGAGCTCTCCGGGTTTGTTTCCACGGAGCTGCTGCCCGGTTTTTCCGAGCGTTTCGGACGGACGGTCAATCCGACGTTCCCGGGAGCCAATCCCGGCGGCTCCAGTTCCGGATCGGCAGCGGCGGTGGCTGCTGGTTTGGTACCGGCGGCGATCGGAACGGAAACCCGCGGCTCGATGCTCATGCCCGCCATGCGCCAGCGCGTCTGCGCGCTGAAGCCCTCCTTCGGACTGATTCCGACTGAGGGCATTGCACCGATTTCGCATCGTTTCGATACTGTCGGGGTTTTCGGCACCTGCACCGATGATGTAAGGCGCGTGACCGAAGTTCTGACCGGCCGTCGGTTTTCGACTGAAGACAGACCCGTTCGCATCGGAATTCCTGACGGACCCGGATCGGCGGCATTGGCGGCTCTCGTTCGTGAAAAGGGTTTTGAATCCGTGCCGGTGACGCTTCCTCGGGGCGAAGGCGGCTACCGCATGCTCTGTGCGGCCGATATCCGGGCAGACATGACGGCCTGGCTCGCCGACTGGCGTGAAAAAGGGCCCCGCACGTTCGGCGAGCTCGTTGAGGCCTATCGTCGGATAGGCCATCCTTACGGTTTCGGAAGACTGGCCGACGCAGAAGCGCTGGCGCTCACGGCCAGTTCGCCCGAGGTCCGACAGGCTGAGGAACAGAATCGCGAGCTGCGGGCGGCGCTTCGCGAGGCTTTTGAAAGAAGCGGCGCGGACGCGGTGTTGGATTCGGCGTTTTCGGACGTCTGGGCGCTCTGCGGCGCACCTGCCGGAACGGTCCGAACCGCGGCAGGCCTCCTGATCGCGGGGGCGCTTTCCGGAAGGGACGGGATGCTGCTCAATTTCATGAGCGCTCTGGAGGAGACGGCTTTGTAAGCGTAATTCCCAAGGGGATGTCCGGGATTTGACTCTTCCTAACGGAGTGATAGAGTGATACCATGATTCATGTCGATGCAGTCCCGATGACTGCTTCCCCCAAGAGACGAAGGCTCGAACAGCATGTTGGTTCGGGCCTTTGTTTTTTAGTCATTTTGAACCGGTATTACGGTTCTCTGTCGGCTCCGTAGGGGGCTGGAAATTCCGCCCAGGCGAGGATGTCGGCGTCGGTGACGTCGTTTTTCAGCGTGAAGGTGCGGTTGAGAAAAGCCGCGCCGCGCACCTTGAGCGTGCCGTCGGGTTCGCGCACCGTAACGAGCAGCCGCTGCTTGACGCCGGTGTCGGCGGGAAGACCTTCGCTGATCGGGTGCCAGAAAACGGCGGAAGAACGGGATGCTGCATCGGAATGGGTCACGATGATCTCCTTTGTGCTGAAGGACTTCATCGTAGCACTTCCCCGGAGTCAGCAGACCCGGGCGGCAATGAAAAGCCCCCTGCGGCAGGACATCCGCAGGGGGTTGAAAGGCCTGCCGCAGGAGCGAGCGGCAGGCGGGGCGGATCATTGTTCAGCCGGTAATCAGCCGAAGAAGATCATGTTGGCGATGATCGTGACGACGAGGCCGGCGATCATCGGAATCCACGTGCGGCGGACAACGGCCATCGGAGAGATGCCGGCGGCGCCGGCCACGGCGATGATGACGCCTGCGACCGGGCTCATGGCGCGGAGCATGCCGGAGGCGAACTGCATCGGCGTGACGAGCGCGGTGACGGAGCCGCCGAGACCGGCAGCGACATCAGGAGCGAGAGAGGCGAAGGACGAGTAGGCGCCGACGCCGGAACCGGTAAGGAAGGTCACGGCGGAGACGATCGCCGTCAGGATGACGGTCATGAAGCCCATGCCTGCACCGACGCCCTGAGCGGAGTTGATGAGGATGTCGATGAGGCCGGAGACCTTGAGGCCGGTGGCGAAGAATTCGGCGCAGATGATCAGCGCGACGATGCCGGCGAACATCTTGCCCATGCTCTGGAACATGGCCATGGCGTCCTTGAAGACCTTCTTGACGGAGCGCGTGCGGATGATTTCGATGATCACGACGCCGACCCACACCATGAAGAGCGCGCTGATCGTGTCAAGCTTGATCGAGGAGACGACGAGCTTCGAGAAGACGATCAGAAGGGCGATCGGCAGGACCGGGAAGATGGCATACCACTTCGGGGCGGCGGGAGCGTCGGACTGCTTCACTTCGGAGGCTTCGGCATAGACGTCGTCACCCTTGGCGTCGTAGTAGCGCTGCACGAAGTAGTGGGCAATGCAAACGACGATCACGGTCGGGACGGCGAGCACGAGCTGATACTGCACGAGGTAGATGATCGGATCGAGACCGGCCACCTTGGCGGCGAGGTTGGCCGTGCCGGCGGTCGGCGCGAAGGTCATGCCGGCCGAGGTGCCGATGACTGCGGCGGCAGCGGCGGCGGAAACGCCGACGGCCTTCAGGATCGGGAAGAGGGCTACAAGGAGCAGCATGGCAAGACCGGCGGCGGACGGGATCACCATCACGAGGATCTGGCCGACGAGGTAGCCGCCGACGAGAACGAGATACGGGGCCTTGAGCATGGACAGGGGCTTCACGGCGACGTCGACGAGCGCGCGGGCCGCACCGATGCGGTCCATGTAGGCGGCGAAGCCGCCTGCGGTCATGATGAGGAAGCCGATGCCGGAGCTCTGCTTCGTGGCGATGCTCTTCAGGGTGTTGAAGATGTCAAAGAGCACGAAGCCCGAGGGCTTGACGCCCTTCGGCAGGAAGTGCGGGTCGCCGAGAATGACGGCGGCGAGAAGAAGTGCCAGGCCTGCAAAAAGCAGAACCAGATGGGTCTGGTAGCGCTTGATCAGCGCCCAGCCGGCGATCACCGTGACGATCACGGCAAGCCAGGGCATGAGGGAATACATAAGTTTCTCCTATCCTATGGGGTTGGTCAGATCAGGGTTTCGAACGCGAGGTCCAGGCGTTCGAGGGATTCGTCGATGCGGCGGGCGCAGGCTTCGCGTTCGGCGCGAAGTTCGGCCAGACGGCTGACGGCCGTGCCGAGCATGGCGTCGATTTCAGAAGGCGCGCAGCTGCCGGCGGTGCGGCGGCCGGCCACGATCCTGCGCGGATCGAGCGCGTCGCGGAATTCGGCTTCGGTCATCGGAAGCACGGGATCGCCTTCGGGGAATTCCTCCGTGATTTCCTCGCGGTAGATGCGCTGCATTTCCGCGTAGGGGAAGTCGAGCGGGAGAATGCCGTTGGCGCGGGCGAAGCCCACCATGCGGCTCGCCATGTGATGGCCGATGCGGAAGGGCAGGCCGTGGTCGCGCATCAGACGGTCGGCGATTTCCTGCGAAGCGGTCCAGTCGGAATTGAGTTCTTCCAGAGCGCGTTCCGGATTGATCACGAGACCCGCAAGCACCTTTCTGAAGCGGGCGAGCATGCCGGCGGCGGTCGTCATCATGCGGGCGTTCTTGGCGGTGCTCTTGCCGTCGACCATGCCGGGCACGACGTTGTGAACGCGCGTGAAGCTCGTCATCATTTCGCCGATGACGTCGGAACAGTCTTCGCGGCAGTTGTTCATGAGGCCGGGATTGCGCTTCTGCGGCATGGCGGAGGACACATAGGTGTTTTCGCCGCCTTCCTTCAGAAGGATCCAGGGACGCGGCTGAGCGTACTGCACCATGATGTCGTTGATCATCGAACCGATGCGCACGGCGGCCTGAGCGGCGCAGGACGCGGCTTCAAGCGGCGCGTCGACCGGGAAGAGGCTCGTCGCGTCGAGCGCGTTTTCGACCGGACGCGGGAAGCCGAGGGACTCGGCCATGCCGGCGCGGTCGAGCGGCCAGCAGGTGCCGTTGAGCACTGTCGCGCCCATGGAGGATTCGTTGTAGCGGGCGATGGCGGCGCCGGTGCGCTCGCGCACGCGAAGGAGCGAGGCGGTGATGCCGAGCAGATAGTGCGCGTACGAGGTCGGCTGGGCGGCCACGCCGTTCGTATAGGAGGGAACCACGGTGTCGCGGTGACGTTCGGCAAGCTTGAGCAGGTCGCCGATGACGTCGTCAAGACCGGCGGCAAAGGTCAGCATGCGGTCGCGGAGCATCGCCGTACGGACGGTCGAGAGGATGTCCTGGCTCGAACGGCCGGCATGAATGACGGTCACTTCCGGACCGGCGGCGGCAATGAACATCGGTTCCCAGGCAATGTACTTCTTGACGCGCTTGGCGGGATCTGCTTCGCCTTCGGCTTCAACGGCGGCGATGCCGCGGGCGGCTCGGCGTGCGAGCGCTTCGTCAAACTGGGCGTTCTTCAGCCCCACGACGACGGTGGCTCGATTGATTTTGTTGAGCCAGAAAAAATCATCTCTGATCACGATACGGATTCCTTAAGACGGATGAGGGCAGGGGAAACGCCCTGCGATGGGTACAGTTTGGACGTTTGATTCAGAGATGACAATCATTCATTGGACAAAATAACTTTGCGTGAGACGCAAAATAAAAGCGTGACTCGGAGGCGGTTCGCCGTTATGATGGCTGCAGATAACGGAGGAAATCATGGCGAGAACCGATGATCTGAGTGCCTGGCGCGCCTTCGTCACTTTTGCCCGAAGCGGGACGCTGACTGCAGCGGCCGGCGTGCTGGAGACCGAAGTGTCGAGCCTTTCCCGTGCCATCACGGGACTTGAAAAGACGCTCGGGTGCGAGCTCATCCGCCACAACACGCGTCCGCTTCAGCTCACCGATGCCGGGCGCACGGCGCTCAAGCGCATGGAAACGATCCTGCGCGCACATGATTCGCTGATGGAAACGCTGCAGAACGACAACCGCGCGCTGACCGGGCGCGTTCGTCTCTCGACCGCGCAGGGCTTCGCCACCCGCCGTCTGATGCCTGTCATCCGGCGCTTCTGCGACGAGCATCCCGGCATGTCGATCGACATCATGACGGGCATCCGGGAGGCTGACGTCGCGAAGGGGCTCTGCGACGTGGCCGTGCTGACGGGCGAGCCGACGCTGCCCGGTCTCGTCTACATGAGCCGCGGCCGCAACGTCTATCTGCCGGTGGCCAGTCCTGATTACATCCGGCAGTACGGTCTTCCGGTCACGCCGGAAAACCTGAAGAGCCACAAAGGGTACATCTACTGCGGTCCGGTGCGCGGAGAAACGAAGGAGCTGACCCGAGGGAACCGCACCGAGCCAGTGCAGTTCGGCACGAGCGTGCGCTCGACCGACATTCTCGCCGTTCGAGAAGCCGTTCTGGCCGGCATGGGCGTGGCGGTCGACATGCCGCTTGTTCAGATCTACGAGGACCTTCTGGAAGGGCGGCTGGTGCCGATTCTTCCGGGCTGGTCGCTTCCGCCCATCGAATGCTTCGTGGTGACGAACCGCGATGCCTGGCACATGCGCCGCGTGCGCGTCTTTTTCGAATGGTTTGCCAAAACCATGCAGGGGCTTTTCGCGACTATGAAGCAGCCGTCTCGACGATCGTCGGCCTGCCGCCCGAGCGGTCCGGCGTCGACCGCGCGTCGGTCTTCATGACGGAATCGGGCAGACGCAGAGGCGGTCTGGGCTGAAGGCCGGCTTCAGCGGTCTTCCTTCAGCTGCCCGGGGTACGTTTTTTCGATCCAGGCACACATGATGTCGGCCGAGAGGAGTGCCTCTCTTTCGATGTCTGCGTCCTCGGCCCGGAAGTCGGGCAGACAGAGGGCCTTCAGGTAGAGCGGGCCCTTCAGCATTTCGATGAAGCGCGCCGCGGCCGCCGTAAGCTCGGGAAGCGGCGCGTCGATATGGTTTTCAAGGACTTTGGCAAAACAGACGTAGCTCTTTTCAATGCCTTCGTGCCGGAACCAGTCGCCGATTTCCCGAAGCCGCACCGATTCCGCAAAGATGAGCCTTGAAGCGCCGACGGCGCGTTCGCTCAGCATGCCCTTCAGATAGATGCGCCCGAAGGCCAGGAATTCTTCGCGCAGCGTGCGTCCGTGCCGGTAGTCGGCCATGTAGGACGCATAGACGTCGTCGGCCATCATCTGAAGCGCCGCGATGAAAAGGCCTTCCTTGCTGCCGTAGCACTGATAGACGGTCGAACGGGAGCCGCCCGAGCGGCGGATGATCTTGTCGATCGAGGTGCGCTCGTAGCCGTGCTCAATAAAGGTGTCGATGGCGCAGGAGAGAAGCTCCTTCATGCGCTCGCGCCCGCGCGCCGTTTTGACGGCTGTTTCGTCCATATTGCCCGATTCCGGAAATTGCTTAACGACATCCTACACGTCCGGCGGAGAGTCTGCCCGAACCGGGTTGCGCGGCGAAGATCTGTACTGTACCATACGGTACAAATGTACTGATCGGTACAGTCAGGTGCAAATGGAGGGCATGAATTCATGGACAGACGCAGACTTCTTCAGCTTGCCGGCGCCGTTTTTGCGGCGGGCGGCTTTTCCGCGTCGCTTTTCGCAGCGGGAGAGGAGAAGCCGAGAGATCTCACTCTCATTGTTCCTTTCCCGCCGGGCGGGGGCGGCGACATTCTCGCGCGGGCTGTCTCGCTGCCGCTTGCCGAATTCGCCGGCCGGCATCAGATCACGCTCAACCGGCCGGGCGCGGGCGGAAACATCGGAACGGCTCAGGTCGTCAAGGCGGCGCCCGGGTCGGGCACCGTCGGCTACGTGACGAACGGCATTCTCTGCGTCAATCCCCATCTTTATGAGAGGCGTGCCTTCGATCCGCTCACGGATCTGAAGCCGGTGGCCGGTCTGACGGTGATCGGTCTCGTGCTGGCGGTCAATCCGAAGGTGATGCCCGACGTCAGGACAGTTTCCGATCTCGTCCGTCATGCCGCCGCCCGTCCCGGCGAAACGGCGTTTGCCTCGGCGGGCGCCGGCACGACCAGTCATCTCGCCGGCTCTCTGTTTGAGGCGGAAGCCGGACTTGAACTCAATCACATTCCGCACGCGGGCGGCGCGGCGGCCGTCAATGAAGTGCTTGCAGGACGCATTCCCTTTCTGATCGACGTGATGCCGAATCTGCTGCCGCATATCCGCAGCGGCGCGCTTCGCGCAATTGCTGTCACGAATCCTGCGCGCTCCGCGCTTCTTCCCGGCGTGCCGACGATGACCGAATCCGGTTTCCCGGGCGTTTCGCTCTGCGCCTGGGACGGCCTTGCCGCGCCGGCAGGCTTTCCCGACGAGGAAGCCGAAGCGCTGGCCCGCGCGGCGGAGCAGGCGCTGGCCCGGCCTGCCCTTCGCGAACGGCTTCTGCGGCTCGGCGCCGAACCGCAGTTCAGAGCGCCGGCCGATTTCCGCCGCTTCATAGCAGAGGAAGCGCTGAAGTGGAAGCCGCTCGCCCTGAAGGCCCGCGCTCAGCGCTGAAAACCCCGTACAGAACCACACAACGACTTTACAAAGGACACGCATCATGCAGCCGATGCTCGACACCTCTCATCTTCCGCCCGTTCCCGAATGGCATCGGGCCGGGGAGTTCACCGACATCATTTATGAAAAGTGCGAAGACGGGATCGCCAAGATCACCATCAACCGCCCGCAGGTTCACAACGCCTTCAGACCGCTCACCGTCATGGAAATGAGCCGCGCCCTCAACGACGCGCGCAATGACGAAAGCATCGGCGCCGTCATTCTCACGGGCATGGGCGAAAAGGCCTTCTGCTCGGGCGGCGACCAGAAGGTGCGCGGCACGGGCGGCTACGTGGGCGACGACGGCACGCCGCGGCTCAACGTGCTGGACCTGCAGCGCGAAATCCGCACCTGCCCGAAGCCCGTCGTGGCGATGGTGGCAGGCTGGTGCGTGGGCGGCGGTCATGTGCTGCACATGATGTGCGATCTGACGATCGCCGCCGAAAACGCCATGTTCGGTCAGACGGGACCCCGCGTCGGGTCTTTTGACGGCGGCTGGGGCGCCTCCTACATGGCCCGCATCGTCGGTCAGAAGAAGGCCCGCGAAATCTGGTTCCTCTGCCGCTTCTACAGCGCGAAGGAAGCGCTCGACATGGGACTCGTCAACACGGTCGTGCCGATCGAGCGTCTTGAAGCGGAAACGGTTCAGTGGTGCCGTGAAATGCTGGCCAATTCGCCGCTTGCGATCCGCTGCCTCAAGGCGGCGCTCAACGCCGACTGCGACGGTCAGGCCGGTCTGCAGGAACTCGCCGGCAACGCCACGCTACTGTACTACATGACCGACGAAGGCCGCGAAGGGAAGAACGCCTTCCTTGAAAAGCGCCGTCCGGACTTCACGAAGTTCCGCCGTCTGCCCTGAGGCGCATCATGCCTGAATGTATTTCGGCAACGGGCTCCGATCCGCTCAGCCTCATCGCCGCCGCCGATGAGGTTCCCCGGAAGACGGCCGTCATCGAAGGCGGCCGGCGGATCAGCTACGCCGAGCTTGCCCGAGCGGTGAGCGGCAGGGCGGCCTCGCTGGAGCGGCCGGCGCCGGGACGGCCGGCCTTTCTGACGGCCGGTTCGGATTTCACTGGGCTCGTCGATCTGCTCGCGCTTCTGGAGAAGGGTATTCCGGCCGTTCTCTTTTCGCCCAAGCTGACCGATGGCGAGAAGACGGCCCTTCGAAGGCAGGCGGAGGTGATTGCTGAACCGCTTCCCGAAGGCACGGCTTTCGTTGTCTTCACGTCGGGCACCACCGGTCGTCCGAAGCCGGCCGTGCTGACCCGACGCTCGCTCGCCGCCGGCGCTCTGGCCGCCGCCGAAGCGCTTCGCATGACGCCGGACGACGTTTTTCAGCTCTCCCTTTCGCCCGCGCGCGTCGGCGGGCTCGGTATCGTGCTCCGCACCCTGGCCGTTCGGGGATCGCTGTCGCTCGCTCCGCGTTTTTGCGGCGCCGCGTTTCCCGAGACGCTTCAACGAGACGGTGTGACGCTGGCGTCGCTGGTTCCCGCCATGCTTGCCGACGTGTTTGAAAAGAATCCCGGCTGGAGGAATCCTGCGGGACTGCGGGCCCTTCTGATCGGCGGCGCACCGATGCCGGCGAAGCTCCGGGCTGAAGCGGCCCGCCGCGGCGTGCCGGTCGTGACGACCTACGGCATGACGGAAACCGGAAGCAGTTCGGGCATATCCGCCTGGGAGGAGAGACTCCAGCCCGTCTCGTCGGGCGAAGTACCCCTTCGCGGCATTCGCTACAGAGAAAAGAACGGTGAGATTCTTCTGAGCGGTCCGCTGCTTTTTAACGGCTACTGGGGCAGACCGGCCGTCGTCAGCGAGGGTTGGTTCGCCACGGGGGATGCCGGCACGGTCGATGCCGAAGGCCGAGTGCGCATCCTCGCCCGGCAGTCCGACCTCATCATCACGGGCGGCGAAAAGGTCGTTCCGGCCGAAGTGGAGAGCGTGCTCGAATCGCTGCCCGGCATCCGGGAGGCGCTTGTTCTCGGCATGCCCGACGAGAAGTGGGGACAGATCGTGACCGCGCTGCTGGTGCCGGAAAACGGCAGCCGGCTTTCCGCGTCCCGGCTCGAGACATGCCTGTCGGAAAGACTGGCCCGCTGGAAGTCGCCCAGAAGGATTGCCTGGGTGCCGTCGATTCCTCTGACGCCCGCCGGGAAGCGTCATCGGCATCCGGACGTGCTTTGCGGTCTGGAAACGGAGAGCCTTCACTACAGCCGGAAACACTGCAGCACTTGACAGTTCGGATGAGAATGATTATCGTTAACGCAAATGAGAATCATTCGCATTTTGCGAATGCAAAATTGCCGACGGGATCAATATGACGGAAAAATCTGCGGTTAAAACGAGAAAGCTGATCGGTTCGGCTTCGATGGCCATGATCGGGCTCTCTGCCTTCTTCATTGCAGCGCCGGTGCTGGGCTTTCTGGAGCCGGTGACGGGCTTTTCATCCGGCGTGGCGGCCTTTGCCGCCTGCACGGGTCTGGACGCCGTTAAATCCAGAATCTGATTTTCAACAGAGGGGTTTAAAATGAAGAGGGAGTGCCTTCGCGGGCGCTCCCTCCGTCTTTTCGGCTTCGTCGGCGCTTAGCCGCCGAGGGCAAGAAGCAGGACGCCCAGAACCATGGCGGCAGCGCCGGCGATGCGGGTTGCGCTCAGGCGTTCCCTCAGAAGAAGAGCGCCTGCGATGACGCCGACCATCATGCCGACCTCGCGTGCCGGTGCGACATAAGCGAGAGGCGCTTCGGTCATTGCATAAAGCACCAGCACGAAGGCGAGCGGAGAACCGACCGTGACGACGGCCAGCGAACGGCGTTTGACGGGCTCTCTGAAGATGGCCCGGGCGTCGGCTCGCCAGTCCGACCCGAGAAGCACGAAGGGCGCGAGCCAGAAGATCCGCATGAAGATCGACGGGAAGTAGAAGGTGAGCGGCGTCAGGCCTGTTGCCTGCTGCACGGCCCAGGCGTCGCAGAAGGTGTATCCCGCAATGCAGCAGCCCGTCAGCGAGCCCCAGAAAAGGCCGGTTCGGACTTTGCGTCCTTCTGCGGCGGAACCCGGCTTGAGCGTCAGAAGCACGATGCCTGCCAGAATCGCGGCGATGCCGCACCAGCCGGCAGGGCTTGGGGAATTGCCGAGAATCAGCACGGCGGCCGTCACGCTGATGAGCGGTCCGGTGCCTCTTGCCGTCGGATAGACGACGCTGTAGTCGGAAAGCCGATAGCCCGTCTGCAGAATCTGCGAATAGAGCACGTGAATCGGCGCGGAAAGGCAGATGACGAGCCAGCCGATCGGCGTGATCTCGGCAAAAACCGATGCATCCCGGATGAGAAGGGCCGGGATCATGACGATCGAGGTCGCGCTGTAGCAGAGCAGCCAGAACACGCGGCCCGCAGCCGCCTTTTTGAGGTGGTAGTTCCAGGTCGCGTGAATCAGCGCGGCGGCAA
Organism: Sutterella sp.; assembly: GCA_017936545.1. Taxonomy (GTDB): domain Bacteria; phylum Pseudomonadota; class Gammaproteobacteria; order Burkholderiales; family Burkholderiaceae_F; genus Sutterella. The sequence continues at coordinate 19,011 of JAGBFJ010000024.1, forward strand.
GGACAAGAAATAGCGCGAAAAGAGACATGACGGAAAACCGGCGGACAGCTGCCGACAAATATACGCGCATCGGCCGGCATGCAGAAGTTCGCCGTCATTCTGAATCACGGAATGTTTCAGCAGCTATGATCGCCGATGCCGCAGAAGCGAACCGTGAGGTCAGTTTTGCTGAAGCGGAGGCAGCGCCTTTGCCAGCCGGTCGAATTCGTCCGTCCATTCGACGCCCCAGCGGGCTTTCGTTTCATCGTCGATCCAGGCGGCGTCGATGGCACTGAGAAGACACTGACGCAGATCGCCGAGCGAAAAGCCGAGCCAGTTGAACATCAGCTTCCAGCTTTCGCTGACGGAGACGTGATGCATGGCCGGATCGTCGCTGTTCGGGAACATGCGTAGTCCCGCCCGCGCCATGGCACGGATCGGATGTCTGAGCGCCCATTCGTCGTCGGAAAGCGTTCTCAGATAGTAGGAATTGGTCGGAACGACGGAAAAAATGATGCCCTGCGCCCGGGCTCTCGCGGCCAGAGCGGGATTGTCCGTGATCGTGTAGCCGTGATCAATGCGCCGGCATTCAAGCAGCGTCATCGCGGTCTCGACGTTGCGCCAGTGTTCGCCGAATTCGCCGGCGTGCGCCGTCACATGAAAGCCGGCCTTGCGGGCCATCCGATAAGCCTTCCAGAAGTTTTCCGGCTCGTGGCCCGTCTCGCGATAGTCGATGCCGAGACCGACGGTTTCCGGGACGCGGTGCGCGCACATTTCCTCGACAAGCCGTACGGCGTCTTCGGGCGAAGCTTCACGGTCGATTGCCGGAACGGACCGGCCGATGACGCCGAAGCGCATCTGGCCTTCCCGAAGACCCTGAGCGACGGCGGACTGAGCGGCTTCAAAGCTCATATGCCTCGCAAGCCCAGTCCAGTTCCAGAAGAATTCGATGTAGCGCACGCCTTGCGCGGCGACGCGCTCCATATGCTCGACGGTGATTCGGGTCAGAAACTCGGGCTTCGTAAGAATCGACTCTTCCAGTGCGCGGAAGATGCGCAGGACGCCGACCGGCTTTTCGCCCCGGGTGTAGAACGCCGAAATGTCATCTTCGGTGACGGGAGATCCGGCGAGCTTCACCAGATCCGAAAAGGTTTCTCTGCTGATGGTTCCGAGAAGGTGGCAGTGGAGTTCCGCTTTGGGAAAGACGCAGAAGAAGGCTTCCCATTCGGGCGGAAGCGGGCGGACGAAAGGTGAATCGGGAACAAAACCGGGATTGGTGCTGCGCATGGAAGATTCCTGTCTGATGTCGCCGGCAGACCGCCGACGACAGGATTCTGACGGATTCGTCCGGAAAAGAAAAGGCGCGGACCATTCCCGGCAGTTCCCGATCGGTGTCGGAGAGGAGAGATTCGGTTGTGCGGCCGACACATTGGAGAGGCATTCGTTTCGCTCTGACGAGGCAATATCGGGACGGCAGAAGAAATCGTTGCCTGTCATGCGCTAAAATAATCGATTGCTCAGGGAAACGGAGATTTCCCGACATTGAATCGCACAGGGGGCATCGTGGACTTTCTCACCAATTTAACCTTAATCATTCTGCTGATCATCGGCGCGGCGTACTTCGCCATGTCCGAGATCGCGCTGGCCGGCTCGCGCAAGGTACGCCTGACGAGCATGGCCGAAGACGGCGACCGGCGTGCCGCGCAGGTGCTGCAGCTCAAGGAGAATCCGGGCTATTTCTTCTCGGTGGTTCAGGTCGGCATCAACCTCGTCGCCATTTTGGGCGGCGTGGTCGGTGAAGAAGTGTTCGGCGTGGTTTTTGAACCCGTGCTCGCGCTCTTCCTGCCCGAACAGATTGTGGCGGGCGCATCGCTCACTTGCTCCGTCGCGCTCGTGACGGTGCTTTTCGTGATGTTTGCGGACCTGATTCCGAAGCGCGTCGCCATGAGCTGTCCCGAACAGGTGGCCGTGCGCACGATCCGCAGCATGCTCTTTCTGATCTGGATTCTGAAGCCCATCGTCTGGCTTCTGACGATCGCCGCCAATGCCATCATGCGTGCGATGAGCGTGCCGCTCAAGAATCAGGACAAGATCACCAACGAAGACATCATGGCGACCGTCGAGGCGGGTGCCGCCGCCGGCGTCATCGCCCCGATCGAACATACGGCCATTACGAACGTGATGGACCTTGAAAGCCACCTCGTGCCTTCGGCCATGACCGCGCGCGACAGCATTGTCTACTTCACGCTGGACGAGGACTACGAAATCATCGCCCGCAAAATTTCTGAAACGCCGCACGACAAGTATCTGGTCTGCAGCACCGACATCGACCATGTGATCGGCTGTCTCGACGCCAAGGAGCTTCTGACCCGCTACGTGAACAAGGAAACCTTCTCGCTCAAGGAAGGCGATCTGGTCCGTCCGGTGATCACGATTCCGGATTCGCTGACGCTTACGGAAACGCTTGATCTCTTCAAGCATGAGAATTCCGACTTCGCCGTGATCATCAACGAGTACGGCCTCACCGTCGGCGTGATCACGCTCAAGGACATCATGTGGCTCGTGATGGGCAACTACTTCGCCACGGCCGGCGAAGCGCAGATGGTGAAGCGCGCCGACGGCGTCTGGGTGATCGACGGCGCTACGCCGGTCGACGACATCGAACGCCAGTTCGACATCGAGAGCATGCCCGAAGAGGAAACCTACGAAACGGTGGCGGGCTTCATGATGTACATGCTGCGCAGGGTGCCCAAGCGCGGCGATCACGTTGACTTCGCGGGCTATCGCTTCGAAGTGACCAGCGTCGCGGGCTTCCGAATCGATCAGCTTCACCTGAAAAAGCTCGATCATCCGAGCATTCGCAGCCCCAAGTCGGGCGACAAGACCCATGAACCCAGAGCCGATAAGGCTCATGCCGAGAAGGCTGCCGAAAAATCGGCGGAAAAGCCGGCTGAGAAGACCGCCGATAAGGCGGCCCCGGAAAAGGCCCCTGCCGAGGAAAAAACGGCCTCCAAATAAGGCCGAAAAGACTCTTTTTTGCAAAGAGAGACCGGTTCGTCAGAAGCGTCCGCGCAGTCGCGCGGGCGCTTTTTCCTTAGAAGCTTCATGCGCCGGCCGGACGCGGCGCCGGGGAGGCGGACGTCGAAGGGCAAAGACCGATATCATGGTCTTCTGTCGTACGAACCTTAAGAAGATGCCGCCATGCCCTACGTTGACGAAGAGATTCCGCCTCCGGCCGGACGCTTTGCCGCCCGGGCCGCCGCCGCTGAACAAATCCGTCCCCGGTACAGAGAAATGCTGGCGATCGCCGAACGGGGCTGGACGGCCGGAAAGAGCGACGAGGCGGTGTTTTACGAGCAGGCCTGCTTCATGGCGGACTTCGAGGAGGACCGATGCGCGACGGCGGGGTTCGTCTCGTTTTATCCGACCTATGCCGACATGTCGCTGCGGCAGCTTCAGGCTTATTTCTACTGGCGCACGCAGCTGAGAAAAGGGCATCCGGAGGCAGCTCCCGTCGCGTTTGCCTTCATTCATGTGTACGAGCTGCTGCACGGCGTCGGCGCGCAGACGCCGGCTGCCTGCCTTGAGGCGCTGAAGGCTTTTGCGAAGGCGTGGCAGCGCTTTGATTCGACGCTCGAACGCTATCTCCCGTTCTGGATGGACGACTTCGTGGCGTTCTGGGGACTCTCGGAAGATTTGCTGCGGCGCCAGCTCGTGCCTGAATCGCACAGGGTGCTGAATCTGATGTTCTCGCCCGGCTGGTGCAGGGACCATGAAGCGGAGCTGATCCGGCGTTTGGAGGATTTCGCCGGGGCATCCGCGCTGAAGAGTGTGTTTCGGCAGTCGCACGAGGCGCTCTGCCGGCGGGTTGCCGTGCTGACATGGCGCCGGCTTCTTCAGCTCCGACCCCGTGAGGAGCTTAAGTCCTGGTTCGGCAGTTGGCTCGAACTGCGCCGCAGACCTTTCGAACGGGCGGTGTTCTGGGACGGACTGAGAGCGCCCGATCATGTGACGCAGATGTCCGCTGAAAAGCGGGCGGTCGTCCGCGAAGGCCGTCTGCGCTTCGAATCTTTTTTCTTCGAGCGGGGCAGAAGGCCTGCGGTCGCAGAGCTGATGAAGGCGGCGGAAGACGCGGCCAGAAGGCTCGAGGGCGTCAGAGGGCGCCGGCCGCCCGGTTTGCCTGACGCCGTTCTGGCTGCGGCGGCCGATGCCGAAGCCCTGATCCGCCGGGAGCGCCGGGAGGCGGCCAATCCCGCCGCCTCGATCGACCTGAGCCGTCTGGCCGGCATTAGGGCGGACGCGCTGGAAACACAGGCCAAACTGACGGTGACCGAGGAGGAGAACGGCCTTCCGGACGATGCGGATCTGCCGGTCAGCTCTGAGCCTGTTTGCGAGTCTGCGCCGGAGACGCCGACTCCTGCATCCCTGCCGGAGCAGCCGTGCCGGAAGGTAAAACCGGCGGACGATCAGCCCGCCGAATCCTCCCGGGACGAAGACCTGCTGAATGAGGCTGAAAAGCTTTTCCTCGGCAGGCTGCTTGAGGGGGAATGCCGTCCGGATTTGCTTGAAACCGGTCTTTCTCACAGCATGATCGTCGACGGCATCAACGGCAAGCTTTTCGAAGCGGTCGGCGACGCCGTGCTCGAGCTCCTGCCTGACGGCATCGGCATTGTTGAGGACTATGAAGACGAGGTCAGGGCTCTGATCAGCTGAAGGCGAGGGCAGAGCCGTCGGCGATGCCGCCGGTTCTCAGACCTTCCCTGATAAATGAGGGAAAATTGCCGCCAGACACGCACGGGTTTCCGACGGCTCAAGAAGCCGGATCAGGCAGGGCGGAGGAATGCACACAGGCGCCTTCCGAGGGTGCGTTCGGGTTATGCTGTCTGTTCGGAATTCACTCTGGGAGAATCCAATGTTGTTTCGGCTGATCGCGGCGGCATGCCTGACGACGCTGGCGGGCCAGACTGCCGCCTGTACGGTGTTTGCTGCGACGGGAGATTCCGTCGACGGCGGCGGGACGATCGTCGTCAAGGTTCGCGACGAGATCTTTCACGGACAGACGGTAAAAACGGTTCGTCCGCCGTCGGGCTATGCCTATATGGGTCTTTTCACGGGGCGAAGGCAGACCTTCAACATGGGAGTCAACGAGAAGGGACTCGTCGTCTTTCGCACGACGGCGGGCTCCGTGCCGAAGGAGATCCGCAGGGAGGCGGTCCGGTTCAAAAGTTCCGAAGGACTGCCCGGACAGGAGTTTCTGATCCGGTACTGCGCGTCTGTCGACGAAGCGCTTTCGCATCCGGAAGTCTTTTCGGAACCCACCAACTACATGATGGCCGACGCGACGAAGTCGGCCGTCGTCGAAGTGCTTCCGGGCGGACGAACTGTCGTGAAGGTGACGGAAAACGGCACGCTGGCGCATGCCAATCACTATATTCTCAAAGGTGCTGAAGAAGGCAACATCCGCATGAAGGGATCGAGCGAATTCCGCCTCGCGCGAATGGAGGCGCTGCTTGCTGGCAAGCCCGCCGGACGGACCCTCGAAGATGCCGTTCGAATGGCATCCGACCGAGAAGGCGGGCCTGACGGCGCCGTCTGGCGTCCCTGCTATGAAGGTTCGAAGGGCTCGCATTCGCTCGCACTGATGGCGGTGCATCTGAAGCCCGGAGCCGAACCGCGGCTCTTTCTCAAATGGCGCGATCGGGGCGACGACGCCGGAAGTTGGCGCCTGATGCTGTCCGACGTGCGGTTTCCCAAAGAAGAGGACGAGAGGTATTGATTTTCAATAAATTCCTTTCGTAAAGCGGCAAGGCATGCAAACTTGTCCTGCCGCGAGTATGCTCTTGAGATATTGAGCGATTATTCCGACAGTGAGTGAAAAACATGCCTTCTCAGAGTCCCGTCAAGGTCCCCAGGCGCATTGCGCGCACCGTTCTCAACGCGCTCCGGGGAGGCGTCGTTCCGCGCATCGGTCTGCAGTACGTTGCTGTCGGCCGCAAGGCGGAAATCGATGCGCTTCTGGGCGACGTGGAGTCCGTGGCCGAAGGCGGCGCCTCGTTTCGTTTCATCACCGGACGCTACGGGAGCGGCAAGAGTTTTCTCATTCAGACGATCCGAAGCTATGTCATGGATCGGGGCTTCGCGGTGGCGGACGCCGATCTGGCGCCCGAGCGGCGTCATCACGGCACGAACGGGCAGGGGCTTGCGACCTACCGCGAGCTCATGCAGAACCTGGCGACGAAGACCATGCCTGAGGGCGGCGCTCTGACGCTGCTGCTCGACCGCTGGATCGCCGCGCTGCGGGCCGACGCGGCCGCCGAGGCTGCATGCAGGGGAATCCCTGCCGAAGGGCCCGCATTTCAGGCGCTCGCCGAAGCCGCCCTGCAGCGCACTGTGGCGTCGCTCGGAGAAGTGCTTTACGGCTATGAATTTTCTTCTCTGATGCTGCGCTACTTCCGCGCGGCCGAATCGGGCTGCGACGAAGATCGGGCGCACGTCGTGAAGTGGCTTCGCGGCGAGTACCTGACGAAGGCGGAGGCGAGAGCGGATCTCGGGATCGGTCTCATCGTCACGGACGACAACTGGTACGACGTGCTCAAGCTCTTTACGCTTTTTCTGAAGGGAGCGGGCTACGCGGGCCTCATCGTCTTCATCGACGAACTCATCAATCTCTACAAGATTCCGAACAGCATTTCCCGGCAGTACAACTACGAGAAGATTCTCTCGATGTACAACGACACGCTGCAGGGCAAGGCCCGCTGGCTCGGCATCGTCATGGGCGGCACGCCCCAGGCGGTCGAAGACCGGCGGCGAGGTCTCTACAGCTACGAGGCGCTGCGCTCGAGGCTCGCTTCGGGACGCTTTTCGTCGGAAGGCCGGCGGGATCTGCTCTCGCCCGTCATCGCGCTCGAGCCGCTCACGCCGGAAGAGCTGCTGGTTCTCACGGAAAAGCTCGCCGCCATGCATGCCGGTCTCTACGGACGGGACTCGGGACTCACTGAAGCGGATCTGGCGCGTTTTCTGAAGCTGGAATTCGACCGGGAAGGGGCGGACACCCATATGACGCCCAGAGAAATCATCCGGGACTTCATCGAGCTTCTCAATCTCCTGATGCAGCATCCCGATCTCACGGCGGACGCGGTGCTGGCTTCCGGGGACTTCGTTCAGACGCTTGATTCGGTGTCCGCCGGCGCCGTTCCGGCGCAGGATCCCGGCATTCGCCGGCTGGACGGCTTTACGCTCTGAGGGAGGGCGGCATGGCGGGCGTATTCGGGCGCTATGCGCCGTTCATCCAGGACTACATCTACGAACACGGCTGGACCAAACTGAGAGCCGTTCAGGCGGCGGCCGGCGACGCGATCTTCAATTCCGAAGATCACGTCCTTCTCTGCGCCTCGACCGCGTCCGGCAAGACGGAAGCCGCATTTTTCCCGATTCTGACGCTGCTGGCCGAAGACCCGCCGCAGTCGGTCGGGGTCCTTTACATTGCGCCCCTCAAGGCGCTCATCAACGATCAGTTCGAGCGCCTGACCGATCTCTGCACGGAAAACGGCATTCCGGTATGGGCCTGGCATGGCGACGTGGCGCAGTCCCGCAAGAAGAAGCTGCTCGAGCATCCTTCGGGAATTCTTCAGATCACGCCCGAGTCGCTCGAAGCGCTTCTGATGCGAAAGCACGGGGCCGTCACGTCGCTCTTTCGCGATCTGCGCTTCATCGTGATCGACGAAATTCATTCTCTGATGCGCGGCGACCGCGGCGCGCAGACTCTCTGCCTCATCGAGAGGCTGTCACGGCTTTCGGGGACCGATCCGCGGCGAATCGGGCTTTCCGCCACGATCGGCGACACGGAAAAGGCCGCGCGCTTTCTTCAGGGGAATTCCCGACGGGCGGCCCGCATTCCGGCGGTGGACGCGCCTTCGCCCGAGTGGCGTCTGGCCGTCGAGCATTTCTTCAAGACCGGGCCGCAGGCCGGTGATGCGTACTGCTGGGACGAATCCGTGCCGGTGCTGCCGCCGCTCGCGCCGTCCTCCGACACGCCGCCTCCGTCGGCCGATCCCGGCATCGGATGGATCTTTGCGCATACGCGGGACAAAAAATGCCTGGTCTTTACGAATTCTCGCGAAGAGTGCGAAGGCGTGACGACGACGCTTCGTCAGTACTGCACGGCCCGCGGCGAGCCCGAACGCTTCCTGATTCATCACGGCAATCTGTCGCGTTCGATCCGAACCGACGCCGAGGCGGCGATGAAGGACGACGAGGAAAGGGTCACGACCGTCACGACGGCGACTCTCGAGCTCGGGATCGACATCGGCCGGCTGGAGAGGGCCTTCCAGATCGACGCGCCCTATACCGTGTCGGGCTTTCTCCAGAGGCTCGGCCGAACGGGACGTCGCGGGACGCCGCCCGAAATGTGGTTCGCCGTTCGCGAGGAAGAGCCCGAGCCGAGGACCAGTCTTCCGCTTCTGATGCCCTGGCGGCTTCTTCAGGCGATCGCTGTCATCGAGTGCTATCGCGAGGAACGCTGGGTGGAGCCGCCGAGGACGGGCCGGCTGCCCTTCAGTCTGCTCTACCATCAGACGATGGCGACGCTCGTTTCGGGCGGAGAGATGCAGCCGGCGGAGCTTGCTTCGCGCGTGCTGACGCTGTCGCCCTTTGCGAATATCGAGCCCGGCGACTACCGCACGCTGCTGCGTCACATGCTGCAGACGGGACAGCTCGAGCGAACGGAAACGGGCGGGCTCATCATCGGCCTGGCCGGTGAGCGCATGACCGGAAACTTCCGCTTCTACGCGGTTTTTCAGGAAAATGAGGAATTCAGCGTGCGTTGCGAATCCCAGGAGCTCGGAACCGTCGTCCAGCCGCCGCCCGAAGGCGAGAAAGTGGCGATTGCGGGGAGGGTCTGGCTGGTCGAGGAGGTCGACGTCGAACGCCATGTGGTCTGGGTGCGGCTGGTGACGGGCAAGGTGCCCGCCTTCTTCGGTCTCTGTCCGGGCGACATCCACACCAGGGTGCTCGAAAAGATGCGCGGCGTGCTCGGCTGCGGCCGCCGTTATCCCTATCTGATGCGAAACGCCTGGGCGCGGCTTTCGGCGGCGCGGGATACCGCGATGAAGGCCGGACTCGGCAGCCGCGTGCTCGTGAATCTCGGCGGAGACATGTGGTGTCTCTTCCCCTGGCTCGGCACCTATGCCTTCATGGCGCTTGAGCGCCTGATCAGGATCCGGGCCGAAAAGCGGCTCGGCCTCAAGGCCTTTGATTCGTCGAAGCCGTACTTCATGATCTTCCGCATGAAGGTGTCCGAGACGGAATTCTTCCGCGTGCTTGAGGAAGCGGCGGACGCGCTCGACAGCCCCGAAGCGCTCCTCTGGCCGGGCGAGGTGCCGGTGTTCGAGAAGTACGATCAGTTCGTGCCGGCCTCGCTGGTTCGAAAGGGATTCGCCTGCGGCGTGCTCGGCACGGATGAAATGCGTTCTTGGGTAAGGGAATGGGCGCTTGCTCAGCGTCGTCTGGAAGGAACGGAATCGGAGGCAGGGACGGAAGTGCTTGCCGCAGAACGAGAATCGGCGGCCGTGAGCCGGGATTACAATCGATGATGTTCCATCGGGGCGGGGCCGGCCTTCCGCCGGCTGCTCCCGGCTTTTCGGAGGATCCATTCATGAGCGAATCGCTTCCCAGCCGTCATCAGTACATCCGTCTTTCGGGGACACCCAGGGAGCGCGGCCTCGCCTATGGGCGGGCGGCGCGGGAGCGCATTCACCGGGTCGCCGCCGAATACCGCGTGCTCTTTGACAAAGAGGCGCACATGAGCTGGGACGAGGCCTACAGGCGGGCACGGGTCTATGCGGATCCGATCCGTGCCTACCGTCCTGATCTGATCGAGGAAATGGAAGGCATCGCCGAAGGCGCAGGCCTCGATTTCGGCACGATTCTTCTCATGAATGCCCGAACCGAAGTCATGTTCGCTCAGGTGGAAGAAGAAGATGCCTGCTCGGTCATCGGCGTGCCGCCCGAAGTCTCGATCGACGGCCGGACCTATCTGGCGCAGACCTGGGACTGGTGGTCGATCGGCGCCGATACGACTGTGATCCTTGAAATCGATCAGCCGCCCTACGAAAAGGCGCTCATCATCACCGAGGCGGGTCTGGTGGGCGGCAAGGGCCTCAACGAGGCCGGCGTCGGACTGAGCCTCAATGCGCTTTCCGTTGCCAAAGGGCAGGCGGGCGTTCCTTTGCACGTTCAGATGCGCCATGCCCTTTCACAGCCGACGGTGCCCAAGGCCATCGATGCGGTGGCCAGGGCCCGCAGAGCCGGTGCGGGCTGCATCGGACTTGCAAGCGGAGACGGCCTGGTTGTCGCGCTCGAGACGGCGCCCAAGTCGCTCGACATTCTGCTCTGCGGCGGCCATGCGCTCTGCCACACGAATCACTGGCTCTCGCCTCTGATGCTCGCAGGCGACGAGGCGACACGCTATTCCTATACGTCGACATATACGAGACTCGACAGAATCCGCCGTCTGACAAGGCCGCTCGAGGGACAGCTCGGGCCGAAGGAGCTGATCCGAATTCTTTCGGATCATGCCGGCTGCCCGGACAGCGTCTGCCGTCACGACGACATGACGCTTCCCGAATATCACCGCCACACTTCTCTCTGGTGCATGGTGCTTGATCTGACGGAGCGCACGCTCTGGCTGACCGAGGGCAGCCCCTGTTCCTCGGAAGTCCGCTGCTACAGACCGTTCGGAAGCAGGAAGCCCGCCTGACGGAGAATGGCCTGACGGCCGGCTTGCGTAACTGCAGTCCAGTCGTCGCCGGTCTTTTTGGCGATGAATTCCGCAAAGCGCCGCAGCTCCGGAAGCTGCGCCTCGCGGTCCCGGCGCGTGACCAGACACATGTGCCAGGGCGCGCGCTCCCAGCCGAGGAGCACCGACACGATCCGGCAGTTTTTCAGCTCGTCGATGACGTGCCCTAGCGAGAGGTCCACCGTCAGACCGCGGTGTTCGAGCAGCAGCTCCTTGAGCGCGATCTGATCGTGCGACAGAAAGACGCTCTTCCATCGGAGCATGCCCGAGGGCGTCCCGTCTTTGTAGAGGCAGTGGGTAGGGTTGAGGTTGACGGTTTTGAGAAGCAGGCCCGTATGCTGCGCGAGATCGGCGGGCGAGCGGGGCGTGCCGGTGCGCCGCAGGTATTCCGGCGTGGCGAGAACGGCGGTCGAGGTGATGTGGTAGAGCCTCACGGTGAGTTCCGGCGCATAACCGGGCGGCTGGTTGAGCACGGCGGCGTCGACTGTGCCCGCGAGCACGCCTTCGACCGTCTGTTCCGGAACGAGCGAAAAGGTCACGTTCGGATGCGATTCGGCGTAGGACAGCAGCACGTCGGAAAAGTAGAGACGGGAGAGTTCGATCGGCGCGGAAAAGCGGATGACGGTTCTTTCGCGCCGCGCGCGGCTCAGCTCGCAGGCTTCATCGATGGCACGCAGGTGGGGTTCGACCGCGTTCAGAAGCGACGTCAGTTCGGGCGTCGCCCGGTAGGGACGACGGCTCTTGTCGAAGAAGGTCAGGCCCATTTCCTTTTCAAGCGACGTGATGAGGCGGGAGACCTTGGAAAGTTCGATGCCGAGGCGGGAGGCGGTTTCGGAAAGACTGCCCGTCTGCGCGGTGAGCGCCAGCACGCGCCAGGCCTGAAGATTGTCGGAAGTCAGCATGCCTTCGCTCCTATGAGCCGAGCCGGCGCCGGAAGGCTTCGGCCACCGCCGCGTCGGCTTCCCGCCTGACGCTTCGCCAGTCCTTGCCGGCTTCTTCCGCGACGAAGAGGGCGAAATCCGCCAGCCGCTTCGAGCGTCTTTCGCCGTCGATGCTCGTCACCACCGACATCTCCCAGGGTTCGCGGCGCCAGCCGGGCATGATCGGAACGACCGTGCCCGCCTTGATTTCCGGGATCATGTGCCCGGCGTAGAGGTCGACGGTGATGCCCCGGTGCTCGAGCAGCATCTGGCGCAGCGTCATCTGATCATGCGTGACGAACACGTTGCGCCAGCGCAGAAGCGGGGAGGGCGAGCCGTCGCGCCAGAGGACGCTCGTCGCGGGATGCATGACGGTTTCAAGCAGCAGCCCCGTGTGATTCGCCAGATCCGCGGGATGAGCCGGCGAACCGTGGACCCGAAGATATTCGGGCGTGGCGAGAAGGCAGGTCGTGCTGCTGTTGTAGCGGCGCAGCACCAGTCCCGAGGTATCCGCCGGCATGAAGTTGATGATCGCGGCGTCGGTCCGGCCTTCGCGGACGGCGTCCGGCGCGGCTTCAGGAAGAATGTTGAAGGCTGTTTCCGGATGTATTTCGGTGTAGCGCACCAGAAGCTCCGAAAAGTAGAGACGCGCGAGATCAATCGGCGCGGCAAAGCGGATGATGCGCTGCCCGCCCGACTCTGAAAAGACGGCCCAGGCATCGTCGAAATCCGAAACGAGCGGTTCGACCGCCGCCAGCAGCGCCCGGCATTTCGCAGTGGGCTTCATCGGGCGGCGGCGCCGGTCGAAAAGGACGCTGCCGATTTCCTTTTCCAGTCCCGTGATCATTTTCGACGCACGGGCCGGATCCGTGTCGCAGAGCACGGCGGTCTGGGAAATGCTGCCGGTCTTGGCGGCAGCGATGAGCACGCGCCAGGCCTCGAGACTGTCCTTGAACTGCATCTTCGTCAACCTTGGTCGAAAGTTAAAGTCTGGGCGGAAATCCGGTCTTTCGAACAGAAAAACGGGATCAGAATAAACCCGAATATACTGCGCATTAACCCTAATATAAGAAAATTTGTCGGAAAACGGCAGAAATGCTCTTTTTAGAAGACAGCTTCAAGAGAAAATGTCTGTCCTTCAGGGATTCATGCTTGGTCATCCTGAAATACGGCGGTTTTAGCCTACCGTTATTCATTTCATGAATTTGGAAAATTCGCAAGCTTTCATGTCATTTTAACGTGGCTCTGGACGGCTGTAAACCTCACACTTGCTCCCGAACAGTTTCATAAGAACTCGTTCGGAAGACCGGCGTCCGCATTCGTAGGACGCCGTCTCAGGATCCCCAACGGAGACTCAAAAATGGACCTCTCCATTCTTAATCGCAGAACATTTCTCAAGGCATCGGCGCTGACCGGACTGACCGCTGCGCTCGAAGGCACCGGCGTCGACGGTCTCGTTCAGGCGGCAGCTGCCGCCGAACCCGCCGCCAAGGCGCAGGCTGAAACGAAGATCGTGAAGACCGCCTGCCGTGCCTGCATTCACAACTGCGGCGTTCTTGCGCATGTGCGCAACGGCCGCGTCGTGAAGCTCGAAGGCAATCCCGACTATCCGATGAGCAAGGGCGCCATGTGCCCGAAGGGCCTTGCCGGCATTTCGGCCCTGTATCATCCCAACCGCAACAAATATCCGCTGATCCGCGTCGGCAAGCGCGGCGAAAACAAGTGGAAGCGCATCTCCTGGAAGGAGGCGATCGACACCATCGCCGGCAAGATGGAGGAAGTCCGCCGTCAGTACGGCGCCGAATCCGTCCTCTTCTCGACGGGCGGCGGCGGAAACCCGGCCTTCCGAGGCATTCCGCGCGTGGCGAACGCCTTCGGCACGCCGAACTTCTACGAACCGGGCTGCGCGCAGTGCTTCCTGCCGCGTACGCTCGCCTACCATCTGATGTACGGAGGCCCGACGACCTCGATCGCCGACGAACAGGCGCGCGAAGTCTACAACCCCAATACGGAAATGAAGTGCCTCGTCATGTGGGGCACCGACGTGTCTTACAGCTGCCCCGCGGGCGGCGGCCGTGCCATTGCCGATCTGCGCGCCAAGGGCGTGAAGACCATTTCTATCGACCCGCGCTTCGTGCCGGACGCCGCCAAGGCCGATATCTGGCTGCCGATCCGTCCTGGCACTGACGTGGCGCTCATGCTCTGCTGGATCCGAAGCATCATCGACTGGAAGCTCTATGACCGCGACTTCGTGATGCGCTGGACGAACCTGCCGTATCTCGTCAACGTCAAGACCAAGATGCTCGTGCGCGCCGCCGACATCGGTGCCGGCGACAAGAAGACCTACGTGGTCTGGGACCGGAAGACGAATTCTCCCAAGCCCATCGCCTATCCGTGGGACGACAATCTGGACCCGGCGCTTGAAGGCCGCTTCACGCACAACGGCGTGGAATACGCCACCGGCTTTACGCTCACCCGTGAGCGCGCCGAACCCTGGACGCTCGAAAAGACCGCCGAAACCTGCTGGCTCGATCCGAAGAAGATCGAAGAAGCCATCCGCATGTACGCTTCGGGTCCCGCGGGCATCGCGCTCGGCGTCGCCACCGACCAGAACGAAAACTCGGTTGAAGCGGCCATGGGCTCCGTGATCCTCAATGCGCTCTGCGGCAACGTCGAACGTCCGGGCGCGCTCATGCAGCGAAATCCGACGACCAACATCGTGCCCGCCGGCTCGCTCGCTACCCGCTGCTCCTATCTCCTCCCGAAGGGCCAGCTCAAGAAGCGTCTCGGCTCTAACGAGCACAAGGGTCTGATGCAGTGGGACGCCGCTTCGCCTCCCGCCGTTCTCGAAGCCATGAAGACCGGCAGACCCTATCCGATCAAAGTCTGGCTCGAACGCTCGGGCAACAAGTTCGGCGTCAACGGCAATGCCGCCGCTTGGCTCGACGGCATCAAGAACGTGGATCTCATCGTGCACATGTTCATGTATCCGACGTCTTTCTCGAAGCACGCGGATATTCTGCTGCCCGCCACCGAATGGCTCGAAACGAACATGCTCGTTGAATGCATGAACTGGGTCTTCGCCCGTCAGCCCGTGGCCCACGTCTGGGAAACCGAAGACGAAACGCTCTTCTGGTCGAAGCTCATCAAGAAGTGCGCCGAGCTCGGCAACGAAAACGCCAAGCGCGCCTGCGATCCGGCTTTCATGAAGAAGGATCTCGCGTACTGGGACACGATGGAAGAGCTGCTCGACGGCCGTCTGGCAAATATCGGCATGACCTGGAAGGAATTCAAGGAAAAGCAGCCGTTCGCCTACATGCCCTACGACAAGTGGAACACGTACTACGTCTACAAGCAGCCCGACAAGAAGACGGGTCTGCCCAAGGGCTTCGGCACGCCGTCCAAGAAGCTCGAACTCTACGGCGAAGTCTTCATCGAGCTCGGCCGCACCGGCAAGCCCTATGCGCTTGACGAAGTCCCGCCGGTTTCGAAGGACTACGATCCGCTGCCCTGGTACGCCGAACCGGCTGAAAGTCCCAAGCGCGCCATAGCCAAGGACTACCCGCTCGTTATGACGAACGGCCGTCTGCCGATGTACCACCACGGCACGCTCAGAAACAACCCGTTCATGCGCGAAATCTATCCGGTGCCTGAAACCTGGGTTAATCCGGCCGACGCGCAGAAGTACGGCGTGAAGCACGGCGACTGGCTCTGGATCGAATCCAAGCGCGGCCGCATTCAGGGCAAGTGCCGCGTGACGGAAGGCATCCCCGTCGGCGTCGTATACATGGAACGCTTCTGGTTCCCCGAAACGCTCGATACGCCGACCGAAGGCTGGCGCGAAATGAACGTGAACGTACTCTCGAAGAACGACGCCCCGCTCAACCCGGTGGTGGGCACCATCACGCTGCGCGGCTATCAGGTCCGCATTTCCAAGGCGGACAAGGGGCCGGCCGGCATCTGGACGAAGCCCGAGGACTTCAAGCCCTGGCTGCCGCAGCCCACCGACACGACTAAGAATCCGGAGCTCTAAATCATGACTCAGAAAACATTGGTTATCGACCTCGACCGGTGCATCGGGTGCTTCGCCTGTGAAATGGCCTGCAAGCAGGAAAACAACGTGCCGCTCGGCGTCTACTACAACAAGGTGCTCTCGATCGGCCCGATGGGCAAGTTCCCGAATATCAAGCAGTACTTCCTGCCGGCCGTGTGCCAGCACTGCAAGGACGCGCCCTGCGTGAAGGTCTGTCCGACCGGCGCCTCCTACAAGACCGAAGACGGTCAGGTGCTCGTCGACAAGGCCAAGTGCATCGGATGCAAGATGTGCATGGCCGCGTGCCCCTACGGCGCCCGCTCCTACAATCCGGAGGCGAAGGTGGTCGAAAAGTGCACGCTCTGCCATCACCTGCAGGAAGTGGGTGACAAGCCGGCCTGCGTCAAGGCCTGCTGCTCCAAGGCCCGCTTCTTCGGCGACATCGACGATCCGGAAAGCGATGTTTCCAAGGCGATCGCCGCTGCCGGTCCGGAAAACGTCCACAGCATGCCCGATGCGGGCAACCGTCCGACCGTCCGATACATTCTTCATAAGAAGACGGGCGACTGGCAGGTGAACCCGCCGAAGATGCTCTGAGACCCTGACGAGAGGTAGGCAAGATGGGAAACGATTGGCTTCTGGTGTTCTTCACGGCGTTTGCCGTTCTCGGAACAGGGCTTGCAGCGGCGGCTGCAGCCGGCGAGTCCAGAACCTGCCCGCTCGGCGTGCAGGCCGGGGCCGCGGCTGCCGCTCTGATCTGTCTGTCGGCGGGAGGCGTTCTCTGCGTGATGCACCTCGGCCGTCCCGAACTGATCTTCGGTGCGCTCGGTCATCCTTCGACAGGGATCTTCCGTGAGTTCGTGACGTTCGCGCTGACGGCCGTGCTGATCGTTCTCTATCTTGCCGCCCTGCTTCGCGGGGCGGAGGCCCGCACGACGCTCGCGCTCTCAGGCGCGGCCGCCGTGGCGTCGCTCCTTCTCTCGGCGAGCATCGGGTCGGCCTTCGTCATGCCCTGGCGTCCGGCCTGGAACACCTGGACGCTGGTGCTGCCGTATCTGGGCTGGACGGCCGTGTCGGCGGCTTTTGCCCGAAGCGTGCTCCTCGCGTGCGCCGGCGAACCCGACGACGGCGGCACGGTCTGCCGCGCAGGCAGTGCGCTGCTTCTTGTTCTGCTCACTGCCGTCTACATCGCTGCCGCGACATTCTCGGGCGGCTGGGAAGCCGTCGGCGGAAGACTGCTGACCGGCGATCTGGCGATGCCCTTCTGGGGCTCCGTCTTGATCGGCATGGCGCTTCCGCTCGGCATCGCGTTTGTCCGAGCACCTCGAACTGCCGGAATCGCCGGACTGGCTGCAGCCTTCGCCGGGTCCGCGCTGTTTCAGTGGACGGTGCAGCTGTTAGGAACGCCGGTCTGGCACTTCTTCAGACAGTAAACGATAATTATTCCGTTATAAAAGATCCTTCGGACCCGACTGACCAAAAGGAGACGACATCATGAATTCCGAGGAAATCAGCGAACTCAAAGGCGTGCTCGAGCAGCGCGAGGCGCTCTACCGGTTGCTCGCCCGCATCTACAAGCACGAAGCCGATGCGGCGCTGCTCGACGCGCTGCGCGCTGCGGATTTTCCTGCCGACGACGGCTCTGATCTTGCTGCGGGTTTCTCTGAGCTCGCCGACTGGCTCAGAGATCCGAAGACCGATGATCCGGTCACGGAACTGGCCGTCGACTTTGCTCATACCTTCCTCGGCGCCGGCATTGCCGAAGGACTGGTCGCATACCCGTTCGAGTCCGTCTATACGAGTCCGCAGCGCCTGGTGATGCAGGATGCCTGGGAGGATGTCTGCCGCATCTACCGCGCCCACGGTCTGGCTCGCGCGAAGGACATGGACATGCATGAGGATCAGATCGGCCTCGAATGCGAATTCATGGCGATTCTGGCGGCCGAAGGCTGCCGAGCGCTGGAAAAAGGCGACGAGGCGGCGCTTGAAAAGTCGCTCTCCGAACAGCTCGCTTTCTGCGAAAAGCATCTCGCCAATTGGACCGGCGCCTTCTGCGCCGATGCCCGCAAAGCTGCTCTGACGGGCTTTTACCGCGGCGCTGCCCGCGCCACGGCGGATTTCATCCGCACGGATCTCGGCCTTCTCAGGGATCTGATGGGCAAGGAAGCTGCCTGACAGCCGACATAACAGGAGGGCCTCCTCCGGCACGCAGACACTGACAACAGGCCGCTGAGGAGTCGTCGAAAGCCCTTCCTCAGGAGTTTGCCATGTGTGCACAGCCTAAATCCCGGCCGCGTTCCCCCGCTGCGGCCTTCTCTGCCTCACCGATCGGGCGCCGTTCTCTCCTAGCGGGTTCGGTCGGGGCCGCAGGGCTCTTTGCTTTGGGTGCCGCCGCATCAGGCGGCTCCGGCACGCTCATCCGGCCGCCCGGAGCAGCCGATCCTCAGGCATTTCTTTCACGCTGTCTGCGCTGCGACCGCTGCCGCAGCGTCTGCCCGACCGGCGTGATCGGCGTGGGCGGTTTTTCAGACGGACTTGCCGTCATGCGCACGCCCGTCATGAACTACCGGCACGGCTACTGCGACTTCTGCCGCAAATGCGCCGAAGTCTGTCCGACCGGCGCCATCCTGGACTTCGATCCCGAAACGGAAAAAGTGGGGCTTGCCGAAATCACCGAAGCCTGCATCGCGCTCAGGACGGGCGCCTGCACCAAGTGCCACGAAGCCTGTCCGTACGATGCCGTGATGCTGGACGCGCAGAACCGGCCGATCATCGACGCCGACCGCTGCAACGGCTGCGGCAAATGCGAGCTCATCTGTCCCGCAAGCGTCTTTCAGGCTTATAAGCGCGGCATGGAAAAGGGCGTCGTCGTGCGTCCGCTCAAGAAGGGAGGTGCCTTATGAGCCGCAGAACCGGACGACGCCTGCGCACGCTGACTGCCGCGGGCTTTCTTCTCATGACTGCGGCGGGACTCGCCTGGCATACGGGTTGGGGCACGCCGTCCTCCTTCGGCTGGCGCGAGATCGCCGAGGTGTGTCCGCTGGGCGCCCTCGAAGCCATGATCGCCGACCGTACTTTTATCCCCAGAGCCTTTGTCGGACTGCTGGTTTTCTTCGCTATCACGGTGCTTCTGGGCCGTATTTTCTGCGGCTGGGTCTGCCCTGTGCCGCTGATCCGCCGTTTCACGGGCGGCGAAGACCGTCATGCGGCCGCCGAAGCACCTTCGCCGCTGCCGCAGGGAGACTCTTCCTCTCGGAAGGACGAACGAACGTCCTGCGAGGAAGCAGCCTGCGGGGACGCATCCTGCGCTTCCCGTGAAGCCCTCGCTTCACAGTGCCGGATCTGCGGGGCGGCAAAGGCAAAAACCGCCGGCTCGGAAGCACTGCCGGAAAAGGGTCCGCTCTTAGTTCTGGGCGGCGCGCTCGCCTCGACGGCCGTCTTCGGTTTCCCGGTCTTCTGCCTTATCTGTCCGGTCGGGCTCACTTTCGCGCTGATGATCGGACTCTGGCGGCTTTTTGAATTCAACGAGCCCAGCTGGTCGCTCGCCTTCTTTGCCTTCTTCCTTATTCTTGAACTTTTCGTGCTTCGGCGCTGGTGCCATCAGTTCTGCCCGCTCGGCGCGCTGATCACGCTGATGGCGCGGCTGAACCGCACCTTCCGCGCGACGGTGAACCCGAAGGTCTGCGTGCAGTCGCGGGGCATCGACTGCCGCGTCTGCCGGGACGCCTGTCCCGAAGGGATCGATCCGAAGGGCGGAAACTCGCCTGCGCTCCTTGCCCGCTGCACCAAGTGCCGGGCCTGCGCCGACGCCTGTCCGACGAAGGCGATTTCCTTCCCCGCGTTCGAACGCTTCCTGAAAAGACAGGGCGCCTGCGAGCTGCCGAAGCCCGTTCCTGTCGCGGAACTTCCGGCGGACGTCCGCCGAAGGGACTTTGCCGAAGCCGCGCCCCGCCTTTCTCTGAAGGATGCCGTGAAGGAAAGCGAACGGTGTCTGCGCTGCGGCGAATGTGTGGCGGCCTGTCCGCTCGGTAATCCCATTCCCGAGATGATGGCCCTCATGAGCGAAGGCCGCGCCGGCGAAGCCGGACGTCTGCTTCTTGCCCGAGGCGCGCTTCCCGACATCTGCTCGCGCATCTGCCCTCAGGAAAGACTCTGTGAAAAAGCCTGTTCGATGGGCCGTGCGGAAGGCGCCGTGGCGATCGGTGCGATCGAACGCGCCGCGGCCGACGCCGCCATGGGCCGCAGGGGATTCCGCATCGGCAGACGCCGCGCCGCTCGCCGGGCTTCCTTTGCCGTCATCGGCGCCGGTCCCGCCGGGCTGGCCTGTGCGGCGGCGATTCATGCCCGCGGCGCCTCCGTCACGGTTTACGAGGCCCGAAGCCGTTCCGGCGGCCTGCTTTCGCACGCCGTGCCGGCCTTCAAGCTTGATCCCGCGCTGACGGCACGCCGCGAGACGGCGCTGCTGAAGTCGGGCATCCGCTTCGAGTTCGGCAGAAGGGTCGGCACCGACGTGAGTCCGCAGGAACTGCTGGAGAAATTCGACGCGCTCTTCATCGGCACCGGCGCCGGACGCGCCGTGCAGGCGTCGATTCCCGGTGCGGATGCCGCCGGCGTGACGGATGCGCTCAGTTTCCTGGAAGCAAACGGACACGGAGAAGGCGGAGCCGCACTGAAGGGACTCCCCGTCGCGGTGCTGGGCGGCGGCGATACGGCCGTCGACTGCGCGCGTACGGCCGTCCGCATGGGGGCTTCCGAAGTCACCGTGCTCTACCGCGGTCCGCAGGCGAAGCTCCGCGCTTCGGCGAGAGATCGCCGGCTCGCCGAAGAGGAGGGCGTTCGCATCCGCTGCCTTGCCGATCCCGTCCGTTTTGAAGCGGAGGCGGGCGTGCTCGCCGGCGTGACGGTCCGCAATCCCGAGACCGGCGCCGAGGAGACGCTCCCCGCACGCCTGGCAGTCGTCGCCTTCGGAGAACGCTGCGTCAGGGAAGCCTGGCTCGAGGCGGCCGGCGCTTGCTATGATGAGGCCGGCCGGCTGATCGCCGGCGCCGACGGCAGAACCGGCGCCGAGCGCATCTGGGCGGGCGGCGACG
>JAGBFJ010000025.1 GCA_017936545.1 Sutterella sp.
CAATCCCTTACTTCGATATAGCGTCATCGTTTGACGCATGATAAGTCTGACTTTTTCCCCACATTTTCCGGTCAAAACAGGTGCCCGTTCTACCTAAAAAATCAGCCGCTCTGTAGGCGGCTGTGAAAAAGTAAGGTTAAGGGAGACACCGCCGATGCCGAGCGTGGCTTCGATGTCCTTGTCACCCCAAGTCGGAATGACAGAGAGGTCGAACGCAGGAGCAATCGTCCAGCCGGAGGCTTCGATTTCGCCGCTGACCGTCACACCGATCGGCATCTGGAACACGTTCATGTTTTCGATGTCCGTCGTGTAACCGGCTTCGAAGTTGTCGATGGAGAGACGCGTCCAGCGCAGACCGACGTGCGGGACGATGTCGAGCGAACCGGCCTTAGCGAGGAGTTCGCCGCGAACACCGATCGTAAAGGCGTCGGAGTCAGCTGAGAACTTGCCGAGGTTGTAGGCCTGAACATTCACGTCGTTCGAAGCCTGCATGTAGCCGATGTCAGCAGCAACGTTGAAGTCGCCGAACTGCTTAGCCGTGTAGATGCTGACGCCGAAGAGGTCAGAATCCATGCTCGACTTGGCAGTCGTGTTCTGGCTGTCCGTGTCAGCCGTACCGATCGTCACAGCAGCACCGATCTTGGCACCGCAGGCAACCGTCGTGTCAACACCGAGGACACCGGCATAGATGTCGGAGCTGTAGCCCTGACCGTCCATGACCTTCTTACCTTCGAACTTGCCGCCGTTGACATCAACCCAGACGTTCACGCCTTCGCCGTTCTTGGCGAGAACGGACGTGCGGGCAGCAACCGTATCGTTGAACTGAGACAGAGCGTCCATCGTGACGTTGGCCATACCGGCCGTGCCAACGATAGAAGCAACGTCGTTACCGGCAGCGATGACTTCTTCACGTTCGAGACCGTTGTTCGAAGACATCAGCCAGCTGTTGAACTGGGCAGACTTGGAAGCACCGTTCTGAGCGCCTTCTTCGTATATAGCCATCACGAGCGGAAGCGTTTCGAGAGCTTCGTAGTGAATCAGCTTGTCTTCGTCAAAGCCGATCTGATAAACGTTGGCTTCAGTAGTCGTGCCAACAGACATCAGACGGTCGCCGTTGAAGAGGATTACGCCAGTCTTACTCTGAGTATAGTCAGCACCGACCATATACCCAAATTCAGCGTTAGCAAGATAGATCGTACTGTTGTTAACAACGGCGCTACCAAACACAGGCTGCAGGCCGTCGACGTCAGACGTATCGACCGTGTCCATGTTGATAACGAGGAGGTTACCTGCCTCAACCTTAACATTGGTAGGAACAGTGCCTTCAGTTACGGCGGTAGCATACTCATCAGACGTCCAACCTGCAGCAACCAGGTTATCGGCGATCGGGGTATACGTCGTCACACCAGTGCCTTCGTTGGTCGTGCTCTTGCCTTCGACATAGATCGCGGACTTGAACTGACCTTCATTAGCACCGATATTGATATCACTATTCTTTCTTATAGATATCAATTCACCTATTCTGTGAAATCACAACAAGCGTTGAACTACTGTTTGTAGCATTTCGACTATATATCGATCACTTTAGTGATCAGTATGGCATCCGCCGAGTTCAACCACACTGTTTAATATTGCGCTCCGGTTTTGTTCCAGTTGACTGCGAGTATCTCATCGTCCCCTTCTCCCTCCACTCCCTGAGCAGTCTGAGGACTTTCACTATTCTTATATAGCAAAAAGGCCCCCGCCGCGATTGCGACAGGGGCCTGCAGTTTGATACAGCTAGTTCAGCTGTTCACCGCAGATCAGAAGAGGCCGACGACGAGGAAGCCGAGAGCGCAGCTGATCACGATGGCGAGAACGCCCGGGATGAAGAAGGCGTGGTTGAACACCCACTTGCCGATGCGGGTCGAACCCGTGTAGTCCATCTGAACGGCACCGAGGAGGGTCGGGTACGTCGGAAGAACGAAGAGCGCGGACACAGCGGCGAACGAAGCGACGAGCATGTAGGAGTCGCCCGGGTTGGCAGCCGTGATGCCGAGAGCAGCAACGATAGCCGGCGTAATGGCCTTGGCGGTAGCAGCCTGGGAGTACAGGAGCATGGCGGCGATGAAGAAGACGACCGCGAGGAGGGCCGGGTACTGGGACACCGTGCCGGCAGCAAGCGACTTGATTTCAGCGCTGTGGTTGGAGACGAACGTGTCGCCGAGCCAGGCCACGCCGAACACGCAGATGCAGGCGATCATGCCGGACTGGAAGACCGAGCTCTGACCGATCTTGCTGACGTCGATCTTGCAGCAGATGGTGATGAGCGAGGCAATGATGAACATGAAGCACCAGATGGCGGCGTCACGCGGCACAACGACCGGCTTGATCAGGCCGACGGCCGGGGAAATCGCGGAGGCGTAGCAGACAACGCAGATAACACCGACGAGGAAGATCAGGACGGAGAGCTTGGCGCTGGGAAGGAGTTCCTTCTGAGCACCGGCGGCCGGAGCCTTGATGAGGCCCTTGGCGAGACGGTCCTTGTAGACCGGGTCGCTGTCGAGGTCCATGTTGGAGATCATCGTCATGATGAAGGACGTGATCATGCAGCCGACGAACGTGGTCGAGATCCAGATCAGGAGGAGCATCGGATAGCTCCAGCCGAAGCCTTCGAGAACGCCCGACATGTAGATCACGGCGGCGGAAACCGGGGAGGCCGTAATGGCGATCTGGGAAGCAACGACGGCGATGGAAAGCGGTACGCACGGACGGATGTGCTGTTCCTTGGCGACTTCAACGATAACCGGAATCATCGAGAAGGCGGTGTGGCCGGTACCGGCGAACAGGGTGAGCACATAGGTCACAACCGGAGCGAGGTAGTTGATCTGCTTCGGGTTGCGGCGAAGGATGCGTTCGGCGATGCGAACGAGATAGTCAAGACCGCCGGCGAGCTGCATGGCGGAAATAGCCGCGATAACGGACGCGATGATGAGGATCACGTCCCAGGGCACATTGCCCGGCTTCATGCCGAAGCCAAGACCGAGAACGAGCACACCGGCGCCGCCGATGTAGCCGATACCGATGCCGCCGACGCGGACACCGATGAAGATCGCTGCCAGAACGACAACGAACTGAAGGATAGTCACAAAATCCATATTAGCTTCGAAAGAACATGTCCCGGTTCTTTCGAATCCTCTCTTTGGTTGGTAGGTAGATAACGGAGAGACCGTCCGCGTCGGAACGGTTCCGACCCGATACGGTCTTGCGTCTGCCTGATCCGGGTCCCTCCGGATCAGGGCAGTCAGTACACTCCTGCACCTCTGCCGTTCATCTTTGGTCCTGAACGGCAGGCGGTGCAGCCCGAGTTATGTTCTTACTTGACGAACTTCGGGTTGATGAGGTTTTCGTACGTGAAGGTCTGATCCCACTGTTCCTGCGTGAGCATGCCCTTTTCTTCAACGACGAGCTGATGCAGGGACTTGCCGGTCAGGAAGCCTTCGCGAGCGACGGCAGCGCAGGGCTTGTAGCCGAAGTGCGGCTTCAGGAGCGTAACGATGCCGAGGGAACCCATCACGAGATCCTTGCAGTGGTCAGCGTTGACGACGATGCCGTCGACGCACTTTTCACGCATCGCGATGCAGGCGTTGGTCATGACCTTCATCTGCATGTAGAGGGCGAACGTGATGACCGGTTCCATAACGTTCAGTTCGAGCTGGCCGGCGGAAGCAGCGAGCATAACCGTCGTGTCGAGACCGATGGCGAGGAACGAAGCCTGGTTGGTCACTTCGGGGATAACCGGATTGACCTTGCCCGGCATGATGGAGGAACCAGGCTGGAGCTGCGGGAGGATGAGCTCGGAGAGACCCGTGCGCGGACCGGAAGCGAGGAGACGCAGGTCGTTGCAGACCTTCGTCATCTTGACAGCGAGGCTCTTAACGGCGGAGGAGAGGCCGACGTAGGCGCCGCAGTCGCTCGTGGCGGCGATGAGGTCATCGCTGTTCTTGAAGTCGATGCCGGTCACTTCGGCGAGGTACTTGACGGCGAGAGCCGGGAATTCCGGGTGAGCCGTAACGGACGTGCCGATGGCGGTAGCGCCGAGGTTGACGACCTTGAGGTGTTCCTGAGCTTCCTTGATGACCTTGATTTCGTCTTCGATGGTGTGGCCCCAGCCATGGAATTCCTGGCCGAAGGACATCGGGACGGCGTCCTGGAGGTGGGTGCGGCCCATCTTGAGCACGCCCTTCGTTTCTTCAGCCTTCTTGTAGAAGCTCTGGACGAGTTCTTCAACAGCCTTCACGAGGTCGTTGGAGCGAAGGAGGAGAGAAAGGTGGAAGGCGCAGGGATAGGCGTCGTTCGTGGACTGGCCGAAATTGGCGTGGTCGTTCGGGGAAACCTTCTTGTCGCCCTTCGGGAGACCGAGGTGTTCGAGAGCGAGGTTGGAGATAACCTCGTTGCAGTTCATGTTCGTGGAGGTGCCGGCGCCGCCCTGGAGCCAGTCGGTCACGAACTGATCGTTGTACTTGCCGGCGATGAGCTGGTCGCAGGCCCAGATGAGCGCGTCAGCGACGTCGGCCGGAACGCAGCCGAGTTCCTTGTTGGCCATAACGCTGGCCTTCTTCACGTAGCCGAAGGCCTTCGCGAAGTAGGGTTCCTGGCTCATCGGCATTTCCGTGATGGAGAAGTTGTGCTTGCCGCGCATGGTCTGCACGCCATAGTAGGCTTCATCAGGAATCTCGAGTTCGCCAAGGAAGTCGCTTTCAATACGGGACATTGTGTTTGCTCCTCAAATAATCCCAGCAAGGGTCGGCCTGCGCCTCGAATCGGGCACAGCCGTCGATCCTCACTTGCTTTTTTAACCCCCGCCGGCCTTGTTTCTTGGTCCTGAAGGCCGTCAAGGGACTTGAAAAACCTGTTGTGTCGGAGCGGCAAAGGGGCCGCCCCGACACAAGATCTACATATTACTGCCTAACCGGCTTAATGGGAATAGCCTTTTTCTGGGTAGGAAGAACCTTGTCATAGCCGCGCATGCCCTGCTCAGCCATCTTGCGACGGATGAAGGCAATCTGCGTCTTGAGCGGGAGTTCCTTCGGGCAGAAGTCGTGGCAGGCCAGCAGAGACATGCAGCCGAAGACGCCGGATTCGTCGCCGACGATGTCGTAGTAGTCGGCATCGTTACGCGTGTCGCGCGGGTCGAGACGGAAGCGGGCGATCTTGTTGATGCCGACGCCGCCGATGAAGTCCGGGCGGATACGAACCGTACCGCAGCCGGCGATGCAGCAGCCGCATTCGACGCAGCGGTCGAGAACGTAGATGTCTTCCGCGAGCTGCGGGTCCATCGGTTCTTCCTTCTTGCGAAGGTCGACTTCTTCCTGCTTCATGTGAACCCACGTTTCCATGCGTTCGGACATGTTGCGCATCCACTTGCCGGTGTTGACTGACAGGTCGCCGATGAGTTCAAACGCCGGCAGCGGGGCGAGCGTGAATTCGGTCGGCAGGTCGCGCGTCAGGGTGCGGCAGGCGAGACCGGGCTTGCCGTTGATCATCATGGCGCAGGAGCCGCAGATACCGGCACGGCAGACGAAGTCGAACTGGAGAGTCGGGTCCTGGGTGTCGCGAAGTTCATTGAGCGCAATGAACAGCGTCATCGAGTCGGACTCTTCGAGCTCGTAGGTCTGCATGTGCGGCACGCTTTCAGGATCCTGCGGGTTGAAGCGCAGAATGCTGATCTTCAGCATGCGGTGCTGCTTGTTGGTGTTCTTTTGAATGTCAGCCATTTTGACGTCAAACTCCAAAATTAATCTTTCAGCGGTTCATCAACGCGTTCGTTCTTGCCCTTCAGGCGTGCGGGGAGCAGATCCTGATACGGCATGAGCGCATTCTGGATGGCGAAGCGGTCAGCACCTTCGGCTTCCATCTTCGCGCGGATGGCGTCCACTTCAGCCTGACGCTTGGCGGATTCCGGATTTTCGATGTAGTTCTTCACACCGTAGCCGCGGAAGCCCGGCGGGAGTTCCATCTTGTTGATGTCGAGCTTCTGATAGGAGAGCGTCGGCAGCGTGTCGCCCGGCTTCCACGTGGCGAGCGTGCGGGACAGCCAGTCGATGTCGTTGCGGACCGGGTAGTCTTCGCGATAGTGCGCACCGCGGGATTCCTTGCGGTTGAGAGCGCCGCAGGCAACGGACAGAGCGACGCGGAGCATCTTCTGCGTGCGATAGGCGTAGATGAGTTCCGGATTCGGACCGACGACGTCCTTGACGGGAACCTGGAAGGACTTCTTGTAGAGGTCTTCGAGTTCGGCGACGGCGCTTTCCATGTCGGCGCCCTTGCGGAAGATGCCGATCTTGGTCGTCATGATTTCCTGCATGCGGGTGCGGATCTTGTAAGCGTCTTCGCTGCCGCCGTTATTCGTGAAGGACTTCAGACGGGCTTCTTCCTTCGCGAGAGCGTCGTAGATGGTGGACGTCGGGATGTCGATGCCGTTTTCGGGCTTGTCGCAGAAGTCGGCGATGAATTCGCCGACGATCATGCCGGCCACGACGGTTTCAGCCACGGAGTTGCCGCCGAGGCGGTTGAAGCCGTGCATGTCCCAGCAGGCAGCTTCGCCGGCGGCGAAGAGACCCTTGAGCGTCGGGCTTTCACCGGTCGGGAGCGTGCGGATGCCACCCATCGTGTAGTGCTGGGCCGGACGGACAGGAACCCATTCCTTCGTCGGGTCAACGCCGAGGAAGTAATGGCAGATTTCGTAGACCTCGCGCAGCTTGTGCTTGATGTGATGTTCGCCGAGCAGCGTAATGTCGAGCCAGATGTGTTCGCCGAAGCGGCTCTTGACGCCCTTGCCCATGGCAATGCGTTCTTCCATACGGCGGGAAACCACGTCGCGGGAAGCGAGTTCCTTCTTTTCGGGTTCGACGTCCGGCATGAAGCGATGGCCGTCGACGTCGCGCAGCAGACCGCCGTCGCCGCGGCAGCCTTCCGTCACCAGAATGCCGGCCGGGAAGATGCCGGTCGGGTGGAACTGAATGGCTTCCATGTTGCCGAGAGAAGCAACGCCGGTTTCGAGAGCGAGGTCGTAGCCCGTGCCTTCGCAGATGACGGCATTCGTCGTCACGCGGTAGATACGGCCGGCACCGCCGGTGGCGATGGCCGTCGCCTTGGAGACGTAGGCCATGAGTTCGCCGGTGATGAGGCAGCGGACGATGGCGCCGTAGCAGCGCTTGCCGTCATGGATCAGGGAGAGGGCTTCAACGCGTTCGATCACCGGAACCTGTTCGGCGATGATGCGGTCGGACACGGCGTTGAGCATGGAGTGGCCGGTACAGTCGGACACGTAGCAGGTGCGCCACTTCTTCGTACCGCCAAAGTCGCGCTGGGCGACGAGGCCGGCGGCTTCCTTGCGTTCCGTAATCGTGACCTTTTCACCATTGATAATGACCTGACGGTCACCCGGGGTGATGCGGCTCCAGGGCACGCCCCAGGCGGCGAGCTCACGCACGGCCTTCGGGGAGGTGTTCACGAACATGCGAACGACTTCCTGGTCAGCACCCCAGTCAGAGCCGCGGACCGTGTCGCCGAAGTGGACGTCTTCGTTGTCGCCGACGCCCTTGATAACGTTACCGAGCGAAGCCTGCATGCCGCCCTGGGCAGCCTTCGAGTGGCTGCGCTTCGGCGGAACCAGTGACAGGACGATCGAGTCATGCCCACGGCGCTTGGCAGCAACGGCCATACGCAGACCGGCAAGACCGCCACCGATCACGAGCACGTCGGTGTAGATAATTTTCATTTCCAATGGTCTCCTAGATCCAAAGACGAAGTGTCGGACGGCTGAGGTAGCTTCCGACACGGGGTCAACTTCTTCAATTTGCCTGACTCGCAGTTCTCCGGATGCGGCTCAGACAAACTGGCCTTCCGCGGTGCATTGCGCAGGCCGCTGAAGGCGGACTTTGTTGCAAGAACAGACAGATTCTTACGCTACCCTTATAGCAGTTTTGGCCTGAGCCGAGCTGCAAGAGTCGCATTCTTTCCGCTGAAATCAAAAAAAAGCGAATCTTTACTCTCTGTTCCTGTTAAGAGTTACGTATTAATGCGTAGTGTCATGAATGGCTGCCTGATCGGCAATCTAAGCACATTACCTGATACGGTGTTCTTAAAGTCACGCGCAGTTTAACGGCAGTACCTCTTCAGAAACATTCGGGATAACCCCATGTAGCTAAAAGACGTCACTTTCCTGATGTACTGCGGCCTGCAGGCCTCACGCGTTCGCCCGACAGCTTTTTGCCGTTCGGATGCCTGCATCCTTCTCAAGACATTCTTTGCATGGGTTTACCCTGTAATCACAAAAAAAGATGCCAAAGAGGTATTTCTTATTGAGTACAAATAAACCCTGATTAATTTGCCCTATCATACTTTCTCTATGGCTCCAATAAATAAGCACTAATACGTAACATTTGATCTCATAGATTTAGGGACATCTGATCGCGGAGTTAATAGCCGAAATCACTATCGACGTGCTTTTTTCGATAGAATAGAAAAATACTATTCCCTCTTCGGAGATTTTCATGGCCAAGACAGTGATTCATACGGATGCCGCCCCGGGAGCCATCGGCGCCTACAGTCAGGGCATCAAGAGCGAAGGCATGGTGTACGCCTCCGGACAGATCGGTCTCGATCCTGCCACCGGCACGCTTCGCGAAGGCGTCGAAGCGCAGGCGCGTCAGGCTTTCTCCAATCTTTCCGCCATTCTCGCCGCCGGCGGAACGACGCTGGAAAGCGCCGTAAAGATTTCGATCTTCCTTGCCGACATCAATGACTTCGCCGTCGTCAACAAGGTCATGCAGGAACTTGTTCCCGAACCCTTCCCCGCCCGTTCGTGCTTTGCCGTGGCGGCTCTTCCGAAGGGTGCGCTCGTCGAAGTCGAAGCCATTGCCGAGATTCCCTGATCCGGCAGGCAAGCCGACGGGCAGCTGACAGATGGCAGCCGCAGGGAACCCCCGGCCGACAGGCGAGATCAGGCAGCAGAAGCTCGACCCGCTCAGCGTCAGGCTTGAGCGGCTCGGGCTTGTGCGCGACTGGGACTATGCGCTTCATCTGCCGCTGCGCTATGAGGACGAAACCCGGCTGACGCCGATCGGCTCTCTGCAGCCCGGCGTCACCGCCCAGTTCGCCGGCAAAGTCAGCCGATCCCAGTTCATTCAGACGGGCCGCGGCCAACAGTTCTGCGCCGAGGTCTCGGACGGCAGCGGCACGATTTCGCTGCGCTTCATTCATTACTACCCGTCAGTGCAGAAGCAGCTCTGCGAAGGCGCGCAGATCCGCGTCTACGGAGAACCCAGAACCGGCTACTACGGCAGTCTTGAAATCGTTCATCCCCGCTTCAAGACCGGCCGAGCCGCCGAGGAAACACTGCCTCAGGCGCTGACGCCCGTCTATCCCGCCGGAGAAGGCATCCAGCAGCGCTGGCTTCGAAAACGTATTGCCCGGGCGCTGATGGATCTCGATATCCGAGATCTGCTGCCCAGGGATTTCTGCGATTCTCTCGGCTTGCCCGGTCTGCGGGCCGCCATCGAGTATCTCCACAATCCGCCGTCGGGCGCCGATACCGAAGGCCTTCAGAACCGCACGGCGCCCGCCTGGCGGCGTCTGATTTTCGACGAGCTTCTCGCCCAGCAGATCACGCTTCGCCGCACGCGCCTTCTCAATTCCGAAAAGCGCGCGCCCCGGCTGGCACCTTCATCTCCTGGCACTGCCGAGCGTTTTCTTGAATCGCTTCCCTTCAGTCTGACGCGCGCTCAGCTTCGCGTCGCCGCCGAAACCGCCGAGGACCTGGCCCGGGAACGGCCGATGCACCGTCTCATTCAGGGCGACGTGGGAAGCGGCAAAACCGTCGTGGCGGCGCTCTCGGCACTGCGTGCCGTCGACGCCGGCTTTCAGGCCGCCGTCATGGCCCCGACGGAAATTCTTGCCGAACAGCACTACAGAAAGTTCCGGGACTGGCTGACGCCGCTCGGCATTCAGGTCGTCTGGCTGACCGGCCGCCTCAAGGCGAAGGAAAAATCGGCTGCACTCGAGGAAATCTCCTCGGGCCGGGCGCAGATCGCCGTCGGAACGCATGCGCTGATTCAGGAAGGAGTCTCATTCAAGTCTCTCGGTCTCGCCGTCGTCGACGAGCAGCATCGCTTCGGCGTCGCGCAGCGTCTGGCCCTGCGCTCCCCGGGCGCATCCGGACTCGTCCCGCATCTGCTGATGCTCTCCGCAACGCCTATTCCCAGAACGCTTGCAATGAGTTATCTGGCCGATCTGGACGTTTCGGTCATCGACGAGCTGCCTCCGGGACGCACCCCCGTCATCACCAAGCTTGTTCGACTCGACCGCCGCGCGGACGTGCTGGGCGTCGTGCGGGCCACCGCAGCCGAAGGCCGCCAGATCTACTGGGTCTGTCCGCTTATTGAAGAAAGCGACAAGCTTGACCTCACGCCTGCCGTGCGCTGCAGAGAGGATCTCGCCGCCGCACTGCCGGAACTCAGCGTCGGTCTGGTTCACGGCGCCATGGCTCCTGCTGAAAAAGAAGCCGTCATGGCCGATTTTTCTGCCGGAAGCACGCAGCTTCTCGTATCGACCACCGTGATTGAAGTCGGCGTCGACGTTCCCAACGCCTCTCTGATGGTGATCGAGCATGCCGAACGCTTCGGTCTTGCGCAGCTTCACCAGCTTCGAGGACGCGTCGGACGCGGAGCGGCAAAGAGCGCCTGCATTCTTTTATATGACGCGGAACTCTCCGATGCCGGCAAGGAGCGCCTCAAGGTGATCCGCGAGAGCACCGACGGCTTTGAAATCGCCCGCCGAGATCTGGAGCTTCGCGGCCCCGGCGAATTTCTCGGCGAGCGCCAGTCCGGCATGCCGTTCCTGCGCTTTGCCGATCTCGGCCGCGATGAAGCGCTCCTTGCAGCCGCCGGCCGCTTTGCCGCCGAATGGCTGCGGACCGATGAGAAAAGCGCACTGGCTCACGCCGCCCGCTGGTTCGAGCCGCAGACTGATTTTCTTACCGCCTGACCCTATTATTAATACAGAACAATCGAAGGACCACATCCATGACTCTCACCGAACTGAAATACGTCATCGCCGTTGCACGCGAACGCCATTTCGGCCGGGCTGCGGAAGCCTGTTTTGTCAGTCAGCCGTCGCTTTCTGTGGCCGTGAAGAAGCTTGAAGAGGAACTTGGCATCGCCATCTTTGAGCGCCGCACCTCCGACATCGCGCTGACCCCGGTCGGCGAAAAGATCGTCGAGCAGGCCCAGAAGGTCCTCGAAGAAAGCCGCCGCATCTCCGAAATCGCTCATCAGGGTCAGGATCCGCTCTCCGGACCGCTTCGTCTCGGCATGATCTATACGATCGCGCCCTATCTGATGCCCGGTCTTGTCCGCGAGATGGCCGCCCGCGCTCCCAAGATGCCGGTCTATCTGGAAGAAACCTTCACGACGGAACTCGTCAATCAGCTTCGCAACGGCACGATCGACGTGGCCATCATGGCCGACACCATCGCCGAAACCGGCTTCATGTCCCAGGCACTCTATCAGGAAGACTTCGTCGTCGCAGTCCCGTCGCATCACCCCTGGGTGAACCGCAACTACGTCGGCACGGACGAGCTCAAGGATCAGACCATGCTCCTTCTGGGCGCCGGCCACTGCTTCCGCGATCAGATTCTCGGCGTCTGTCCGGATCTGGCACGATTCAACACCGGCGCTTCGGACGTCCAGCGCACGGTCGAGGGCTCGAGCCTTCAGACCATCTGCCACATGGTCGCCCAGGGTCTCGGCATCACGGTGCTTCCCGCCTCGGCGGTGCCCTACCTTCAGGGCACGGCCAATTCGCTCAAGATGATTCCCTTCAAGTCACCCGCGCCGAACCGCAAGGTGATCATGGTCTGGCGCCGCAGCTTCACGCGTACCGCCGCCATCAACGCACTGGCCCAGGCGGCGCGGCACGTGACGCTCAACGGCTGCTTCATGCTTGACGAAAAGCCGATTTCAAAGTAAACCGCATAGACACAACCATTTTCAGGAACTGCCATGGACGAGAAAGACAGGCTTGCGCAGGAGCAAAACTCCGAACCGGATCAGACCGGCGGCCGCACGGGACTGCGTTCGATGCTGAGCTTCAGCGAGCGCATCGATCTCATCATTCGTCTTCTGCTTGCGGTCGCCGTTTCCATCGGCTGCTACTTCATTGTCAAGCCCTTTCTCACGGCCATCGTCATTGCCGCCATTCTCGCCGTCGTGACCTGGCCGCTCTTTGAAAGCGCACGGGACTCCATGCGCGGAACGACGACGGTCCCGGCCGTCCTGATGGTGACCCTGCTGATCATCTGCGTGCTGATTCCGTCAAGCATCCTTCTCGTGATCCTCGCCCAGCAGCTCCCAAAGGGCGTGATGCTCCTCCGACAGTGGATCGCCAGCGGCTTTTCGCTACCGCCCTGGATAACCGACATTCCCTACGTCGGTCCGTGGCTCCACGATCAGCTCACCTTCGCCATCGATCCGGCCACGCTCGCGACGACCATGCAGAAGCTCGTCGAGCCGCTCACGAGCTGGGTGCTCAACGCCGCGCTCAATGTCTCGAACGTTCTCCTGCAGCTGGCGCTAGTCACCTTCATCGTCTTTTTCTTCTATCGCGACGGTCCCTGGTTCGCCGAACGCATTCAGACGCTCCTCAGACGCGTCAGCGGCGACCTTTCGAACGAGCTCTCCGGCATTCTCGTCAAAACCACACGCTCCGTCGTCTTCGGTCTTGCCGGCACCGCGCTCGGCCAGGGCATCGTCGCCGGCATCGGCTTCTGGATTGCCGGCGTGCCCGGCGTGCTGCTGCTGAGCTTCATGGTCTTCGTGCTCTCGATCGTGCCGATCGGCCCCCCGCTCGTCTGGGGCACCGCCGCGATCTGGCTCTATTCGCAAGGCGAAGTCGGCATGGCGGTCTTCCTTGTTTTCTGGGGACTTCTCGCCGTGTCGAGCGTCGACAACTTCCTCAAGCCCATTCTGATCGCCCGCGGCTCTTCCCTGCCGCTCGCCCTCATTTTCCTCGGGGTCTTCGGCGGCGTGATCGCCTTCGGCTTCCTCGGTCTCATTCTGGGTCCTATTCTGCTTGCCGTCGGTCTTTCCATGCTCCAGGCCTGGCTCAAGCATCCCATTCTCGCCGGGAAGCTTCCCCCCGCCGGCAAAGACGCCCGCTGAAACGGCGTCAGACGGTGCGCGAACGGTACATAGGGGTAATTCCTTATGTACCGTTTTTGTTGCTTCAAGTACTGCTTATTGCAGATTAATTACTGAAATAACATGTACTTGCGAACAATATTTCGAGGTTATATTTACCCCGAACGATTATCGATTTCAGTAAAAACCAATAAGGACTTTCCCTTTCACGTGGGGCATACTACAGCTGTCCTAACAAAATGCTGCGCCGGGCATGTTTTGCCGTGCCCGCCCACAGCAGACATCTTCCAACAAAGGATACTGGAGTTCATATGTCGATTCTCAGCTGGGTCGCTGTTGCCGTCGTGTTCGTGACGGTCTGGGCCCTTATTAAGCGATATGAGACCCGCCTGGTGCTGATTGCCGCAGGCCTCTTCCTCTGCTGTATTTCCCTCGCACCGATGACCGGCCTTAATGCCTTTGCCAAGTCGATGACGAACAACTCGCTCATCATGGCAATCTGCGGTTCGATGGGTTTTGCCTTCACCGCCAGCTACACGCAGTGCGACCGCTCTCTCGTGTACTACCTCGCCACCCCGATCCGCGGGCTCGGCATCTTCCTCATTCCGATCTGCACGGCCATCACGTTCTTCGTGAACATCGCCATCCCGTCCGCTGCGGGCTGCGCCGCAGCCGTGGGTTCGACGCTCATTCCCGTGATGCTCCGCGCCGGCATTAAGCCTGCCGCCGCTGCCGCTGCCGTTCTCGGCGGCACGATCGGTTCCTACCTCTCGCCGGGTACGTCCCACAACCCGTACGTCGCCAAGATGGCCAACATCGACGTGATGGACTTCATCGGCTTCCATGCCACGTACTCCGTCATGTGCGGCGCCATCCTCGTGATCGGCGTTCTCATCGTTGCCTTCCTCCTCGGCGACCACAAGGGCGACAAGAACGCTCAGGTCGACCAGTCCAAGCTCCAGAAGAACGACGACTTCACGCCGAGCCCGCTCAAGGCTATCGTTCCGCTCGTTCCGATCGTCATCCTCGTCTGCGGCAACCTCTGGATCCCCGCCATCAAGATGGGCGTTGCCCAGGCTATGCTGATCGGCGCCATCTGCGCTCTCGTCATTGCCCGCGCCAACCCGCAGGACTTCACGAAGCAGTTCTTCTCCGGCATGGGCAAGGGCTATGCTGACGTGATGGGCATCATCATCGCCGCCGGCGTGTTCGCCGCCGGTCTGCGCGCCACCGGCCTTATCGACACGGCCGTTGCCGCTCTGAAGGAATCCAATGAAATCGCCCGCTGGGGCGGCTCCATCGGTCCGTGGCTCATGGGCGTGATCACCGGTTCCGGCGACGCTGCGACGCTGGCCTTCAACGAAACCGTGACCCCGCACGCCGAAAGCTTCGGCATGACCATCAAGGGTCTGGGCGGCCTCGCCTTCCTCTGCGGCGCTCTCGGCCGTACGATGTCCCCGCTCGCCGGCGTGACGATTCTCGTCTCCGGTATCGCCATGGTCAGCCCGATCGAAGTGATCAAGCGCACCGCCATCCCGTGCATGATCGCCGTGGTTGCCTGCGCGCTTCTCATGGTCTGATGACCTTTTCCGCGGAGGCCGCGCTCGGGCGGCCTCCGACCCTGTCAGGACGAAAAAAGCCGAACTGCTTTCGCGGTTCGGCTTTTTTTCATTCCGTCAGCATCAGATCTTCATGATCGTGCGGCGGTAGTGCTTGAGTTCGTCGATGCTTTCCTGAATGTCGGAAAGCGCCTGATGGCGGGTCGACTTCGGGAAGCTCTTCACGTGTTCGGGCGCCCAGCGGCGGGCGAGCTCCTTGAGGGTCGACACGTCCACGTAGCGGTAGTGGAAGTAGCGCTCGAGATTCGGAAGCCAGCGCGCCATGAAACGGCGGTCCTGGCCGATCGTATTGCCGCACATCGGGCTTTTGCCTTCGGGAACGAAGCGGCGGAATGTTTCGATGAAGATGCGCTCGCATTCGGTCTCGTCGATCGTGCTTTCGCGCACGCGCTTCACGAGGCCCGAACGGGTATGCGTTTCCGTATTCCAGTCGTCCATGCCGCTGAGAACTTCGTCGGACTGGTGAACAGCCACCACGGGACCCTCATGCAGAATATTGAGCTCCTTGTCCGTGATGACGGCGGCCACTTCAATGACGCGGTTCACCTCGGGCTGCAGGCCTGTCATTTCCATGTCGATCCAGATCAGATTGTCTTCGCTGTAGGAAGGATCCCGTTCAATTTCGGTCATAGCTGTCCTGATAAAAGTGCTGGGTTTCTGGCCCGCCGGGACTTTTCCCGACGAAGGCCGGCAGCGGCGACATCTTCGTTCGCCGATCGGCCATAATAGAGAATTATCTTCCTTTTTGCTTCCCTTTCCCGCTCTGCGACATGACTGTTTCGGCAAGCCTCATCGAACATGCTTTTCTGAGCATTCTCGCGCTCTATGCGGTGCTCGAATGCGCGCTTGCCATCATGCAGACACGGGCCGCGGAACGTTCGAGCGACCGGGTACCCGAAGGCTTTGAAGGCCGGCTCTCGCTGGCCGCCTTCCGAAAAGCCGCCGACTACACGGGCGAAATCACCCAGGCCAACCTTCTTCTGGCCTTCGTCGGCGCGGTTTTCGCGCTCGCAATGACCAAGGGCGGCGGCCTGACCGTGCTCGCCGGCTTTTACGAAACGCTTTTCGGGCCGGGCATAGGCGCACAGTGGTGCGTCATCGTCACGGTGCTCGCTCTGATGACGGCGGCGGAGCTCCCGTTCGGATGGTGGGCCCGCTTCCGCGTCCGCGAACGCTACGGCTACATGCGCGAGGCCAGACTCGAGTGGCTCTCAAAGACCGTTCTCGAAACAACCGCCGGCTGGCTCATCGTTCTGCCGCTCGCAGCCTTCACGCTGACGGTTTTCGAATACTCGGGCGAAAACTGGTGGATTCTGGCCTGGGCCGCCTGGACGCTGCGTCTTTTCTGGCGCTGGCAGATCACCCGCGTCGAAGGCATTTTCTGGCGCCGCCGTTCGAGGCCCTTCGAGGGCGAAGCCGTCAGAGCGCGTACGGACGAGTACCTCCGGCGCCACGGCATCGTCATGACGGACATGATCGTCATGACGCGTCCGGTCTCCTGGGACCACGCCAACGTCGTTCTGGCCGGATGGGGCCGGAAGCGCTGCGTCGTCGTTTTCGCACATGCCGCCGCGCAGCTTTCTCCCGACGAGCTTCTGGCTGCGGTGGCTCATGAAACCGGACACCTGAAGCACTTCCATTCTTTTCTGCGCATCATTGTTTTTTCCGCCGTCGGCTTCGTCTGCTGTCGGCTGGCCGGCTGGGCGGCCTCGGAACGGATCTTCTTCGAAGGGATCGGCTTTTCCCCCGTGCTCACGAGCGACATGCCCGGCACGCACGCGGGCTGGGTGCTCGCCTTCATCATCGTGGCCTTCCCGGTCCTGATGTATCCGCTCGCGCCCTTCATGAATCTCTTCTCGCGCCTGCTTCAGTACGATGCCGACCGCTTTGCGGCGCGCACCGTCGGCACGGCCGCGATGATCAGCGCCATGGTGCGGCTTCACCGCGACTATTCGATGACGCTCACGCCGTCGCTCCTCTATTCCCTCTTTCACTACCGCCGTCCCCATGTGGGGATGCGCGTGGCCGCGCTCCGGCGATACGGACCGCGCGGTCCTCTCGACACTGCACCGTCCTCTGCAGCCGAGGCGGCCGAAGCGGCCGGCACGCCGGCCTCCTGAGCGCCCAGCCTTTTCCGGAATTCCTTTTTTATGGCAAAGAAACCTACTGCTCTGAAACCCCGGCGTCAGAACCGGGGCGTCCCTGAAAGCGGACCGCTCGTCCGGGGCCGCGTCACCGCCGCACACGGCCGCCATTCGATCGTCACGCTCGAATCAGGCGAAGTCATCGAAGCGCATCGCCGCGGCAAGAAGGGCGACGTCGTCGTCGGGGACATCGTGCAGTGCACCGAAGCCGTGTCGGGCGTCGCAGCCGTAGAAGTGATCGAGCCCAGACGAAACCTGCTCTACCGCTCGGATGAATGGCGCATCAAGTCACTCGCCGCCAACGTCGATCTGGTCTGCATCGTCTTCGCCTCCCGTCCGACCTTCAATCCGTGGTTCATCTGGAAGGCGCTCCTTGCCGCGCATGAAGCCGGCATTCCGGCGCTCGTCATCCGCAACAAGGACGAACTGACGGAAGGCGCTGAAGAAGCCGAAGCCGCCGTCCGTCTCCTTCATGACATCGGTCACGACGTGCTGAGCATCTCCGCCGAAGCCCGGCCGGACGAAGCCCGCCGCGTTCTGATCGAACGTCTGTCGGGGAAAGCCGCCCTGCTCGTCGGTCAGTCCGGCATGGGCAAGTCCACGATCCTCAATCTGCTCGTTCCCCACGCCAAGGCGGCGACCCGGGAATTCTCCGAAGCGCTCAACCTCGGCAAGCAGACCACGACGGCCGCCCGCTGGTACAGCGCCTCGGACGACGACTGGGAAGGCTCCGTCATCGACACGCCGGGCTTTCAGGAGTTCGGCCTCGCGCATCTCTCGCTCAACGACATTCTGAGGGCCATGCCCGACATCGCCCGATACGTCGACGGCTGCCGGTTCTTCAACTGCCGTCATCTGGCCGAACCGGGCTGCAGCGTGAAAAAGGCGCTCGAAGACGGACTCATCGATCCAGCTAGGTACGCTTTCTACGCGAGTCTTGCCGAAACCGCCGATACGCAGGCGCTCTGACTCGCGCAAGGCTACAATCTGCTGACCGTCATTTTCCTTTTGAATCCTTCGCCATGAGTTCCAGCGACGAACGTGTCATTCCCATCGCCAACGAATCCGCCGTGCGCAGTCTGCCGGTGCCGCAGACGGGCGCGGTCCGCCGCGCCGGCGGTCACTGGCTCGACATGCGGGGCCGTCCGCTTCGCGATCTGCGCATCTCCGTGACGGATCACTGCAACTTCCGCTGCCGCTACTGCATGCCGAAGGAAAAGTTCGACAAGCGTCACGCATTCCTCGCTCATACGGAACTGCTGACCTTCGACGAGATCTACCGCATCTCGCGGTTGGCTGTTCGCAACGGCATTGAAAAACTTCGTCTCACCGGGGGAGAACCGCTTCTTCGCAAAGGCCTCGAGCAGCTCGTCGCGCAGCTTCGCACGCTGACGACGCCGGACGGCCGTCCCATCGACATCGCCCTGACAACGAACGCCTCCATTCTGAAGAAGAAGGCGGACGCACTGAAGGAAGCCGGTCTCGACCGCGTCACCGTGTCCCTCGACGCGCTCGACGAAGCGATCTTCCAGGGCTTCAACGACGTCGGATTTCCGGCCGCCAAAGTGCTCGAAGGCATCGAATACGCCGCTGGACTCGGCTTCAAAGTCAAGGTCAATACCGTGGTGAAGCGCGGCGTCAACGAAGGCGAAGTCGTCAAAATCTGCGAACGCTTCCGCGGCACCGGCATCATTCCGCGCTTCATCGAATACATGGACGTCGGCACCGCCAACGGCTGGCGCATGACCGATGTTGTGCCGTCGGCCGAAATCGTCCGTCTCATCGCCGAGCGCTGGGACGTGGAGCCCGTCGGCGCCAACTACCCCGGCGAAACGGCCTCCCGCTGGCGCTATGCGGACGGCGCCGGCGAATTCGGATGCATTTCCTCCGTAACCCAGGCGTTCTGCGGCGAATGCTCGCGTGCCCGTCTCAGCATGGACGGCAGGCTCTATCTTTGTCTTTTCGCCACCGAAGGCTACGACATCCGCACGATGCTTCGCGGCGGCGCCACCGACTTCGAAATCGAAGAGGCGCTCGGCCGCATCTGGGCGCAGCGAAACGACCATTATTCGGAACTGCGCAGTCTGGGCCTCGCGCCCGAACGCGCCAAGATCGAAATGAGCTATATCGGGGGCTGATGCCGAGCCGGCGCTTCGTGCGCCGGACGACACGGCCCGTTCTGACCCTCCGAAGTCTCTTTACCGCTCCATTTCCTTACTGCCAATGCCTTAGCCGGCGCGCTTTCCAGCGCCCTTCGGGGACACCTCGCCCCGTCAGACCGTATACTTATCCGTCAACGGCACGATTTCGTGCATGACCCTCAGCGGTTTTTCCCCGTTTACCGCACTCTTCAGAGCGTGCGACACCGATAAGAATTAAAGAGCACCTTATGTTTTCGAATCCCACTGCCGTAACGTTCATCGGCTACCTGATCCTGATGGTCGCCGTGGGCGTCTTCGCTTACTACTACACCCGCAACTACAGCGACTACATTCTGGGCGGCCGCCGTCTCGGCGGGTTCGTGACCGCTCTCTCCGTCGGTGCCTCCGACATGAGCGGCTGGCTTCTGATGGGTCTGCCAGGCGCCGTTTATCTGAGCGGCATCTCCCAGTCCTGGATTGCGATCGGTCTGACGGTCGGCGCCTACATCAACTGGTGCATCGTCGCAGGACGCCTTCGCGTCTATACGGAAAAAACGCACAACGCGCTCACGCTGCCCGACTACTTCACCCACCGCTTTGAAGACAAGGGCAACCTCCTTCGCATCATCGCCGCAGTCGTGATCCTGCTCTTCTTCACGATCTACTGCGCTTCGGGCGTGGTGGCCGGCGCGCGCCTCTTTGAAAACACGTTCAACATGCCCTACGAATGGGCGCTGGTCGTCGGCGCCGTCGCGACCATTCTCTACGTGTTCCTTGGCGGCTTTCTCGCGGTGTCCTGGACCGACACCATTCAGGCGTCCCTGATGTGCCTCGCGCTCATCGTGACGCCGATCGCCGTGATGTTGGACCTCGGCGGCTTCTCCGCCGCGTGCGATCAGATCGCCAGCATCGATCCGAAGATGCTCAACATTCTCGAAGGCCACACCTTCGTCGGCATCGTCAGTCTGATGGCCTGGGGGCTCGGCTATTTCGGTCAGCCGCACATTCTCGTGCGCTTCATGGCCGCCCGCTCCATCAAGGTGATCCCGAACGCCCGCCGCGTCGGCACGCTCTGGATGATCTTCTCGCTCGCCGGCGCCATCGGCGTGGGCTTCTTCGGCGCGGCCTTCTTCAGCCAGCATCCTGAAACCGCGGGTCTCGTCACGCAGAACCACGAACGCGTCTTCATCGTGCTCTCGAGCGTCCTCTTCAATCCGTGGATCGCCGGCATTCTGATGTCCGCCATTCTCGCCGCCGTGATGTCGACCCTCTCCTGCCAGCTCCTTGTCTGCTCGTCGACCCTCGTGCAGGACTTCTACCGCGTGTTCCTGCGCAAGGACGCTTCGCAGCGCGAACTCGTCTGGGTCGGCCGCTCGATGGTTCTGCTCGTCTCGGTCGTCGCCGTCTGGATCGCCAGCGATCCGTCGAGCCTCGTGCTTTCGCTCGTGTCCTACGCCTGGGCGGGCTTCGGCGCGGCCTTCGGTCCGGTCATCATCCTCTCCCTCTGGTGGCGCCGCATGACCCGCAACGGCGCGCTCGCCGGCATGGTCACGGGCGCGGTCACGGTTCTCGTCTGGAACCACTACGCCTGGCTCGGCCTCTATGAAATTCTTCCCGGCTTCGCCTTCGCCGCCGCCGCGATCGTCATCGTGAGCCTTCTCGACAAGAAGCCGGCCAAGAGCGTCGACGACACCTTCACCGAAGTGGCCGCCGTCGTTTCGAACGCCGCGAAGAACTGATCGGCTCAGTCCTCCTTCGCATCCCCGACATCGGGCCGGACCATCCGGCCCGATTTCCGTTTAGAATTA
This sequence comes from Sutterella sp., assembly GCA_017936545.1. Lineage (GTDB taxonomy): Bacteria > Pseudomonadota > Gammaproteobacteria > Burkholderiales > Burkholderiaceae_F > Sutterella. The sequence goes on from JAGBFJ010000025.1 coordinate 20,894, forward strand.
CACATTTCGGTTTTACTGCATCAGGCTTTCATGGCTCGACCCAAATCCCTCGCTGCGCAGCGCCGCGAACTCTCCTACATCGTTCATCGTCTGACGAGCTATTCGTCGGTCGCCGACCGTGAAATTCTCGAAGGCCGTCTCGCCAAGCTCCTCTCCGACGACCTGTCTACCCCCTTCTACGACATGGCGGACGACGTCTTTGAAAAGCTCCGTCTCACCAATCCGCCGCTTGCCGATGAAGCCCGAGGGCTCTTCTACAGCATGCTCTCCGAGGTGAAGTACGAGCTTCGCACCCGCAAGGAAACGACCACTATGATGACGGTGGGTCTCTTCATGAGCGCCATCTTCAAGACCGAGCCGCCCACCAACGTTCTGTCGCTCGAAACGGCGGAAAAGCTCGCAGCCCTGATGAAGAAGCACTACCTGCACCCGGAAGCCAAGGTCGTCATCTTCCACGAGCTTCTGCGCAGCAATCAGGGTCCGGTGAACAACACCGAACTCGCGCGCCCGCTGCTCGAACGCATGAAGGCCTCGAAATCCGTCCTCTACACGGGCGAGCATCTCGATATTCCGGAAGGCTACGACGACCCCATCATCGCGCAGGAGGAAGACCGCAGCTATGCGCTTTATCTCCGCCATGCCGTCATCGCCGTGACGGTACCCGCAGGCGAGCTGACCGTCATTCATCCCTACCGCTGGAGCGAAAATCCGTTCGCCCGCCAGACGGACGACTCGGCGGTGTTCGATCCGAACCGCATTTCGCGCAACGCCTGGGCCAACGAAGCCCAGGAAGTGCTCCATGAAAACATCCGCGGCTTCAATACGATCGTCACCGAACCGTTCCCGATCATCCGCGGCATGGACTTCCTTGAACAGGTGATGGCGCCCTTCCGCATGCTCCCGCTGGTGATGAACGCGGTCCATTCCCTCAACTGCGAACCGAAGGACATCTGCGCATCCATCGCGCTCTTCTGCTCCCGTCCTGACGCTGTCAAGGTCTACGCCAACGAGATCCGCATTGCGCTCGCGCGCACGTCGGACCGCGGCCGTCCCTTCAGCGGCGACTGCATCACGCTGCACGACGCCGGCGAAGACATCAACATCATCAGCGGCAACATGGAACGCTTCCTGCAGATGCTCGGTCTCACCGACATCGTCTTTCACGAAGAACCGCGATACTTCGAGGTGGAGGACGGCTCGGGCCGAATCTACGTGAACGCCGAGGGCATCTCGACCACGCTCTCCGCGCCGGGCACCCACGGCGCGCCGAAGATCCCCGAACACCTTCTCAACTGAGACGGACCGAACGATGCTCACGACGGGCGTGCCGGAAGGCGCGCCCGTTTTCGTTCCGACCGGATGAAAAAAGGCGTCTGCCGCCAGCGGGAATTTCCCGGAGACGGCAGACGCCCTCTGTTTCCTTGCCTTCAGGCGTTCATCCGCCCGTCAGCGTCAGGCGGCGGATGCTTCGGCCTTCTTCACGTCGAACGTGAATTCGTGACCGGCGGCGCCCACGCGGATCGTGTCGCCCGGACCGGCGCGGCCTTCGAGCATGACCATGGCGAGCGGATTTTCGACATGCTCCTGAATGGCGCGCTTGAGCGGACGTGCGCCGTAGTGCGGATCGAAGCCCACCTTGGCGATTTCGTCCATGGCGGCGTCCGACACCTCGAGGCGGATGTCCTGAGCCTCGACGCGGGCGCGAAGGCCCTTGAGCTGAATCGCTGCGATGCGGCGGATGTCTTCGGCGCCGAGCGCGTTGAAGACCACGATCTCGTCGATGCGGTTCACGAATTCCGGACGGAAGTGCTCGCGCACTTCGGCCATGACGGCCGCCTTCACCTTCGAAGCCGGCTCGCCGATCATGTCCTGAATCTCGTTGGCGCCGAGGTTCGAGGTCATCACGACGACCGTATTCTTGAAGTCCACCGTGCGGCCCTGACCGTCGGTCATGCGGCCGTCGTCGAGCACCTGCAGGAGCACGTTGAAGACGTCCGGATGAGCCTTTTCCACCTCGTCGAGAAGAATCACGGCGTAGGGATGACGGCGGACGGCTTCGGTGAGATAGCCGCCTTCTTCATAGCCCACGTAGCCCGGAGGCGCACCGATCAGACGCGCCACGCTGTGCTTTTCCATGAATTCGCTCATGTCGATGCGAACGAGCGCCTCTTCGGAATCGAAGAGGAACTCGGCAAGCGCCTTCGTGAGTTCGGTCTTGCCGACGCCCGTGGGCCCGAGGAAGAGGAAGCTGCCGTACGGACGGTTCGGATCCGAGAGACCGGCGCGGCTTCTCAGAATCGTTTCGGCGACGCGCTTCACGGCTTCGTCCTGACCGACCACGCGTTCGCCGAGCGCTTCCTTCATATGCAGAAGCTTCTGGCGTTCGCCTTCCATCATCTTCGAGACCGGGATGCCGGTCGCGCGGCTCACCACTTCAGCGATTTCTTCCGCGCCCACCGTCGTGCGAAGGAGCTTCGGCTTGCCGGCGAAGTCGTCCTTCTCCGCCTTCTCGGCCTTCTTCAGACGCTCTTCGAGCTTCGGGAGCACCGCGTACTGCAGCTCGGCGAGCTTTTCATACTGCGCCGTGCGGCGGTACTCGTCCATCATGTGACGGGTGCGGTCGATTTCATCGCGCACGCTCTTTTCGCCGAGCGCCTCGCTCTTTTCCTTCTTCCAGATTTCCTCCAAGTCGGAGTATTCGCGGGAGAGACGGCCGATTTCGTCTTCGATCGCCTGCAGGCGCTTCTTCGACGCGTCGTCCGTTTCCTTCTTCATCGCTTCGCGTTCGATCTTGAGCTGGATGAGACGGCGGTCAAGCTTGTCGAGCGCCTCGGGCTTGCTGTCGATTTCCATCTTCACGCGAGCGGCCGCTTCGTCGATCAGGTCGATCGCCTTGTCGGGAAGGAAGCGGTCGGTGATGTAGCGGTGCGAGAGCTCGGCCGCGGCCACGATCGCGGGGTCGGTGATTTCGACGCCGTGATGAGCCTCGTAGCGCTCCTGCAGACCGCGCAGAATGGCAATCGTGTCCTCGACGCTAGGTTCGTCCACGAGCACCTTCTGGAAGCGGCGTTCAAGCGCCGCGTCTTTTTCAACGTACTTGCGGTATTCGTCAAGCGTGGTCGCGCCGATCACGTGCAGTTCGCCTCGCGAGAGCGCGGGCTTGAGCATGTTGCCCGCATCCATCGAGCCCTCGGTCTTCCCTGCGCCGACCACCGTATGAAGTTCGTCGATGAAGAGAATGATGCGGCCTTCCTCAGCCGTCACTTCTTTCAGAAGCTTCTTCAGACGCTCTTCGAATTCGCCGCGGTACTTGGCGCCCGTGATGAGTCCGGCCATGTCGAGCGACAGCACCCGCTTGCCCTTGAGGCTGTCGGGCACTTCGCCGTTGACGATGCGCTGCGCGAGACC
>JAGBFJ010000026.1 GCA_017936545.1 Sutterella sp.
AAAAAGGACAAAGCTAAGGGGACGGGCACTACCTCTCAAGGGGTATCAAGCACGTAACAATGCGAAGAGGCAAAAAAAACTGCCCGGTGCAGGCAGACACCGGGCAGAGGGCTTCAAGACGGACCGTCCGAGACGGCTGACGGCGGTAACCGGCCGGACAGTCCGGCAGGAATCACTGCTTGAGCATGGCCGAGAGGAACCAGAGCTGTTTGGCGTACCAGGCGAGATACTCGTCGAACTGGGCAGCCAGCAGGTTGTCGCCGCGGCCGTCGGCGGCCGCGCGCACTTCTTCGGCGAGCTTCTGCATCTTCTGCATGTCGGCGTAGACCTCCGCCACCACTTCGGGCACCGGACGTTCGGCACTGTCAAGCTCTTCGATAACGGAGTTGGCGGCAAGATCAGCCACGCGGACCGGCGGCAGCTTGCCGCGCATCTTCATGGCTTCTGCAACGGCGTCATACTGTTCGAAGACTTCGTCGTAGACCTTTTCCGTGTATTCGTGCACCTGAACAAAGGCGCGGCCCACCACGTTCCAGTGGAGGTTGTGAAGCTTGGCATTCCAGACGAAGAGGCTGGAGAGATAACGGGCGGCGGGGCAGCCGCAGACAGCGTTCTTTTCACAGGTCATGTTCAATATTCCTTATTCAATTTGGGACTTCCTGTCCCGGTCGGTAGAAGTATTTTAGGAAAACTCAATCAATGGTGCAAATATAATGTACAAATACTATCGATAGATGAAAGCTTCGCCGGAAAAACGGAAAGGCAGAGGATGTTCTGCGGGCGTTAGAATGCCTGCGGCGGCAGCCGGTGCCGCCTGTTTCGGGAGAGGAAAATGAAGGATATTCTTAGAAAATGGCTGGCCGGAGGTGCGGCAGCGCTGACGCTGATGGCGGGGTTCTTCGGTGCTTGGCTGCCGCAGGACTGCGCGGCGGCTCAGGATTATGCGGTCGTTGCCGCAGCGGATCTGCCCAGAGAGGCGCGCGAGACGCTCTCGCTCATCAAGGCCGGCGGCCCATTTCCTTATGCGAAGGACGGTGTCGTGTTCGGCAACTATGAACGGATTCTGCCGAGACAGAAGCGAGGCTACTACACGGAATACACGGTGAGTACGCCGGGCGTGAAAAGCCGGGGAGCCCGTCGGATCGTGGCGGGCAAAGGTCGGACGGGAGATCCTGCGACAAGCGGCGAATACTGGTATACGGCGGATCATTACCGGAGCTTCGCCCGGATTGCCGAATAAGGAAGGATATTAAATGAGCAGTATTGAAATGACAGGAAACGCCATGACCGCTACCGTCCGATGCGCGGGGCTGGACAAGGAAGCGTTCTATGCGGCGCTGGCCGAAGCGCTTGAGCTTCCGGACTGGTTCGGCGCCAATCTGGATGCGCTTTACGACGTGCTGACCGATCTTGAAATGCCTGTGCGGATCGATCTCATAGACTGGCAGCAGGCGCAGCTTTCGGATCGCGAAAGAGCGGGTTTCGAAACGGTCTTCGAAGATGCCGCCGACGAAGCGGGACCGGAATGCCTGACCGTGAGATTCTGCTGATCATGCCCTCAGCCAAACCCGAGGTTAAGGCCGGTCCGGTTCTCAAGTCTTTTGAACCGCTCTGTTCGGGCACGGCCTGCGTGCTGATTCTCGGCAGCATGCCGGGCGGCGCTTCTCTCGCAGCGGGCCGCTACTACGCGCATCCGTCCAACCGCTTCTGGCCGCTGCTGGCCGAACTGTTTCCGGCGCATCGAAACGGATTCCTGTCTGCGGATTTTGACGAACGCTATCGGGCGGCGCAGGCTGCCGGTCTGGCGCTTTGGGACACGATCGGCGTCTGCGAGCGCGAAGGCAGTCTCGACAGCGCCATCCGATCGGTCCGGGCGAACGACATCGCCGGTCTTCTTGCCCGGGAGCCCGGCATCCGGCTGGTCATTCTCAACGGACGAAAGAGCGGAGAGGTCTGGAAGAAGCATGCCGAAGCGGCAGCTCTTGCCGCGAGACCGGGACTACGAACTGCGTTTCTCCCTTCCACCAGTCCGGCGAACGCCCGGTTTCGGCTGGCGGATCTGGTGCGGGAATGGGGGATTGCACTGAAGGAAAATGGGATTGCCTAAAAAATAGGCAGTTTCGGGAATCCTTGCCCTGCAGGGATAACGGTACTTATCCACAGCCTTGTGCAGAACTTCTGTGGGTAAGTCGGAAGTGTCTGTCGGGAAGACGAGAGGCTTCCTGCGGGTTTGAGCGCATGGTTTGAAGCATGCGGCGCCTGTTAAACTTTAAAAATTGACTGCCGGGTTTTGCAACCGGTTTCGACATAAAAATATGGAGACAGATGAGATGGAAAAGCCTATGCTCTGTGACTGCATGAAAAAGCGCATGAGCGCGCTCTGCGCTGATGATGCCGTCAAGGCCGCCCTCAAAGTGTGCGAGGACGAAGCCGAATTCGCCATGAAGGAGCAGATTCATATTTCCGAAATCGAATCCCCGACCTTTGCCGAGGCTGTTCGTGCCGAGGAAATCGCCCGTCTGATGAAGGCCTATGGGCTCACAGACGTGGTGATCGATCCGAGCGGCAATGTCGTCGGCCGCCGTCCGGGCACGGGTTCGGGTCCGGTGCTGGCCATTGCGGCGCATCTGGACACGGTTTTCCCGGCGGGGACTGATCTAAAGGTCCGTCAGGAAGGCAACCGCTACTACGGTCCGGGCATCGGTGACAACGCCTCGGGTCTTCGCTCCATGCTTCAGGTTCTGCGTGCGCTTGAAAAGGGCGGCGTCGAGACGGAAGGCGACATTCTTTTCGTCGGCACGGTGGGCGAAGAAGGCAACGGCGACATCCGCGGCGCGAAGGCGCTCTTTGACGGTTCCCGCCGCATCGACGGCTTCATGGCCCTCGACATGTGCGACGTCTATACGGTGCAGAACGGCGCGACGGGCGCTCACCGCTGGCGTCTTTCGATCGAGGGCGAAGGCGGTCACTCCTATCTTGACTACGGCCGCGTGCCTTCCGCCATTCATGCCATGTGCCGCGCCGGCGCGCTGATCGCCGACCTTGACCTGCCGGAAAACCCGAAGACCACCTACACGATCGGCACCATCAAGGGCGGCACAACGGTGAATACCATTGCCGCGCGCTGCGAAGTCGACGTCGACATGCGCAGCGTCGACCTGCCGACGCTCGAAGCGCTCGAAGCGAAAGTGCTTGCCGCGTTTGAAGAGGCGGTTCGTCTTGAAAACGCTCACTGGCCGCTTGCCGACGAAGCGCATCAGCTCAAGCTCGTCAAGACCCAGATCGGCAATCGTCCTGCCGGTATGCGTCCTGCCGACTGCCCGGCGGTTCAGTCCGTGCTCGGCGCCATGGATGCTCTGAATCTGGAGGTGAAGAAGATCAAGCCGAGCTCGACCGACGCCAACAAGCCGATGTCGCTCAATATTCCCTCGGTCTGCATCGGCACGGGCGGCGAAACCTGCCTTGAACACAGCCTGAAGGAATATTTCGTCGCCGACCGCATCTGGCTCGGTCCTCAGACGGCGCTTCTTGCGGCGCTGGCCATGGTCGGCCGCCGAGGTGAAAAGGGTGCTCTTGCCTGATTCCTGTTCGGAAAGCCTTGACTGAAAAGAGCGGCGCACGCCTTTGGGCGGAGCGCCGCTCTTACGCTGTACGCCCGCGGAACCTCTGATCCGCGGGCGTTTTCGATGCTCGCACTGTTCGGTATCCGCGTTAGGCGGATTTCCTTAGAAAGGCTGACCGCGGGACAAGAATGCGGAAAAAGACCGCCGGAGAGGGGATGTCTGACGGACAGAGCGGCTGCAAACTCTTTTAGGGTAACAGCAAGGCCGAGCCGAGAACCTTCCGGCCGAAGCGCGCCACTTCCGAGCCGACGCCTGTCAGGCTTGCTTCCGTGCGTTCTCCTCCTCCTCCACATCCCTCGTCTACATCCTCCCGTAGCGCCTGCTGATCCGCTGCGGAGCGATTCCCTGCGGTGTCCGAGTCTCCCCGTCCGGATGACCGCGCAGCAAACCCTCCTTCCCCTCAACCCTCAACCCTCAACCCTCAGGCTTCATTGCCGTTTTCCGACATCCGCACGTGCCTTTGCAGGCAAAACGATGCTTTAAGGCGACATTCAGGCGATATATCCTAAGACGGCATCCTTAAAACAGGCAGGTACATCATGGACCTCATCAAGAACTGGAAACTCCATCTGCTGGCCATTCTAGTGGTCGTCGCCGCCGACTTCATCAGCATTCAGAAGTTCGGCCTCGTCGCTCTGCTTCCTCTGCTCTACGCACTCGTGATCGGCGGCATCATTTCCTGGCCGCGGCTCAAGATTCTCAACGCAGCTGAAATGGACCGCGCATCCAAATTCATGCCGATCGCCATGCTGATCCTCATTACGAAGATCGGCCTGGACATTGGTCCCAATCTTCAGATGCTGATGAACTCCGGGCTTGCGCTGATCATGCAGGAGTTCGGCCACTTCTTCGGCACGCTGATCTTCGGCACGCCCGTTGCGCTCCTTCTCGGCATGAAGCGCGAAGCGATCGGCGCCTGCTATTCGATCGACCGTGAAGCCAACGTCGCCATCATCGGTGAGAAGTTCGGTCTTTCCAGTCCGGAAGGCTACGGCGTGATGGGCATGTACATCTGCGGCACCGTTTTCGGCGCGCTTTGGATCTCGCTGCTCGCCGGCGTGATCGCGCAGCTCGGCTTCTTCCATCCGCATTCGCTCGCCATGGGCGCAGGCATCGGTTCCGCCAGCATGATGGCCGCCGGCACTGCTTCGATCGTCGCCGCGCATCCCGAATGGGCTGAAACGGTCCGCGCCTACGCTGCTGCAGCCAATCTGATGACGTCGATTCTCGGCATCTACTTCGCGCTCTTTGTTTCTCTTCCCGTCACGATCGAGATCTACGAATTTGCGACGGGCGGCCGCCGCAAGGCATGAAGCCGGACGGAGTCTGCTGAAACGAATTAACAGAGAAACATCATGAACGCCATTCTCGCCAATATTGAAAAACTGAAGGACTACATCTTTATTCTTCTTGTGACGGCCGCCTATACGGTCATTGCGAACATGGTCGGCTATCACGGCGAACTCGCCGCCGGTTCGATCGGCGCACTGGTCCTCGTCGTTCTCACGATCATCGGCATCATCATCAGCATGCTGCCCGGCTTCAACAAGCTTCCTCTTGTCTTCTGGGTTTCCATCGTGGCCGTGGTCGTGTCGGTGCCAGGATTCCCGGGCGGCGACTGGATCGTGGCGCAGACCAAGCATGTGAGCTTCCTTTCGATCACGACGCCGATTCTTGCCTACGGCGGCCTGTGCCTCGGCAAGGACCTCGATGCCTTCAAGAAGCTTTCTTGGAGAATTGTTCCCGTGGCGCTCGCCGTGGCCGGCGGCAGCTTCATCTGCGCGTCGGCGCTCGCCGAGCTGATGCTGCACCTTTAAGGTATTTTCTGATCCGCAACTTTATATACAGACAGATATTAAGAAGGCTGTGAAATGAACAAGCAGGAACTGAAGGACCGGGTATGCCGGGCCGTCGTCGAGCATCGTGCGGAGATTGAGGCGATTGCCGACAGCATTTTGCTGAGCCCGAACACGGCTTCAAGGAAGTAAAGACGTCCGCCAAGGTCAAGGCCGCTTTTGAGAAGCTCGGCATCCCGTATACGGACGGCTGGGCCATCACCGGCGTCAAGGGGCGGTTCGCCGGCAGGAGCAGCCGCCGCACCGTAGCGATGCTGGGCGAACTGGACGCCATCATCTGCCGAAATCACGAGCATGCCGATCCGCTGACCGGCGCCGCTCACTGCTGCGGACACAACGTTCAGATCGCCAATATGCTCGCCGTTGCTGTGGCGCTCAAGGACGTGATGCAGGAGCTTGACGGCGACGTGGTTCTTTTGCCGTCCCGGCCCGAAGAGTATGTCGAAATCGACTACCGCAACAAGCTGCGCAGAGAAGGAAAGCTCCGCTATCTCGGCGGAAAGCCGCAGCTGATCGCCGAGGGAGCCTTCGACGACGTCGACATGGCGATGCAGATGCACGTGGAGCCCACGAAGAATCAGGAAGGGGAGTTCTTGGTCGGTGCAAGCTGCAACGGCTTCATCGGCAAACTTATCGAATACCGCGGCAAAGCGGCTCACGCGGCCGGCGCGCCCGACCGGGGCAGCAATGCGATCAATGCCGCCATGATGGGCGTGATGGGCGTCAATGCGATTCGTGAAACTTTCCGCGATCAGGACGTGGTTCGCTTTCATCCGATCATCAGCTCGGGCGGCGATCTGATCAACGTGATTCCGGACTACGTCAAGATGGAATGCTACGTGCGAGCCGCCAATATTGACGCGCTTGCACGATACAATGCAGCCATCGACCGGGCACTGAAGGCCGGTGCCGATGCGATCGGCGCTTCCTGCGAAATCCAGAGTCTTCCCGCCTATCTGCCGCTGCATCCCGATGAATCCTTCCGGGCTCTTCTGCGCGCCAATGCAGCCTGCCGATTCGGGGAGGCGAACGTAAGCGACGGCGAGCACAGCGCCGGCTCGACGGACATGGGAGACGTCTCGCACCTGATGCCCGTGGTGCATCCGTGGGTCGGATGTATCTCGGGCGTGCTTCACGGGGCGGACTACGTTCTCTCCAATCGGGAGGCGGCTTTCGTCAAGAGCTCGCAGGCGCTTGCCATGACGATTGTCGATCTGCTTGCTGACGGTGCGGCGGAAGCGGAAAGGATCTGCGGCGAATTCAAGCCTTTGCTGACGAAAGAAAGTTATCTTGAATTCATGGACGCCATTCAATAGTTTGCGTTAATCATTTTTTCCAGACCGGCGGGTCTCCGATCCGCCCTGAGTCTTTCGGGCAGTGTTTCCAGCAGAGCACTGCCCGTTTTTTTATAGGTTTCCAGAAACGATTCTGCAGTGGGTATTCGCAAAGGATCTCAGCTGAACAATTGTCGGTGCACTGCACATAAATGTCTTATACACAGAACATAAAGGAAAAATGTGCAGATGCCGGAAAGGAATTCGATGACGTCTATCGCTAACAAGAGTTGATAAGTGAATTCTATGAGACGCGGGGTCTTTAAGGAAGGTATAAGATGCCGACCGAAAAAGGTTAAGCAAAACCGAACGATAGGTTAAGGTTCGTTAAGGAAAATGAGTCAATTCAAGGGGGATTACCTATGCCTTTCGATTTCGAGAATGATCGATTTCGAAAACCGAAAAAGCGGAGCGCAAAGCCTTAGCATGAACCCGCCGCCTACTCCTTAAGATGTACTTCCATATGGATAGCCTAACCCATTCAGAGGACAGTCAGGAAGAAAGAATGTCAACCAAAAATTTATTAAAAATCATATTTTTTGATTACACCTATTAGGGTGGTAGGCGATGGCAGGAATCTTTTGACGAATGTCAAGTTCGAGTGAAATGAGGAGTTTTTCAGAATGGCTTAAGGATGACGCTTCGTGCAAGATAGTCCCCGTAGTTCCGCAAGGGACTGCATCGACCCCAGTACCGTTTCCCGATTCGGGGAAAGGTACTTTTGCGTCTGTGCCGTGTGCACGGAGGCAAAGCCAGCCAAAACAATGCTGTGAAAGCCGTACTCAGAGGGATACCTGACGAGGCGCGCTTCCCGGCCTTGGGGGACGGGGAGAACAGCATTACTAGGAGAAAACCACTATGCAATCAACTACGTTCAAAGCAGCGGCATCTGTTCTGTTTTGCTCGGCCGCCTTCGCAGCGTCCAGCGTCGCCATTGCTGCTGACGCTCCCGGCGTCGGTAACAAGAACGTGAACGCTCTTAC
>JAGBFJ010000001.1 GCA_017936545.1 Sutterella sp.
AAGCACCTTCCACGGGGAATTCATCAACAGCAATACTGACAATTTGCCGGGCTCAGTTCTAAGCCGCGACGGTTCCGTGAGCTTACGCATTCACCTCGATCAGGCCCCGGCTGCGCATGTCGTCACTATGCCGCCGACAGAAACGCTCCCCGAACGAGAAGCCGTCGTTCAGATTCCTCGGTTCACGGTGGAAAATGCTGAGGTGAACTACAGCGTTCCCAACAATGTCGCAGCTTTATTGGCTTGACCATCTAACCAGCGCATGCTTCATCCGTGAGGGTGGGGTCAAGCTCTCGGAAGAAGTCCTCGAGAAAATCTATCTTCTCTTCGGTTTTAACCTGAATATTGAAAGTTGCACTTTCTGCAGAAAACGAAACGCCCGCGATCAGTTGATCTGCGGGCGTTAAGCGTTAAAAAAGGGCTTTACGGTAAAGTTTTTTCGTTCCACCAAAAAAACTGCCAAAAACCCTTCGCGATGAACAATACCACAGTTACTTCAGGCTATGTAAAGCAGAACGGTCTGCCGGAATAAGCCGGCAGACCGTTCGTTTCCTTCAGATGAAGCGTTTACTCGCGGCCCTGAAGAAGGCCCTTCTTTTCGAGCGATTTGGCGGCGTAGCCGTAAAGCCAGATGCCGCCGAACGTGGCCAGCGCACCCCAGAGCATGGCATCCGGGCCGCAGGCATAAAGCGCGTAAAGCGAATACAGGGAAGCAAAAGACGCGAAGATCGTTGTTCGCCGCGCCGTCTTCGGATCGACCGGTTCGCGGTGCATGATGACGTTGACCGCGGCAAACGCGAGCAGGTAGGGAACGAGGTTCGTCACCACGGCAAGGTCCTTCAGAATGTAGAACTGCTGTTCGAGTCTCGGGTCGACCGTGAGCAGAGCGGTGAGCGACTGCAGGACCAGAATAATCACCATGCCGGCCGCAGGCACGTTGAGGTTCGTGACCTTGGCGAAGATCTTCGGGAAGTAGCCTTCGCGGGCGGAGACGCGGAAGACTTCGGCAATCGTGAACTGCCAGCTCGTCAGACAGCCGGCGCAGGCAAGCGCCATGAGCGCCATGATGAATTTGCCGACCTCCGGAGAGAACATGGTCGCAAAGACCAGACCGAAAGGCGCGGTCGAGCGGGACAGGACGGCATTGTCGACGATGCCGAAGGAAATGTTGTTGGCGAGGACGTAGACGACACCGGCGCCGATCGTGGCGAGCACCATGGCGCGCGGCACGCTTTTTTCGGGATTCTCGACGGCTTCGGCGTTGGCACAGGCCGTCTCAAGACCGAGAAAGCCCCAGAGCGTCATGGAAATGCCGGCGGAAATGCCTTCGAAAAGCGTCAGATTCTGCGGATTCCAGGCTTCGATGTAGCGGTCGGCGCTGAACCAGTTCCAGCCGATGACGGTCAGAATGAAGATCGGGATCGTGATGCCGTAGCTCGCAAAGTGCGAGAGCGAGCCGATGAAGCGGGCTCCCTTGATGTTCGGGATCGAGCAGAGCCAGATGACGGCCATGCTCGCAAGACCCATTTCAAGCGGCGTGAGGTTCCAGTCAAAGAGCACCATGACGTAGCCGACGATGGAAATGGCGATCGTCAGATTGGCGATGATGAGCGAGACGCCGTAGCTGAAGTTCGCAAGAAAACTGCCCGACTTGCCGAAGGCGTAGCTCGCATAGCCGCCCATGCCGCCCGAGCGGCGGCTGAACATTCCGCACTTGGCGAAGACATAGGCGATGGTTGTGGCGCCGGTAATCGTCACAAACCACGAAAGAATGGACATGGTGCCGATCTCGGCGAGCTTGGTCGGCATGAGGATGATAGAACTTCCCAGCATATTGAGCATCACGGCCATCGTGAGCTGCGTGCAGGTCATCTTCGGTTTCTGGATCGTCGTCATGGCTGTCAGGGAGGCGATATCTTTCTTAAAGAAGAGGGGAATGAACAAAAGCCTGCGATTGTAACCGAGAGGCAATAAAATGCAAGCGCGGCGCAGCCTCCTGAGGGTTAACCATGCCTTTGATTTTCTGTCGTTTTCGAAAATACCGGGTCTGACGGAAGCGCCGATCGGATCCGGATGTTCAGCAAAAAGCCTGTCGCAGAGCCTGAAGGAAGGCGGGGTGTGGAACCGGCATGGATAGAGCAGAGATACCTCGGATTTCCGGGGTATTAAACGTTCGGCTGAGGCTGACGAACGTCCGGATTTCAAAACAGCAGCGCCCGGCCGGCGGAAGACCGGGCGGGCGCGTCGCTGCAAGGCAGAGCGAAGCCGGTCCGGGCGCAGGCGGAAGGCTTCCTGCGCCCGGGCTAGTCAGACATCAGAAGCGGTGCAGCAGGCCGAAGATGGCTTCGGCTGCGGAAGGATGAGATCCTTCGTAACCCTTCATGTTGCTCTTGTCGCGGATCCAGCCGGCGGCGGAATAGAGCTGCGTGCGCTTGGACAGCGGATAGACGTAGCCTGCGGCAAAGGCGAGGCGCGTCGTTTCATCCGCATTTGTATCGGCGTTGTCGGCTGACATCCAGCCGGCATTCACCTTGGCCGTTCCGCCCATCAGCGGAATGTCGGCTCCGAGTTCAAGGGAATAACCGTCGTAAGCAATGCCTGAATTAAGACTGTCTAGCGCTTTTACGCCATGACCTTGAAATTCCGAGCCCTTGACGTCACGGAAAGCCATGCCGGAGGCATAGACCTTGGCGAAGTTGAACTTCCAGTCGGCTTCGAGCGAGAAGGAGAGCGAGTCCTTCGGCTGCGAGGTCTTCTGGGAATACATCACGGAATCGAGAACGGCGACGACGTTGAGCGGACCGCTGCTGTAGGTGGCGCCGAGTGCCCAGAGACGATCGGATTCATGATTGAATTCTCGTTCGGTCGTCTGTTTGGTATTGTCGAGCTTGCCGGAATACTGGGCATGAAGCTGCAGACCGCTCATGACCGGCGTCTTGTAGGTGACGGCATTGTCGACGGCCTTGAAGCCGCCCGGCATGATGTACTTGTGGCCGACGATGTATTCGCCGGCGCTGTTGCTGAAGGGGCCGGTCTTGGCGCCCCAGATGCCGGTGGAGCCGAAGCCGCTGCGAAGGGCGCCCATGCGGCCCATGGTGAGCGTGCCGTAGTCGGCCGAAATGAGCGACAGTTCGGCGGCGCGATGGAACAGACGTCCGGAAGTCAGCGAACCGTCGTCGCTCCCGAACTGGCCTTCAAGAAGGAAGCCGACCTTGAGACCGTTTCCGAGATCTTCCGTGCCGCGGAAGCCGAAGCGGTTGGGCGCGAGCTGGCTGCCGCGAAGCTGGAATTTGTTCACGCTGTCGTTTCCGCCCTTGTCCTGATCAATGTGCTGATAGCTCAGGCCGGTATCGATGAGACCGTAGATCTGAACGTCGGCGGCGAAGGCGGAACCTGCGAGCGCCATGGCGGCGGCAAGTGCGGTGAGGGACAGTTTCTTCATGTTCTCTCCTTTAATAATAGTCAGCGGACCGCAGGGGCCCGATGTGTCACGCGGGCATTGTCGCGAAAGGCTTTACGCGCGTAATTTGACGAGGCACAGGCGGGGCGGACTTCGCGTCCTGTTCGGTATGAGATTCACTCGCCGGGACGCCGAAGATGTATCAATCGGACAACCGAGGACGGTGAACCGACTGCGGCGGATGGTGTCGGAATGTTTCTGAGCGAGTCGGTGCAGGCAGGGCTGCGGATTTCGGGTTATCGTTTGACGCAGAGGTCCGGTTTCTTTTTCTTCATCGGTGAATTCGCGCCATGATTCTTCGCTCTGCCAAGCTCACGGTTCTTTCGCTGACGCTTTTCGGTCTGGTCTCCGTGCTCGGAGAAGGGCTGGCCGGACGCTTCGACTATTTGTCCGATCTCACGATGGAAAATCCGGCGGAAAAGGCTGCGGCACTCTACAACGAAGGCCGCTGGCGCGATGTTCAGGAATATGTCGCCTTTTATCGGGCGCTTCCCGGGACCGCCTCGGCAGCCGAAGCGCTGAAGCCGTTCGACGAAGCGGCGGGAGAGGAAAGAGCGAAGGCGGTCTATCAGGCCCGAGAATTTGCCAAGGGTTTTCTGACGGGTGAAAGCGAGGAACTCTACGGACAGGCCGCCGGCGTGGCGAGCGATCTGATGGTCGTCGGCGACGTTCGGGATCTGCTCAGGGCCGGCGCCGCGCTGGCTGAAGGAAGAGAACCTGACCCCCTCATTACGGCGCTGGCAGCTGCGGGACTTGCGATGACGGCGGCAGGTT
Source organism: Sutterella sp. (assembly GCA_017936545.1). Taxonomy (GTDB): domain Bacteria; phylum Pseudomonadota; class Gammaproteobacteria; order Burkholderiales; family Burkholderiaceae_F; genus Sutterella. Next base: position 4,235 of record JAGBFJ010000001.1, read on the forward strand.
GGTATGCCGCGGGTTCGCCCGCCGCTGTGTCCGTGAAGGCGGGCGCATCCGTGCTGAAGACCGCCAAGCGCACAGGCCGCCTGAGCCTGGCTCTGGAAAAGGACATCATCAGACTGTCCAAATCGACGGACGGTCTTCGCACGCTGGCCGAGGGACTCGGCACGGTGGCCGACTTCGGCAGAACGTCCGGCCCGGACGGCGCTTTCGCGCTTCTGGCCCGTGCGGCGAAGGTCTCCGATCTGCGAAGAACAGCGGATATTGCCAGGGGATTCGGCAAAAATGCAGGCAGGATGCTCCGCTGGGGCGGCCCTGATGTAGTGAAGGCGACGGAAAAAGCAGGCGCCAGAGCCGTCAGCCGGGCGGCGGTATACGGAGAACGCGCCGTGAGCCGTCTGACGATGGTGCGGGCGGAGCGGCTTCTTCCCGATCTGGCGAGACTTTCCAAGGCCGGCACCAGGACCATGATACGAACGGTGAAACGGATTTCCGCCGTACTGGCGCCCCTCTTTTTCTTCCTGTCTGCAGGATTTACCGCCGTGACTGCGTCGCTCGGCATTGTCGGGCTCTGCCGCCGTGTCTGGCGGGCGGTGAACAGCGGGAAGGCAAAAGTCTCTTCCTGATCAGGCAGCTTGCGCCCGTCCGCCGAGCCGCAGGGCGGTTCTTTCGATCAGATCTCGGCCGCGAAGCGTTTGCAGCCAGGCCTGCGGAATCGCTTCGATGCCGAAGGCTAGTCCGGCTGCGGCTCCGGTGACGGCCGCCGTTGTGTCGGTGTCGCCGCCGAGCCGGACGGCATGAAGAACGGCGTCTTCATAGCCAGTGGCGCCGAGAAGGCAGAAGAGTGCGGCTTCCAGCGTATCGATGACGAATCCGCCGCTGCGAATGCCGTCTTCGGATGCACGGCGAATGTCGTTCTTCAGAATCCGGTCGAACTTCGACAGTGTTTCCGGCTCGATGAGCACCTGAAGAAACGGCAGTGAACGCAGTTCGTCATAGGCCTCATTCGGTTCTCGTCCTTCGCGGAGAAGCCTCAGAAATTCGACGAAGAGGAAGCAGGCTGCGGCGGACCAGGGATGGCCGCGCGTCATGGACGAGACTGTTCGGACGAGCTCGAATCGCTCATGCGCATCGAGCTTCTCCGCGCAGAAAACGAGCGGAGCGATGCGCATCAGACTGCCGTTCCCGTTGTCGCGGATGTCGCGGCCGCCGGCGGCTGACGGATCCCGTCCGTCTATGAGTCGGCTGATTGCAGCATCGGTTGCGATGCCGATATCGAACACCGTGCCGTCTGCGGTCCATGCGCCCTCCGTGCGCCAGGCAATGAAGTTGTGGGTTGCGCGCCGGATGTCGCAGCGGCTGTTGTCCAAAGCATCCGCCAGCGCTAGCGTGAGAGAGGTATCGTCCGACCAGGTGCCCGGCGGCTGATGATGAGTCCGTTAATCTGAATCTCCTAAACTTGTCGCAAAAGTTTTCATGAACAGAGAATTCAGCATATCTGCTCCTGCATGGAAGCAGGTCTGAGTGGCAACGGTACAGAAAGGCTTTACAGACCTCCCCGTTTCTAAACCACGGAGATCTCCGACTGCGGCGCCCCGGTTATCGACACCTTTGTTAAGACGTCCAAAGTTTGACCTTGAGGATTGAGTTCAGGGCTTAACCCTTACAGTTCCACCTCGGGGATCCGCCATTGTGACTTCACCTTTCAGGCTGCACTTCGACCCGCCTTGCGCACCGACTTCCGGGACAGCTTCCCAACCTTATGAGAGTAGATCAGCTCGTTGGCCAAAACCAGTCTTCGGTGACAATTCACATTATATCACAAGTTGTTATTGATATTGCTTTTTACGGGATTGTTCCCTTTATTCTGCACAATTTCGGCATTCCTTCGGACAGGCGCTGCCGGGGGATTCCTTCGCGTTTTTCTTCCGCTCTTTTTCGGCTTTCTCGCGGTACGCTGGGGTACCGGCAGGGCCTCCGTACCGCTGATTCTGCAGCCTTCTTCATACTCGGCACGGTAGAACTCTCTGACCATATCTTTCGACATGAATGCTTCGAACGACGGATCGTGAGCAGCCAGAAGCAAATTGAGAGCGCCTACGTGATCCGCATGGTCGGTACAGCCGCAGGCGCGGCAGTGAAAACTGTCACCGCTGCGGTTTTTCGGATCGGTATAGGAGCAATCGGGACAGCGCTGCGAACTGTAGGAGGCAGTCACGTAGACAAGCTTGATCCCGTAGACGGAAGTCTTGTATTCGATGCGGTCTGCTATCAGCCCGCGAACCCATCCGCTCAGCATTCTCCGGACTTTCGGCGGAAACCGGCTCAGGTCCCAGCTGTTTGAAAATGCCTCCAGGATATACACCTGAGCGGGTTCGTTTGCGATCATTTCGTTGATCGCCTGATTGATGACCTTTTCAATCTCCGCCCGGAAATGCGCGGTTTGAGCATTCCACTGCTCTTTTCCGAGATTGTTTTCAGCGATGCTGACCCTTTTTTCGTAGGAGTCAGCGCAGTTCATCTTTGCCGTATAGGGATTCCTGGCCTTAAGTGCCACCGTGAGCCAGTCCCCGTACGCATTGAGCCATTCGCCCAGCTTGTCGCCGTAGGAACGGCCGCTGTCGCTGACAAAGCACTCTGTCCTTCCCATGTCGAAAGAATGGCAGAAGAATACGCCTGCCTTCTTCGGAGGCAGTCCCTTCAGCGGAAGATGATGAATCTTCGGAGCCGTATGCAGCGTCATGACGCCGTCCCTGCGAACCAGACGGACGGTTCGGTCCATCGCGCCTTTGCCGAGCAGATCGACCGTGATGCGCTTTCCGGCAATTTTCCCGATCAGTTCAACCCGCTGCACGTCTTCGCTGCCGGACCTGAAGGAAAAAAGGTCTCGGGAGTCGAAGAGGCAGTAAGTGCGCCCGTGCAGTCTGGGGAACGAACCTGCCTGAGCAACGACCTCGGTCCGGATCTTCGAGCAAAGCCGCGCAATATTGCGCACTTTTTTGAACTTGCTGCTCGTTGCCGCAGGGATCTTATGTTCGAGCAGGTCGAAGAAGTCGTTGTGCGGTCTGCAGAGCAGATAGTGCACATAATGCTTTTCCGCATTGTTAAGCGTGCTGAAGAAAGGCATCTCCCTGAGTTTGATGAGCGTGCGGGCCTGTGCCGAGGTCCAATAGCCGAGCGCAATCTCTGCGGCGTGGAGTACTACGCATTTCCAATGCTTGTTCTGAAGCGGCCTGCTTTCGAGAGGTGCGTCTTTGCTGACAGGATCCGCTTTCATGGCATCATTGCGCTCCCGGACCAGCCGATTTCTCAGCTTTCGAGGCGAGACGTCCCTGCCGTTGGAGGTGCAATAGCGGCGGAAGCTCTTTTTCTCGAAAATCGCCAGCATATTGTCAACTTCCTGCCCGAAGGAATCGATCAGATCGTTGAGCTGTCGGCGGGTCTCCGCCGTGAGCGAAGCCTCATTGACATGGCGGATGACGTTGTGGTGGGCAATCGCTTCTGAGGTTTCGAACTGATTGATCCGTTCCTCGGGAACGTAGTTGAGTGCCGAGCGGACGGCGAAATCGTTGAGACGCATGCTGCTCTCCCTGCGGGGTGTGGTTCTGATTGCAAAATGAATTTAGCAACCTGACTCATGCGCCGTGCGACTGCAGAAAATATTTTTAAGCGGCCTTCTTCCTTCTTGCCCGGGCGGGCGTACAGCCTCGCACAGAATACGGTCATCAGCGTGACGACGTCCTTGGCGAGCTCCGTCTCGAACGAGACCGGCTCAGATGCATGAACGACATGGAACTCCGTTCCCGTATGACGGCATATGTATCTGACCAAACCTACGCCGAATCGAAGCAGCCGGTCTTCGTGCATGACCGTGAGCCGTTTGATTTTCCGCTCAAGAAGAAGCTTGAGCAGCTGTTTCAGACCCGGTTTGGCGCAGTTGAGACCCGAGCCGATGTCGGTGATGACTTCATCGCATCCCTGCTCGGCGAGCCTTCCGGCCTGACGAACAAGGTCCTCCTTCTGATCATGCGATGAGACTCTTGCATAGCCGACATGCAGACGCTTCGGGGAGTCAGCTTCTGCCGTTTCCGGCAGAACGAATCTGCGATGACCGCCGAAAGTGCGGACGGACTTCGGGATAATGCCGAGCGATTCCCAACGTCGAATGGTACTCGGCGAAACCCCGTAAAACTTAGCGATGAATCCTATGGAATGAAGGCTCATAGACAACCCTCCTTTCCACTGTAGCCGATCCGGCTGAATGCTAGTGACAGATTTTGTAAGAATTCTTTCGACTAGCTATGCCCCAGCCGGTCATGCCATCGACCGCGAAGGATCCTCTCTCCATGAATTCAAAAGGAACGCCGAGTGCATCGCCGACGGCGGTTCCGAAAAGCAGCGAGCGGGCGGCGTGAAGCTTGGATTGTGAAGATGTTTGTTCAGTCATGCAGGGTGCAATGGTCAAATGCCGTAATTGTTCGGAAGAAAAATCTCGCATGCGTCCGTCAGCCCGCTGGTGTCTGTTTCGCGATGAACGGTTTGCTTCCAGTCGTCAATGACCAAAACCTGATCATTGTGATAGAACCGAAGTCGAAACAGCGGGGAATTCCCGACAAGGCCGTTTATCCCGGTGAGGAATTCTCCGTCAATACCCAGATCAACTTCTCTGTCGAACGGCATGTTCATAAGTTCGGGATCGCAAAATGCTCCCCAGCGCGGATCCAGACAAATGCAGTTTGATTTTGTGATAAAAATCAGACCGGATGAGAACGGTTCTCCGTGCATCCTGTCAAATGTCCACAGGTCCGAGCCGGTCATGCTTATTTTGAATCCGCCGAATGCTCGAACCGACACCAGTCTGGACTTTAACCCAAACTCCCGGAGCTAAGCCGATCTAATCTGCTATAACAGCCCCGGAAAGTCCTCTCACAGTCCCATTCTGGAAAGTATCTTTTCCATTACAAAAGCATCGGACAATCCAAGCTGAGCCGCAATCTGTTTCAGCCTCGC
>JAGBFJ010000027.1 GCA_017936545.1 Sutterella sp.
ACATCGTCATCGGCATTCGAGCACTGATCCGCCGGGCAAAGGGCCTTCCCGCCGCCGGACGCGATCTCTTCAGCCTTTTTGCCGCCTGCATCGTCATGGTGCTCGCTCTGGTCTTCTCCGTCATCGGCACCTGGAACGCATTGTCCGAGCCCTATCCTGAAGAGATGACCGTCAGCGTGAAGCGTCTGCCGGCGGAACTGAAGGGTCTTCGCATCGTTCAGGTCTCCGATCTGCATGCCTCGCCGCTCTTCCCGCGCGAACGCACCGAAACCGTGGTCCGGCTCGTCAATGAAGCCAAGCCCGACCTCGTCCTTCTGACGGGCGACTTCGCCGACGGCGATGCCGAACGCCGCCGCTTTGATCTGGAACCGCTCGCCGGCATTAAGTCGACTTACGGCGTCTTCGCCGTGACGGGCAATCATGAATACATTTCCGATCCGTCGGGCCGTGCTGAACTGATCGGCTCTCTGGGCATCCGTCTCCTCACGAACAGTGCGGTCACGCTTGACGTCAAGGGCCGCAAAGTCACCGTCGCCGGCATCACTGATCCGGCCGCCGCCCGGCGCGGCCTTGAAGAGCCCGATCTCGGCAAGGCGCTTTCCGGCGCCTCAGCCGACGATCTGCGCATCCTGATGGCCCATCGCCCTGGCGATGCGCTCAAACATAGCGATCCCCGCTACGGCATCGACCTTCAGTTTTCCGGCCACACGCACGGCGGCCAGATGGGACTCTTCTCCGGTCTCATCGCTTCGATGAACGGCGGCTTCTTGCAGGGTCTCTACAAACTCGGAAACATGACCCTCTGCGTCACCCGCGGCGCCGCTCTCTGGCCGGGGCTGCCCGTTCGGATCAGTTCCTGGAATGAAATTCCGGTCATCACGCTGACGGGCGAATAATCCGGGCAGACGAACGCAAATACAAACGGTCCGACACTTTATCGAGTGCGGACCGTTTTTGCATCATCCTGTCAGACCGGCTTCAGACTGCGGATTCCGGTTCCGGCAGCTTGCAGACGTCGACCCATCCGGATGCGTGCGATGCGGCTTCCAGCTCGGGAATCGAAAGACGGACTGCGGTATTTCCGCTGCCGCAGGCGGGATAAATCGTCTCAAAACGCCGAAGCGATTCGTCAAGCCAGATCTCGACGCCGGGCTTGGCGCCGAAAGGCGTCACACCGCCGGGTGCGTGGCCCGTCAGCGCTTCAACCTGATCCGACGGAATCATCTTCGCCTTCATGTGGAAGCGGTCCTTGTACTTGCGGTTGTCGATGCGGGCCGTGCCGCAGGCGACAATGATGACGGGTTTATCGCCCTGAAGAAACGACAGCGATTTGGCGATTTCCTCGGAACGGCATCCGAGCGCTTCGGCAGCAAGCGCCACCGTTGCGCTCGACTGTTCGAGGACGCGGATCCGATCGCCGAAGCCCTGAGCGGTGAGGCTCGCCTTGGCCGTTTCAAAAGACATAACGAAATCTCCATTAACTTCCGGGTTGCGGGTGTCCGCACATTCTCTCAGATTACGCCGAAAAGCATCAGGGCCGCCGACATGCCGATGATCGAACAGCCGACGCTGAGCGAACTCAGGTTGGCCGCCATCGAGATGTCGCCTCCCAGCTTTGCCGTGAAGATCAGACTCATGGCGGGAATCGGCGAAAGCGCCGTCAGCGTCAGCGCGCGGCGTACTTCCTCTTCGAAGGGGAGCAGAAAATAGAACCCGATCGCAATCAAAATGCACACAGACCAGCGCTGAATCAGCATACGCACGATGATGCCGAACTTCACGGCGTTCATCGACAGGTTGATCGACTCGCCGATCATGATCATGCAGAGAAACGTATTGGCCTGAGCTGCGACCGAGGTACAGGTAATGACGGCGTCCGGCAGTCTGAGGGAGCAAGCGGAGAGAATGCCGACAAAGGCGAAAGTGACCAGAGGTCCCGAGCGCAGAAGTTTCCCGATGATGGCGGCGATCGTTTTAAAAAAGGGCATGCGGACGCGCGTGCCTGCAATGACGGCATAGGTGCCGCCGCCCGACATCAGGACATTGCCGACATCGAACATGCAGGTCGTGATCAGTCCCGTCGTCGGGTAGAAAGCCTGAACGTAGGGCAGAGCGAAAGGTCCTACGGAATATCCGCCGAGATTGAGCCGCATGAAGTCCCTGCGGTCCCTGTCCTCAATGCCTCGCGTCAGAAAGAGCGCCCATGCCAGCAGAACGACGTTCGACAGAAGACCTAACGCGGCTACGCCGAGCATGACCCCCTCGATTCGAACGCCGTTGAGATTGGTGATGATCACCGCGGGAATCGTCACATTGAGCACCAGACCGCTGATCGCGCTGAACGCCTCGGGTTTCAGAATGCCAACGCGGCGAAGGATCCAGCCGAGCACGATGAAGGCCGCGAAGGACAGGACTTTGGCGAAACTGTTATCCATTTGCTTTTCCATCCGGAGATGCCGGGTTTTCCGACCCCGGCGAAAAGCGGCATTCTCGGCCCCGGCCTTTCCGGCCGTCTACCTCCCGCGGGATGTACAGGAAGGAAACTTACGCTTTCCGCCGCCGAATCTGCCGGCATTTCCGCCTATCATCTGATGCCGCACGCAATACCTGCGCGTTTGTGCCTATGCGCCTCCCTCAGTCAGCGTCCATCCGGCGCTCAACCTGCTTTAAAAATGAAAAAAGCCCCTTTCGGGGCTTTTTCATTCAGGCTGCGACTCACATTCAGAACGTGCTGCGGTCGAAGACGGCCTTCTGCTGCGTGAATTCCAGCAGCCCGGCGGCGCCGCCCTCGCGGCCGATGCCGCTCTGACGATAACCGCCGAAGGGCGCCGTGATGTCGCGGGGCGCGTCGTTCACGTAGACGTTGCCGGCCTTGATGCGGCGGGCAACGTCCATCGCCTCCGCCTTCGGTCCGAACACCGCCGCGTTGAGGCCGTAGACCGTGTCGTTGGCGATCGCGACTGCTTCATCTGTCGTACGGTAGGGAATGACGGCGAGGACTGGTCCGAAGATTTCCTCCTGAGCAATGCGCATGTCGTTTCTGACGCCCGAAAAGATGACCGGTCTGATGTAGTAGCCGTGCTTGCACGACACGGGTTCGCCGCCCGCAATCAGACGCGCGCCTTCTTCAAGACCGAGGCGGATGTATTCCGACACCTTTTTAAACTGCGCAAGCGAAGACACCGGACCGAGATCAGTCTCCGGATCAGCCGGATCGCCCGTGCGAAGCTTGACAGCGGTTTCCGCCAGCAGCTTTTCGATTTCCGGCAGATCCTCCTCCGGTACAAGCAGACGGGACAGGGCCGTGCAGGTCTGTCCCGAGTTGTAGAAAATCGAACCGACCAGACGGGAAAGAGCAGGGCGATAGTCGTCGGACTTGAGCCAGATGAAGGGGGACTTGCCGCCCAGCTCAAGGCTGATGCGCTTGACGCCGAGCAGCGCTTCTCGCGCCAGGCTCACGCCGACCTTGGTCGAACCGGTAAAGGACACCATGTCCACCAACGGATGAGAGGCCAGCGTGCCGCCCAATGCCGAACCTCTTCCTGAAATCAGATTAAAGACCCCCTTCGGGAATCCTGCTCGATCAAAGGCATCGGCCAGAATAAACGCCGTCAGCGGGGTATGCTGACTCGGCTTCAGGACCACGGTGTTTCCGGTCAGAATCGCCGGCACCACCTTCTGAACGATCTGCCCGAGCGGATAGTTCCAGGGCGTCAGGCAGACCACCACGCCGACGGGCTCCCGGATGACCGTCGACTGTGCGTACGCTTCTTCAAGGGGAAGCGTACGGGCAATGTCGATGTAGGACTGCACGCGGGCGAACTGATAGTCGCACTGAGCGGATGCCGTGAAGGTCACGGGCGAACCGAGTTCCTTCACTTCAAGATCGATGATTTCGCTTCGCCCTTCGCGGAACAATGCCAGCATCCGTTCCATCAGAGAAATGCGCTTTTCCATCGGGACGGCGCTCCAGGCGGGCTGCGCCGCCGCTGCGGCTTCGATGGCCAGCACGGCATCGGCCGGCGTGCCGTCGGGCACTTCGGCAAAGCGCTCGAGCTTCGCCGGATTCTCCACGCTGATAAAGCCGCCTCCCTCGGACGGCACCCATTCACCGTTGATGTAATGCTTGTCGAACTGATAGGACATCATCGTTTCCTCCTGACTTCAGGCAGTCCGTCCGACCGACTGAGAGTCAGACAGTGCCTGAGGAATACTGTAGCTCAGCCGGAAGAAAACGGCACAACGAACAAGCGCCTGCCGGACAGGGAAGCTTCACCGGCATGCCGCCGGGCTGCTATGCTGCAATTCGGAGGCACCGCATGAATTTCAAAACCTGGCTTTTCAGCAAATCCCTCCGGTCTTCCACCGTGAATCCTCTCCGCCCTCCGCGATAAGTCGCTTCAGACGGAGCTTCCCCCTAGGGACTCGGGGGACTGCCTGAGTAGTGTACGAGCCAAGCTCAGAAACTGCGGCTCACAAGGAACCCAGCTCCGCACAAAGCTTAATTAAGCTACTGCAGGTGCAGGTGATTCTCTTCGCGCATTCAGGAACTTTAGCCTCAATGCGCTGCCTCTCCCTCGCGGGCAAGGACTTTAAGATTTCGCGGATGAAGTACCGGGCGGCAATGTTGTACGCGGCCGAAAGGTCGCAGTTGTAACGCTTGCCGCTCTTGAAGGTGCACATCGAATAGTTGCCGGCGTCTCTGGTGACCTCGCCTGATCCGTCGAAGGCCAGCTTCGAGGTGTTCCACGCGCAGATCCGGCTGATCCGCATATTCTTGCGGTGCGCCTTCTGCTCGACCATCTGCTGAACATACTGCGCACGCCAGTGATGCAGACGCTGTCGCTTGGAGCCCTTCTTGCGGCCTTTCAGGTCGAGATACTCCATGACGATGACGTCAGCCTTGTAGTAATCAGCGCAGTCGATGATGAAGTGTGCCGTCTTCACGGCAATGTCATCGTTGATACCCTTGGCTATTGCCCAGAGCCGGGGCATTTGCACTGCGCCGTGCATCTGAGCGCAGCGGATGTGCGAGAGCGCTTCCTCCAGACGGGCTTTTTCAGCCGGAAGTTTGAAAAACTTTCTTCCGACGACAGTGCCGTCCGGTTTCATTGCCACGCATACCGCCTGATTGTTGAGGCCGAGATCTACGCTGAGAACAATCTGAGTCAGGATGCTCACTTTATCCAAGGTGAGTTCCTGCTCGAACGGAAAATCCAAATACCAGTTCTTCCCGCGCCAGCGAAGCGTCGGAGAGCCTTTGATGCTATCCGCACAGTGACGCTCGATGTAGTCGACGTCGCTCTTGCGAAGGCGGACCGTAATCCACTTCCAGTTCTTGCCGTCGAAGACTTTTACTTCAGCGAGATACTTCTTCCCTTCAACAGCCTTGAACATGTTCCCTTGGTAAAGGGCGGGAAATGACCGGCCAGCCTTCGGTAGGCCGGGTTTACGCCCTTTTGGAGACTTTGTCCAACGCTCAAGTCTTGTTTGGTAGGAAGAGACGGCACCGAAGGCCGCGGCAATTGCGGCTCTGCGAAGGTAGCAGGGAAAACGATTGAACTGAACGTTGAAATCAAACGGGACAATCGGCCGCTTCTTGGACGTGATCGTCAGAATTTCAGCAGCCGATTTGGCCGCCTTATCCGATGGACACTTGGAGAACACAGTTTCCCAGTGATTCAAGATCAGTTCAATATAGAAATCCACTCCGCGGACATACATCTCAACTGTCGAGTTGAACCAACCGACAGTTTCGATAATTTTGACCTTATAGGAAGTGATGTCCTTCATGGATATGGAATTTCCAAAAATATTTTCGAATTTCAATACGCCTCTGCGAGGCGTGCCTGCTTGACCCCACCCTCGCGGATGGGGCATGCGCAGGCTGGATGGTCAAACACTATGCGGGCGCGATCTACGGAACACTCTCCGAGCTTGCCTGCCGGGTCGGCGCCGAGCGGCCCATCTATGAACTGGAACTTCCGGAAGAAGTCGACGGACTGATCGCCCTTCTGAAGGAGGACCCGGTCTACGTTCAGCTCAACGATCAGGGCCACCGGATGTATCAGTCGGCTCTCGGCCAGTACCGCAGCTACCTCAGGGAGCGGCTCACGGCCGATACGGTCGAGGAAGTGCTTCGGAACCCGGCGCTACCGGCCACGGTACGCACGGCCGTCATTTCCGCGCGCGTCGGTCAGGGACGTTATCGTGCGGAACTGATTCGACTCTGGAAGGGACGATGCTCGGTGACGGGCTATGACGATCCGCAGATGCTTCTCGCCTAGCACATCAAGCCGTGGTGCGTTGCAAACAATACCGAAAGGCTGGACCCGGAGAACGGTCTCCTGCTCACACCGAATCTTGACCGCGCGTTCGATTCCGGCCTGATTACCTTTGATACCGAGAACAAGGGAAAACTGCTTCTCTCGAAAGCATTCCGAAATCCGGAAACATTGGGGATCACGGACGATCTGCGTCTGACGAAACTCACCGCCCGAACCGAAAATCATCTGAAATTCCACCGAAAGCAGGTCTTTCTCAGCGAAGCCGATCTTGGACTCAAAGGCTGAGAAAACGTCAGCGGCGGACTCGTCGTCCTCCCCGGCGATGCGTCCGCGCGTCCGACGCGTCGGGGCCGGCATCGAGGACCCAGCGAAGGCTGTCGGGAGAATCGAAGAGGGCGGCAAAACTCATGAGCTG
>JAGBFJ010000028.1 GCA_017936545.1 Sutterella sp.
GTAAGGCCGGCTTCGGCCGGTGTTTCGGGAGTCTTGGGTCTGCGCGTCGTGCGCTGCTTTTTCGTGGTCATATGTGTCACTCGAGTATGGCCGCAAAGGGCCGTCATTGTACCCGCTAGACACAAAATTAATTACACCCTCGAAAAATATTATGAAAGTGAAGATGCTCGCCTTCGCTGCCGCGTTTGCTTCCGCATTCAGCGTCTGTGCCGCCGACGTCAGCGTTTACGGTTCTGCCGATGCCTACATTGCCGTCAACAACGATTCGGGCAATGTTTCGACAGTGCTCAGCAGCGGCGGTTCCTCCGGCAATAATTTCGGATTCAAGGGTACAGAGGACCTCTATGCCGGGACGCAGGCTGTTTTCAAACTGGCTGTCGGATCCGGCAGCCGCCTACATGACACTTTTTGAATCGCTGACCAACCGTGAACGCCAGGTGCTGATTCTCGTATCCCGGGGACTGATGAACTGCCAGGTGGCGGCCCGTCTCGGTCTGAGCGAACGAACCATCGAAGCGCACCGCGTGAGCGGCTACCGCAGACTCGGGATCAAGACGCTCGGCGAGCTGACCCGCTTCCTCGAGCACATTCCGGACGAAAAACTGTCTGTCTGACAAAGTTCGGCCGCTTGTTCGAGCCTGGCCTGAAACAGGGCTTCTGACTAGCATTCGGGCTATGATGTCATCCGAGCATCCGCCCGGAATGCGTTTATTGACCAAAGGAATTTCCATGACTGCCGACATCACCGAACTCGACGATCAGATCGATTTTTTCGCCGACGAAGAGGACTATCTCGTCACGGCTGACGAGATTCTCAGCCAGTTTGAAACGCTGCCGGATGCGGTCCGTCCCTTCTACGCCTATCTGCACAACGGCATCACCGCACTGGCGTCGGCGCTTGCCGAACTGCCGGGCGCCGGCAAGGACCCCGACAGTCAGATCAGCGAGTGTCAGGAAGCGGCTGAAGAAATGGCCGATGAAGCCGAGGCCTGCCGCCGAAACGATTTGTCGCGGGAGGAAACGGATGAACTGATCGATCGGACGACGAACATCATCTACGGCGAGGAAGACGATGAAATCCGCATGGACCTCCAGATCGTCATTGAAAACCTCGTGAACTCCCTCGTCGTCATCGCGCTCGACTATGAAGGCAGCGAAGCCGTGCTGGCCGACCTGAAGGCCCGCGTCAACGAACTGAAGGTCTCCGAAGCGGAAAAGGAAGCGGGCCGGCGTCTCATCGACGATGCGGCCGCCTTCCTCAACAGCGTTCAGATCGAGGACGACGAGGATCTTTGGGAAGACGAATAATTGCTGATCTTCAGCAGCCGTTCAAAAGCCGGGCACCCGAGCCCGGCTTTTCTGTGACCGCCCGTGCACGGCGCATCTCGGAAGTCAGGACACGATTCCGGCTCAGACTTGGGCGAGCGCACCGGATTCAATAATGTTCTGGCCGACGGAAACCAGGCAGTAGGCGCAGAGTCTCGCAAAACCAGCTGCGCTTTCCGCGTCGGATCCCTCTGAATAAGCACGAAGGGCGACTTCCGGGGGAAGGTCGCCGAGGGCCAGATGCGCGTAGCCGAGATTGATGACGGATGCGGCCGTCACGCCGCCGTCAACCTGAATCAGATCGATGAGCGCCTGCGTGACGCTCTGTTCAAAGACATCAAGCCGGGCGGAAATCTCCTCTTCGGACAAGCCGCTCCAGTCCCAGAGCTGTCCGAGGCGTTCGTCATCGCTGCCGGCACGTTCCGCCGCCGCATCGTAAACCGCATGAATCGGCTCGACGCCGTGGAGCATGCCGAAATATGCCTCGGGATCCGGGAAGAGGGAGCGCATCCGGCGCTCGATGTCGTCATGATCCACCGCCCGGCGCAGACTCGTCAGCGCGCATTCGAGACACGTTTGAAGACGAAGAACGTCATCGGAGGACAGACGCATGCGAAGTTCTGTCCAGATGACGGCGGCATTGTAGGGAGGGCGTTCTGTCATGGCGGATATTCCGGTTGAAGGAAAGACCATCATAACGGGTTTGGCAAGGATTCGGGAACCGTATGCGCATTCCGCAAGCTGAGGGGACCCTCGAAAATCCAAAGTGCGGAGAAACGGAAAAGTCCGGCCGTTCCGAACCCGGACACGATCCGGGCTCAGGTAGAGAAATCACAAGACGCCGCAGGGCCCGAACCTCTCATGCTTGCCTGATTTTCAGACAAACCGACGAATTTCCGACATTAGAAATCCGGGCTTCGTCAACTCACCCGAAAGGAGGATATGCGCCGGTGTCGGGCAGGGTTACAATAGATCTGGTTCTTGAAAAACTGATTTCTTCGTGCAACACCGGCAGCACACTTTCGGAATCTTTCCGAAAGGCCGCGCCGGGCTTGATAGGGAGGGTGCAGCCATGAGACTTCCTTTCTTTCGCATTACCTACATGGTCGCTGTTTCTTCAGGCGTCGCAGCACTGGCAGGCAGCGCAGCCGCATGGCTGACGAGCAATCACATGTGGCAGGGCGGTTTTGCCATGGCGGCGTTTGCCGTCACCGTCTTCAAGTTCATTACCGATGAGGACTACTTCAGTTAAGGAGACGATCGCATCCGAGCGTAAACCAACGGGCGTTTTTCAGCGCCCGTTTTTATTTTCAGGCTTCAGGCATTCCGGCCCGGTCACCCGGAATGCATCTCTCGTCAGACAATCCCTTTTCCCATGACTACGCATCTTCAGAATGGAAGGGCATCGTCACGGCCCGGCTTCTGCCGCAGTCGCTTAAAGAAAACCGAGTATGCAGGTTGTTTTCCGACAATAAAGGGCGCGCAGGGACTTTCGCAGAATTTTTTCTGCGGCTAAAGTAAAAAAGTTAACCGCCCCTCAAAACAACATCATCGGGAGTGTTCCATGACTTACACCAGCAAAGTACTGGAAGATCTGCGCGTCCGGCACAGTCATCAGCCGGAATTCCTTCAGGCCGTCGAAGAAGTGCTCAACACGCTTCAGCCTCTGATGGACAAGGAGCCCAAGTACGAAAAGAACAAGATCCTTGAGCGCATTGTCGAACCCGAACGCATCATTCAGTTCCGCGTGGAATGGATCGACGACAAAGGCGAGATCCAGGTCAACCGCGGCTACCGCATTCAGTACAACTCCGCGATCGGTCCCTACAAGGGCGGTCTGCGTCTGCATCCGACGGTGAACGAAGGCGTTCTGCGCTTCCTCGGCTTCGAGCAGATCTTCAAGAATTCGCTCACGGGCACGGCCATCGGCGGCGCCAAGGGCGGCTCGGACTTCGACCCGAAGGGCAAGTCCGAAACCGAAATCATGCGCTTCTGCCAGGCCTTCATGGTCCAGCTCTACCGCTACATCGGCCCGACGATCGACGTTCCGGCCGGCGACATCGGCGTGGGCGGCCGTGAAATCGGCTATCTCTACGGCGCCTACAAGCGTCTGACCACGCGCTATGAAGGCATTCTGACCGGCAAGGACCTCAACTTCGGCGGCTCGCTCGCGCGCAAGGAAGCCACGGGCTACGGCGTCGTCTACTTCGCCGCCGAAATGCTGAAGGACCGCGGCGATTCGCTCGAGGGCAAGATCTGCGCGGTTTCCGGTTCCGGCAACGTGGCGACCTACTGCGTTGAAAAGCTCTATCAGGAGGGTGCCAAGCCCGTCACGATCTCTGACTCTCGCGGCTCAATCTACGACCCGAACGGCATCAACCTCGAAGTGATGAAGCAGGTGAAGGAAGTCGAACGCGCGTCCCTGACCCGCTACAAGGAACTCGTTCCCGAAGCCGTCTACGTGCCCGTCGCCGATTATCCGGAAGGCAAGCACTACGTCTGGACGGTTCCGGTCGATGCGGCCTTCCCGTGCGCCACGCAGAATGAAGTCAATCTCGAGGACGCCCGCACGCTGCTCGCCAACGGCTGCAAGTGCGTGGCCGAAGGCGCGAACATGCCGTCGAGCATCGATGCGATCAACGCCTTCCTGGCTTCCGGCATCGCCTACGGTCCCGCCAAGGCTGCCAATGCGGGCGGCGTCGCGACGAGCCAGCTGGAAATGGAACAGAACGCCGGCATGACTTCCTGGACCTTCGAGGAAGTCGACGCGAAGCTTCATCAGATCATGCGCAACATCTACCGAAACGCCGCTGCGACGGCCGAAGAATTCGGTCAGCCGGGCAATCTCGTACTCGGTGCGAACATCTGCGGCTTCCGCAAGGTGGCCGACGCCATGATCGCCCAGGGCGTCATCTGAGTCTGACGCAGAGCGTCCCGGCCAGGCCCGGTCCGGGACGATGACGAAATGAGGCCGGTTCGTTTCCGCGGACCGGCCTTGTTTTCATTGGAAGAGACTGATCGGCACAGCGTGCCGACGGTCTTTCCTCACTTTCGGCGATGCCGGCTCCGTCGGGGAACCGGCACCGGCGCACATCAGGCAGCACGGGGCGGCTGCTCGTAGACGGAGACGCGCGGCAGCGGCTTCGTCCACTTGGTCACCTCGACGAGGGCGGTGGAGGCGATGTTGCCGCAGGCGAGCGAGGACGTCGGAACGTCCATCGTCAGCGTGTTCGAGTTGCCGTGCACGTCGATGCGGCCTTCCTCGAGATTCTGCGGATCGAACCATGCGCCGTGATGCAGAACGACGACGCCTGGCATGATGCGTTCCGTCACGTAGGCGCCGGCAAGCACGGCGCCTCGGTCGTTCTTCACGAGCACGATGTCGCCGTTTGCGATGCCGCGCGCCTTCGCGTCGGCCGGATTGATCCAGCAGGGTTCGCGGTCTTCAATGTTCGCGAAACTGTGGCTCACCGTGCCGTCGAGCTGGCTGTGCATGCGGTAGCGGCTCTTGCAGGCCATCAGTGCGAGCGGATGCGCCTTCGTGCGGGTATTGACGCCTTCCGTCGGCTCGAAGTAGGCCGGATGCCCCTTGCAGTCGCTGTAGCCGTATCCGGCGATCTTGGGCGAGAAGAGCTGAATGAGGCCGCTTTCAGAGCCCATTGGATTGGCCTTGGGATCCGCACGGAACTTCTCCCAGGCGACGTAGCTGCGGTCTTCGGGACGCACGTCGAACATGACGTACCCCTTCTTCCAGAAGGTTTCGAAGTCGGGCAGGGCCACGTTCATGCGGCCGCCCATCGCGCGGGCCGCCTCGTAGACGCGGCGAATCCAGCCCATTTCATCGAGTCCTTCCGTGAACTGCGCCTCGCAGCCCATGCGTTTGGCGAGCTGGGAGAAGATCCAGTAGTCGGGCTTCGATTCCCACTGCGGCTCGATGGCCTGCTGCATGGCGACGATGCCGTCGTTGGTATAGGTGCCGATGTTCGTGATGTCGTTGTGCTCGAAGACGGTGGCAGCGGGAAGCACGATGTCGGCATGGCGCGCGGTGGCGGTCCAGACCGTATCGGTCACGACAACCGTTTCAGGCTTCTTCCAGGCGCGTTCCAACTTCATGGTATCAGGCTGATGAGCAAACGGATTGCCGCCCGCCCACATGACGAGGCGCACTTCGGGATAGGTCACCTTGCGGCCGTTGAAGTCGATGGTCTTGCCGGGATGGAGGAAGCATTCGGCAAAGCGGGCGACCGGAATGGTTTCGCTTCCCTTCCAGGGCAGAGTCACGGGCCTGACGGGCTTCACGCCGCCGCCGATGCCGCCGAGGAACGGGCCAAAGGCCGCCGGCGAACCGCCGTTCGAGTAATGGTAGTTGGTGCCGATGCCTCCGCCCGGAAGGCCGATCTGGCCGAGCACCGAGGCGAGCGCATAGGCCATCCAGTGGGGCTGTTCGCCGTACTGAATGCGCTGAATGCCCCAGCCGACCATCAGCATGGTGCGGTGCTCCTGAAGTTCGTGCGCGAGCGACACGATGCGCGAAGCCGGCACGCCGCACTGCTTTTCAGCCCATTCGGGCGTCTTCTTCACGCCGTCCGAATCACCCATGACGTAGGCGCGGAATTCCTTCCAGCCGTAGGTGTACTTTTCAAGGAAGGCGTGATCGGCCTTGCCCGACGTTTCGAGCTCGTAGATCATGCCGAGCATCATTGCGCAGTCCGTGCCCGGACGCGGGGCGATCCATTCGGAACCGAGGAATTCCGCCGTGTCGGTCTGCACCGGGTTGACGGAAATCGTCTTGGTACCCTTGGCCTTGAGCGCGCGGAAGTAGCCTGCGCCGTTGTGGATGGTCGTGACCCAGTCGATGTCGTTGGTGACGAGCGGATCGCAGCCCCAGAGCACCACGCGTTCGCTCTTTTCAAGCACCACGTCCCAGCTCGTGCAGCGCGGGTCGGCCTTGCCGACGATGTAGGGCATGATCTTGCCGATGGCTGCGGTCGAATAGCTGTTTTCGCAGCGGATGAAGCCGCCGCACAGATTGAGAAGACGCTGCTGCAGATTAATGGCGGCATTGATCTTCCCGGTCGACATCCAGCCGTAGGAACGGCCGAACACGGCGCTCGGACCGTAGGTCCCGTAAACGCGTTTCATTTCGTCGGAAACGAGCTGAAGCGCCTTGTCCCAGGAAACGCGGACGAACTTCTCGTCACCGCGGCGGCTGCGGCTCGCCGGACCTTCCTTCAGATAGCCTTCTCGGACCATGGGATAGCGGATGCGGGAGGGCGAGTAGGGCAGTTCGCAGAGACCGTTCAGATTTGGGGTCGGTGCGTAGTCGTGCTCGAAGGGCGTCAGATGCGTCATCTTGCCGCCCTGAACATGGGCCCGGACGACGCCCCAGCGGCTCGCGGTGATGACTTCGCCCTCGTTGATCGTCGACTTGCCGAGGCTGAAGGTGTTCGAAAGCGGCAGCTCGGGCGCCGGCATCGGATCGGGCTGGAACTGCGCGCCGCTCGCACGGGCGGCGGGATTGTCTTCGAGACGGATGCCGCCTCGGGACGGCACGACGCCGGCACCGGCTTCCGGGACAGCGGAAGCCAGACCGGCAGCGGCGGCTGCGGTGAAGAGACTGCGGCGGGAAAGACCTGACATAGTTATGTCCTCACGGTTGTTAGGCGTCGAAACGCAATGAGGCCTCGGAAATGTCCGGCCGGCATTGCGCAGTCACAGTCCATTCGCTATACTCTAAACGAATAGCGGTTCTTCTGCGATACGCAGGGCGCTGCTGAAGGCCAGTCATCCTGTGGTGGGGAGCTTCCGGTACAGAGCATAGTCTGAACTTCCGGCGGGAGACCGTCGGAGGCAAAGGCCGTTTCTGAAAACGCCTCGACGTCAGTTGTACGGTTCATCCGGAATCCGGATGAACTCGGGTTCGGTCTAAGTTTAGAGAAGGCGCTGCCGCTCGACCTGAAGGTGTCGGGCGGCAGCTTTTTTCCTTTTGACGCGATGCAAAATCCGCCGAGCGATTTACCGTCGGACAGCGTTCGGTGAATCATCGTTCTTTCAGTTCGGAATTGCGCTTCGGTCCGAACGTCAGAATCACGACATTCGCCAGTACAAACGCAATCCCGATGATCTGCCAGACGCCTGGCAGATCGGACAGAAAAAGAAAAGAAAAGAGATAAGCGGACAGCGGATCGACGCAGTTGAGAAGTCCTGCAGCGACGGGAGAAACAAGCCGCAGCCCGGAGAGGAAGCACCAGAAGGCGGCAACCGTGCCGAAGAACACGATGAAGCCGAAGGAGGCGGCAGAAGCCGGGCTCCAGACGATTCCGAAAGAGAAGGGCGAAGCGGCCGCCCAGGCAAAAAAGCCGCCGAAAATCATGCCCCAGGCCAGCACGGGCATGACGACCGCCTTTTGACGAGTCCTGCCGGCTGAATGCTGTAGGCGGCAGAAAAAGCAGCAGATGCCAGTCCCCATCAAACGACGGCGGGAGAAAACCGAAGATCGGCCGGCGTGCCGTCGGTGATGATAAGAAACACGCCGGCCACCGCGAGCGTCATGCAGATGATTTCCCGTCCCGATACGGGACGGCGCAGGCGGAAGGCGAGCCACAGACAGACGAAGAGCGGCACCGTGGTGAGTAGCACGGCGCCGGTGCCGGCGTTGGAAGCCCGAATGGCTTCAAAAAAGGTGAGGTGTGCGCCGAAAAGCAGGGCACCGCTTGCAGCAATTCCGATCATCATCGTCCGGTCGCGCAGCACGCCGAAGATCGACCCGGGCCGGGCTATGCCCGCGACCGTCAGAAAGAGAACGCCTGCCGCCAGCTGGCGCATGGCGACCAGACACGCCGGCGTAAAGCCGGCGTCGAGAGCGAACAGAAACTGCGCCGCCGTGCCCATCGCTCCCCAGAGGATGAAGGCCAGCGCGAGAAGCGCAATCCCTGCCGTCCACCGCCTGTCCACGGTGTCAGTCCTTCAGACTGAAGAGATCTTCGAGCTCGCTGTCGGACAGATCGCCGAGCCACTTTTCGCCGCTCACGACGGCCGCATCCGCCAGATGCTGCTTGGCCTCGAGCATGGCATTGATGCGCTCTTCGAAGGTGCCCGCCGTCACGAAGCGGTAGACCATGACGTCCTTTGTCTGACCGATGCGGTAGGCGCGGTCCGTCGCCTGATTCTCGACGGCCGGATTCCACCAGAGGTCGTAGTGGATCACCACGCTGGCCGCCGTCAGATTGAGACCGGTGCCGCCCGCCCTGAGGGTGAGCACCATCACGCGGCAGGCAGGATCATTCTGGAAACTGTCGACCGCCTCCATCCGATCCCGAATGCCCAGTTCGCCGTGGTAGTAGAGACAGGGGCCGAAACCCGCCCCTTCGATCCAGCGCACAAGCCGGTCGCCCATCTCGCGGTACTGCGTGAAGACGAGCACCTTGCTGCCGGCGCCGAAGGATTCCTCCAGCAGCTCCATCAGCGCCTCGCCCTTGCCGGAGTCGGGTTCCGCGCTTTCGGTCTTCAGATACTGCGACGGTGAGTTTGCGATCTGCTTCATGTAGGTGATCATCGCGAGAATATGCATTCTGCGGTCACGGTGCGCGCGGCGGGCGAGTTCGGCATCGCCCGATGCTTCGAGCTCGCGAAGCGTCCGGATGCCTGCGATGCTCTCACCGAGACAGCTCCGGTACAGCGTGCGCTGAAGCGCATTGAGCTGCACGAAACGAATGCCGACGTTCTTGTCGGGCAGGTCGGCAATGATGCTGCGGTCCGTCTTCATGCGGCGAAGAATGAAGGGAGCCGTCAGCGCTCTGAAGCGGGCGAGCGCCTCCGCGGCTTCGGTGCCTCCCTCGCTGATCGGTTCGGCGAAGTCGCGGCTGAATTCCGCCTGCTCGCCGAGAAGACCCGGCTCCACCGCGTTCATGATCGACCAGTATTCGCTCAGCCGGTTTTCGACCGGCGTGCCGGTCATGGCAATCACCTGCTGCGCGTTGAGAACGCGCACGGCGTGACTCTGGCCCGTCATGCAGTTTTTGACCGCCTGTGCTTCGTCAAGCACCAGAAGCCGCCAGGCAACCGAAGAGAGCATTCGGCGGTCGATGCGAAGCAGCGCATAGCTCGTCAGCACCACATCCACGTCGGTGGAAAAACTCAGCCGCCGCTTGGTGCCGTGATAGAGCAGCGTGCGAAGCCCCGGCGCAAAACGCATGATTTCACGCTGCCAGTTGATCAGAATAGACGCCGGAGCCGCCACCAGCACGGGGCGGCCGTTCAGTTCGCCTTCGTTGCGCAGATGCTGAATAACGGCAATGACCTGCAGGGTCTTGCCCAGACCCATGTCGTCGGCGATGAGAGATCCGAGACCGAGCCGGAGATTACGGATCATCCACTCGATGCCGCGCTGCTGATAGGGCCGAAGATCCGCGTGAAGGCCGGCAGGCATCGGCAGTGCACGGGTTTTGAGAATGTCGTCAAGATGCGCCCGCAAAGCCGCGGACGGTCTGACGCGGTAGCCCTGAAACCGGCCCGACAGAACAGCCCTCAGCTTGTCCCAGGCACTCAGTCTGAAGGCGGGGACGCCGCCGGAGGAACGGGCAGCCCGGAGTCTGGCCTGATCGCCTTCCGATACATAGACACGGCGCCGTCCCATGCGGAAGATCCCGGAGTGGCCCAGCAGGCTGTCGATGTCCTTTTCGGAAAGGCGGACGCCGCCCATCGACACTTCAAAACGGAATTCAGCCTGATCGGCGCAGCCGAGCAGATCCTCTCCGCTGCCGGTCCCGCCCTCGACGACCGTCAGATCGATGTCAGGATGAAGACTTTCCACCAGGGACTCCGGCACGGTGACGAAAAAGCCGAGGCTGCGAAGCGCCGTCACCGTTGAATCGATAAAGCGGGCAAACAGCATCCCCTCGACCCGGAATTCTCCCGACGAAGCGCAGAGCCCCGGATACAGCCTCGCCTCGTGCCGGATCAGCGCAAAGAGCGCATCGAGCGCCTGACGTTCGGAGAGAGGCGCGGAGTCGAGCGGCAGCACGTCCTGCGCCTCCTTCCCTTCGGGGGGCAGCCAGCCCCTGCGGAGAATCAACGTATCGTCCGGTCCTTCGGCGAGCGTGAGCGCGGGACGGCCCTTAAGCATGAAGTGCGCCAGCGCCCCCTGGGCATAGTCGGCAAGCTGCCGGCCCGCGCGGCAGGCGTCTTCTTCCGCAGCAGGACGCGGTGTGAGCAGCGACAGCAGAACATCCTTGCCTCGGGTGAAGAGTCCCCGCTCGGACGCGCCGTAGGCCGCCGCCGTTCCGGCCAGCATCAGGCAAAGAACCGCTCTGAGGGCAGGATCGTCCTTTGCAAGGAAGGGCATGCGAAGAGTCTTCTGGGATGGCGCTGCCAGCGATGCGAAGCGCCGGATGAGTTCAAGCGCCTCCTCCGTTCTAGGCACGGGCATCCAGACCATGCGGGGCGGCCTTTCGCGCAGGCCTGCAGCGGGAATCGGCATCATGTCGCCAGCCGTCAGAAGTTCGCATGCGCAGACTGACGCGGCACGCCAGAGAAGCAGCGGTTCGGAGGCCGTTTCCAGCAGACGCAGAGGCATCGAGGGAAGCTTCGAGAGGACCGACAGCGCCCGCACGACCCCTGGGAGAGGACGCTCGAAGCGTTCGGCAGCGCGTTCGATGGCGGGAGCAGCTGCGAGCAGCGTCTCGCAGGCGGGACCGCCGCACGCCAGCATCGCATAGGAAGCAAACGCATCGTTCGGATCGAGCCCGATGCAGAGGCCGATCTCCCCGGCCTGATTCGGAAGGCCGAACAGGGCATGAAGCCAGTTGTCGGCGGGTATCTGGGGCGAAGCGGCCAGGCGCTTCTGCTGCGCAGTCCAGCGCTGGATTCTTTCCGCAAAGCGATAGAGAAAATCCCGACCGTCGGCGCTGTCGGCAACGGTGTCCGAGGCCGTATTGCGGCGGCTTGTCGCTAGCTCGTCGAAAAGCGATCCGAAAGGAGAAAGGATGGCGGGCGCCTCCGGCACGTCAGGCTCGGGAGCCTCCGATGCGGGGGGACGGTCGAACACGGTTCGGTAGGTTCCGATCCAGTAAGGCGGAGAAGGCGGGAGCGAGGGTTTGAAATTCGCAAGCGCCTGAAGCCGGCCGTCGGGTGCTTCAGGAATGACGCCGATCAGCTCGGCGGCATGCCGGGCAGCCGCGAGAAGCGAAGGCATGAGCAGGGAATCTTCAGGCGCCGCGTGCGCCAGCGCTTCCGGTCCCCAGCGCTTCAGAACGGACGTCATCGGCGGTCTGCCTGCGGCAAACGCTTCTGCAAGCGAGAGCGCGGCATAGGCCGCCGTTTCCTCGGAGACGGCGGGCTGAAAGCGGATGCCCTGATCGCCGAACGGGAAAAGGCGGATGCCGGCTTCGTCGAGCGCAAGGTCGAGTTCGGCCGTATGACGCCCCCTGATCAGAAGGTCTGTCAGGTCGGGACGAAAGGCGAGCTGAGCGGCAAGGTCCGAGGCCCTGCACGAATCGAGGAAAGGCAGGGAGAGCGAGATCCTTGTCACCGTACGGCTGCCCGGCGCCTTTTCGCGGAGGACAAAAGACGAAATCGGAAGGTTGTCTTCCAGGTCAGCGGCTTTCTTTATGAAGCGCGCTCGGGCTGCCGCAAAAGCGGCGCCGTTTTCATCAATGCCGAGCTCGGCAAGAAAGGCCCGCAGAAAGCGGGTGCCCCAGATGCTGCCCGAATAGATGCGCGGAAGTGGCACGGTGAATCCTGAAAAACATTGAACAGGACATCATAACTCATCGTTTTCCCGAACGTGCAGGAAACGGCACGGGAGAACTCATTATGTTGGGAAGAAGGATGATCGGGCAGGTGCTCAGCGCAGCCGGGAGCGGGAAGGGCATGACGGCAGCATTCAGTCGTCCAGCATGGCGCCCGCGGCAGCCGACATGACGAAGACCGCCAGAGCCAGAACCAGGCACCAGAAGACGTCCACGCCGGTGAAGAAGGGCGCGGCGCAAAGAATCACCGAAAGGCCGAAAAGCGCCTCTCGGAGCAGGCGCAGCACGCGCTGAAGAAAGGAACGGCGGGAAAAGCTCAAG
Organism: Sutterella sp.; assembly: GCA_017936545.1. Taxonomy (GTDB): domain Bacteria; phylum Pseudomonadota; class Gammaproteobacteria; order Burkholderiales; family Burkholderiaceae_F; genus Sutterella. The sequence goes on from JAGBFJ010000028.1 coordinate 12,396, forward strand.
GCGGACTCCTCGGATGCAATGCCGGCGTGCGGCATTCATCAACGATTATCCGCTCAGTGCGGAGAATCGGGTAGAGAGCGTCCTCGCGGGCGCTCCCTCCCACACCGCTCGGCCAATCAGTGAAATGGCTGTCGGACGTGCTGTTCAGCATCCGGCGGTTTCTAGGTTAAGAAGTTGGACTTATGCCATCGTGAGGAGGCTGTATAGTCCTTGACGTCTGAAGAAAGCGTTCGGATAGGCCCGGAGCATGTGTATTGCACCGGCATTCCACCATGCCCCCCGCCCGTTGACTGACGACTTCCAGGCTTGTACCTTCGGCAGACCGCGACGGAGAAGCTCCCGCTCTCTCGTCTTCGGGTTCTTCCATGCAATCCAGACAAGCTTCCTGAGATGGCGTCGGACGTGTATGTCCATCTCCTCAAACGGTCTCTTGCGAGTATCCAGTTTGAAATATTGACGCCATCCGCGCAAAGTCTCGTTCAGTTTCGCGATCGTTTGGAAGAGAGAACTGCCTCGGGCTTGTCTGAGGATGCCACGCAGTTTTGTTCTGAGTCTTTTGAGCCTGCTTGGATGCACCAGCGGTTGACCTGTGGTGCCCACGAAGGTATACCCGAGAAATTTCGCCTGTCGAGGGCGAAAGACGCCGCTCTTGCTGCGGTTTACCCGCAACTTGAGCGTCTCCTCGATGAATTCGATCGTGTTTTCCAGTACACGTTCCCCTGCACGTTTCGACTTCACGTAGATATTGCAGTCGTCCGCGTATCGGCAGAACTTCAGCCCCCTCTTTTCCAAATACCTGTCCAGTTCGTCTAAAACAATCAGGGACAGAATCGGACTGAGAGGCGATCCCTGCGGTGTCCCTTCGTCTCGAGCAGAGACCAAGCCGTCGGCCATAATCCCTGTTCGCAGGTAGCGTCTGATAAGCCGAAGAAGCATCTTGTCTTGGCAGTCCCTTGCCAGAGCCGTCATCAACCGATCGTGATTGACCGTGTCGAAGAACTTGGCCAGGTCCATTTCGACAATCCATGAGCGACCCTCGGCAATGTACTGCCTGGTTTGCTCCACGCCCTGGAGAGCACTCCGTCCTTCACGGTATCCGTAGCTGAATTCCGAGAAGGTCCGGTCGTAGTGCCTGACCAGTATCTGCGCAATGGCTTGCTGAATGACGCGATCCTGTACCGTAGGTATTCCCAGCATGCGCGTGCCGCCGTCCGGTTTCGGTATGTCGACCCGTCGCACCGGGAACGGAATGTATTTCCCTTCTCGGATATGGGCGCAGATACTCGCACCGTGACGTCTCAGATGCCCCTCAATCTCATCGACGGTCATACCATCGACTCCGGGGGATCCCTTGTTCGCTTTCACTCGTTTGCATGCTTGGAGCATGTTCATCGGTGAAAGCACTTTCTCCAGTGTTATCACTGAACCTCCGCTTTCGTCCAGTACGCAGTGTCTCTGTCTGCTTATTCGGCCTTTGGACCCATGCCCTTTCCCCGAGGCTTCCGGCCTCTCGGTCAGGGGTAGGCTCTACTGTTTGTGTTTCGACTTACGCTACAGCCGTCGCTACAGAGACCTGCTACGCACTCTACTTGCATAACCTAAATTTGGTCCTTCGGATCGCTCCTACTATGACCTCTGCTGACTTCCTTGCCGACATCCCTTCGCCTTACAGCGTCGGTGGCCTCGCGGCATCGACCAGGATCTCCCCAGGTATCACACATGCGCTTCTCGTCCTACCTGCTGAATCTACGCCGACCCTTTCCGTATCGATATTGGGTTAACAGAGCTTCGACTGCTCTCCCAGGGTCGTCGCCTCACATTCAGTTCCTTTACGTCAGGCTGACGATTTGCTATCAGCTTCCTTCATCAGTTCGTTACCTCCCTGACTCTGCCGAGTCGCTAGTCCTTCCCTCGATCGGGCGGACAGTGGACTTTCACCACCAAACACACGTGCGCTGCTGGGCGCACGAAAAAAAGGGAATTCCGCATTGCGAACGGAATTCCCTTCGGATCAGACATCAGCCGATGGCGGTCTCAGAGCCCCCAGAGATTCGGGAGGAAGACCGTCAGCGACGGGAAGATCACGATGACGGCAAGCGCAAGCAGCGTCGCGAAGAGGAGCGGCATCACGGGCGGCGTAATGTCCTCCATGGTGAGGTCGCTGATGCGGGCACCGACATACAGGTTCACGGCCACCGGCGGCGTAATCTGGCCGACCGCGAGGTTGACCGTCATCATGACGCCGAACCACACCGGATCCCATCCGAAATGCGCCACGATCGGGAGCAGGAAGGGCAACAGCACATAGTAGATCGAGATGGCGTCGAGCAGCATCCCGGCCACAAAAAGAATGACGTTGATGAGCAGAAGGAGCACCCACGGATTTTCCGAGAGCGCGAGCAGCACTTCCGCACCATTTTCCACCAGACCCACCGTACTCGCCACCCAGGCGAAAAGTCCGGCGCAGGTCACGACCAGCATAATCACGGCCGTCGCCTTCACCGACTCAACGAGTACATCGATCAGGACGGAAACACTGGTGATCGTGCGGTAGATGAAGATGCCGACGAAAAGACCGTAGAAGACGGAGACGGCCGCCGCTTCCGTCGGCGTGAAGACGCCGCCGTAGATGCCGCCCAGAATCACGACCGGCGACATTACGCCCCAGAAGGCATCCTTGAAGGCCGCCCAGACCGTCGTCACTCGGGGCATGCCGCGGTAGCCGCGCTTTCTCGAAATGATGTAAACGGTGAGCATCAGGAAGGCCGCGACGATCACGCCCGGAACGATGCCGGCCGCGAAGAGCGCGGGCACGGACACGTTGGCAATGCCGCCGTAAACGATGAAGGCGATGCTCGGCGGAATCACGATTGCAAGGCCAGACGACACCGAGACGGTGGCTGCGGCAAACGGCTTGTCATAGCCGTTCTTCACCATGGCGGGAATGAGAATCAGACCGAGCGCGGCCACGGTGGCCGGACCGGAACCCGAGACGGCGCCCCAGAAGGTCGCTACGCCGACCGTGGCGATGGCGAGACCGCCCGTCATGTTGCCTGCCAGCGTTTCAACCAGATAGACGATGCGCGCGGCGATGCCGGAGCGCTCCATGATGAAGCCCGAAAGGATGAAGAACGGAATGGCGAGAAGCGGAACCTTCGCAACGCCTGCGAAGAAGTTGTACGACAGCATGTCGATGCCCATGTCGTAGATCCAGGCAACGATGGCTGCGGAAAAGCCGAGACAGACCGCGATGGGAATTCTCAGCATCAGAGGGACGGCGAAAAGCACCAGCAGAAGAATTGCCGGATCAGCCTGTCGAATGAAATCCAACATCATGTACTCCGGTATCAGTAGCAGCCTCTGCGGAAGTCAGAGACAGTCTTCTGCAGAATGCGGAAGATGGTTAAAGCGGAAAAGAGGGGCGTCGCGACGGTATAGAGCCACACGGGAATGTCGAGCGATTCAGAGGCGACATTGAGCTCGTATTCGTCCCAAACTTCGATCATGCCGAGCCAGCTGAGCCAGCCGAAAAAGAAAATGCAGCAGAAGACGCTCAGGAGGTAAAGCCAGCGGCGAACGGACTTCGGACAGGCGGAATAAAGCAGGCTCATTGAAAAGTTCGAGCCTTCGCGGAAGGAGCGGGAAGCACCGAGCAGGACCACCCAGACGAAAAAGTTGACGGTCAGCTCTTCGGAGGCCGAGAAAGAGAGATTCGTGCAGTAGCGCACGATCACATTGATGAAGGCCACCGAGACCATCACCGCCAGAAGCAGTGCGCCGAGCAGCTCTTCAAAACGGCTGTCGAGAAATTTGAGCATAGGAAACGGATAAAAAAGAAGCGGTCCGACCTGATAGGCCGGACCGCCTGTCATTCAATCAAGGATCAGCGGGCAGCCTTCATATCAGCTTCTGCAGCTTCTACGAGGGCCTTGCCGATCTTCGGCGTCCAGTCGGCTCGCACCTTCGCGGTGGCGTCATAGAACACCTTCACCTGTTCGGATGTGAAGTTCGTGATCTTCATGCCGTTCTTGGTGAGTTCGGCATTCGGGTCGGTCACGGCAGGCAGTTTGCCGATCTTCTTCAGGTATTCGTACGAAGAACCGTCGTCATAACCGAGGCGGGAAAGCGCCTTGCTGTACTTTTCGGTTTCGGCCATGCATTCTTCGATAATCTTGCGGTCGGCGTCGCTGAATTCCTTCCAGACCTTGCCGTTGGCCGTCATGAAGAGCGGGTCGATCATGTAGTGCCAGTCGGTCAGATGCTTGTGCCACGTCCACATCTTCATCGGGATGTTGATGCCGTTGGTCGGATTTTCTTGGCCGTCGACGATGCCCTGCTGGAAGCCGGTCACGGCTTCAGACCAGTTGATGGCCTGCGGGTTGGCGCCGAGCGCGGAGAAGATGTCGATGAAGATCGGTGTGCCGCAGACGCGCAGCTTCAGGCCCTTCATGTCTTCGGGCTTGTTGATCGGGCCCTTGCTCGTGGTGAGTTCGCGGAAGCCGTTTTCGCCCCAGCCGATGAACTTCACGCCGGTCTTTTCAATGGCCTGGACCATCATGCCGCCGGACTTGCCGGCTTCGATGGCATCCATCGCCTTGAAGCGGTCGGGATTGTTGGCCACGAAGAAGGGAAGAGCCGTCAGATTGAGCTCCTTCACCTGAGGCGACCAGTTGATGGTCGAAGCAAGCGCGAAGTCGATGGCGCCGCGGCGCACGAGCAGAAGCTCGGACGTCTGCTTGCCGGCCATCAGCTGAGCCCCGAAATAGGGCTTGATATTAATTCGGCCTTCGGTGCGTTCGCGTACTCGGTCGGCAAAATACTGGCCCGCTAGACCCCAGCCGGAGGTAGCGCCGGGAACAATGCTGAGCTTGTATTCCTGCTTGTAGGACGCCGAGAATGCCGGGGCCGTCATGAAGCCGAGGCAGACAAAACCCACGAGTAAATCGCGCACAGGATGCCGCATAAAGGGGAGTTCCAATAATTTGAGTTTGGGAATCAAAACTGGCACGTAATCAGTGCCAGAAAACTCAATCAGGAAGAGGCTCCCCCATAACAGATGGTCGCCTTACCTACCGCATTGATTTATATCAAATATATGAGCGGTGA
>JAGBFJ010000029.1 GCA_017936545.1 Sutterella sp.
ATAGCGCTTTTTTGTCAGATATTCCCATTATCTTTGCTGTAATGGACTGAAACGCAGGGAATTTCTTGCAATCTGATTCTTAAATAAGACTGCTTGTTCTTCCTTGGCGAGTGCGGCGCTCTCCGGCGGCCGGAGACGAGCTCGTCCTCAGTCCCGAGCAAATCCTTCCGAGTCCCGGCGCCCGCGGCGCAGAGATCGGCGAGCATCTTCAGAATGCGGTCCTCGGTTTCGGCGTCAAGCACGTCCAGCTGAAAATGCCGCTGGTAGAAAAGACCTTCGATCGCCAGCACGGCGATCAGCGCGCAGTCGCCCGAAGGCGATTCGCGAAGACGTTCGAAGATGAGCCGATACCAGTCGCTCAAGCGCTCGCGAAGCTGCTCGTCCGTTGCAGAGAGCGTGAGGATCATCAGGCCGAAATTCGTATAGCCCGCTTTTTCCTCCCGAAAACGCCGATACCACTCCGCAAACCCGGCGGCGGTTTCATCGGCGCCCTCGGTGCCGTTTTCTCTGGCGGCTGCGACGCCCTCTTCCAGACGCTCCGTCGTCGTTCCGATGCACAAGTGGCTCCGCGCACAGGGAGTGACCTTCTGCAATCGTTCGAACGTTGAGGAAATCGTCTGCGGTTCCGCAGGTGCCGAGGGCGTGATCGTCCGCACCACCGGCAAAGGCGGCCGCACGACCGCGCTCCGCGCCCGCTACGGCATCGTGGCCGCCACGGGCGGCTGGGGTCAGGACAAGGAATTCGTCCCCGCCTATCAGAACCTCGAATGCACGGCGCAGCCCGGCTCGACGGCGACCATGATCAAGGCGCTTCTCAAGGTCGGCGCCCTTCCCGTCATGCTCGACATGTTCCAGCTCGGTCCCTGGGCGAGGCCCGACGAAAAGGGCGCCGATCCCAGCAGCTTCCTTGCCGACTACGCCTTTGCCGAAGGCATCGCGCTCGATCGCAAGACGGGCAGCCGCTTAATGAACGAGCTTGCCGACCGCCGCATCCGCGCCGAAGCGCAGCTGCGCGTTCTCGCCAAGGGCACGAAGGATGAACCGAACTATCCGTTCTGCTTCTGCTCCGAAGAAACGACGACCCGCGCCGAAGGCTTCGAGGCCGCCTACCGCGAAGGCACGGTCAAGAAGAGCAATACGGTCGAAGACCTCGCCAGGCTCCATCATGTCGATCTTGCAGCGCTCAAGGCCGTCATCGCCGACTGGAACGACATCGTTGCCGGTAGGAAGGCCGACCCTTCAAGAAGCCGCTCGACGTGAAGACCGAGCTGAAGGCGCCCTTCTATTCCATGCGTCTCTCGCCGAAGCTTCACTACTGCATGGGCGGCGCCGCCATCACGACGGAGGCCGAAGTGGTGAGCGCCTCCACCTGCCGTCCGATTCCGGGTCTTTATGCCGCAGGCGAAGTCACCGGCGGCGTTCACGGCATGGACCGCCTCGGCGGCAGCTCCTCCGTCGACTGCTTCGTCTACGGACGCATCGCCGGTGCCGAAATCGCCGCTCGTCAGGCCAAGGCCGCCTGATGCGCACTGCAGAAAGAACGACAGAGGAATTCATCATGAAGAAAACGTTTATCACCCTTCTCTTTGCGGCTGCAGCATCGATGGTCACTCAGGCCTGGGCCGGCAGTCTTGCCGGCGTGCCGATGAAGGATCACCATCTGAAGGCCTTCGGCCAAAGCACAGCCTGCCGGACCTGCCACGGCACGGCCGTTCCGACGGGCCGGCCCGATCAGCAGTCCTGCATCGCCTGTCACGGCACGATGGACAAGATTCCGACCAAGCCCAACAAGTTCGAAAAGTTCCCGCATGCTTCCGAGCACTACGGCAATACCGTCGAGTGCACGGTCTGTCACAGCGAACACAAGGCTTCGTGGGCGCTCTGCAACGAATGCCACGTTGTTGAGTTTCCGAATCTGAAGTAATCGCCGCCGGCATCTGCCGTCAGGAGAGGGCGGCCGGATAAAGAAAACGGAGTTCCCGAAAGGGAACTCCGTTTTCTTTCATGCCGGTCTCGTCCGGTCAGGCTCAGAGTTTGAAGCCGCAGTGCGGACAGAAGTTCGCTTTTTCATCGGCAACGGCCGAGCCGCATTCGGGACAGCGTTTCGGGACCGGTGCGAGCTCGACGATAAGTTCGCCCTCTTCGACCGGCACCATGACGCGGGTCTTCTTGAAGTCGGCCGACTTGAGCACGCTCCGAACCATGCCTTCGCAGGGTGCGAGCACGGCTTTTTCCTGCTTCATGATAGAAACATTGAAGAGTTCCTGACCGGCTTTGACGATGTCACCAGGCTGCACGTGAACGATCCAGAGCTCGGCCTTGCGCGGGCTTGCGACGTGGAACGGATTGCCGGCTTCGGCCATGACCGCGCCGCCCTTCTTCGCGGAGGCCTTCTCAACCTGCACGTCGCTCGTGAGAATTTCGCTGTCGAGCACGTAGCGGACCGTCGAGATGCCGCGCTCGTTCACGGGATCGATCGAAAGCAGATGCATCTGATGCGGTTTTCCGTCGGAGCTCGGGAAGTTAAGCGACTGACCGGGCTTCATGCCTTCGAACCAGACGTCGAGCGGCAGGTTGTTCGGGTCGCCGTACTTCTTCACGAATTCCATCGTCTTGAGCGCATCCGACGGATGGTTGAGGTACATCACGAACTCTTCGTGCGTGGGTTCCCTGCCGATCAGACGGACAAGCTCGGCCCGGGAGGCGTCGAGATCGGCTTGCGGCAGATTGTCGAGCGGCGAGGCTTCCGTTCGCGTGCGGACGGCCTCCTCCCAGTCGGGGCCGAAGGCGCTCTTGTAGACCCAGTCGGCCGGGAAGCCGAGGGGAAGACGTCCGAAACGGCCGCGCAGGAGATTGCGGAAGGCTTCGTTGCAGTCGACGTAGATCGACAGTCTGGCCGCCTTTTCTTCTTCCGTCATCTGGCCTTCAGGCTTTTCCGCCGCGCACTTCACGGCTTTCAGCAGGGCTGCGACGGCATCCCGCCCGCCGCGCCTGTAGGCGCCGGTGACGGCCAGAAAGGCCGTGTTCCAGGTGATCTGGCTGCCCGGCGTCACGTCGTGGTAGCGGACGATTCGCCTGGTGTACTCGAGGAACTCCAGCATGTCCGGCAGCAGCTGAATGTATCCCTGCTTGACAGCGCCTTCCTGCGAGGACGAGGTGGCGCCGCCCGGCATGGCGTACTTCGTGACTTCGTAGTCGACGCCCTGGAAAAACGGCGAGCAGTAGCGATCGTAATACGGCATGAACTGCTTGCAGACGAAGTTTGCGTCGCGCAGCGCGGCTCGGTCAAGCATCGTTTCAATCCCGATCTCATCCTCAATGTAGGCCGCGAGCGAAGCCGCGTCTCCCTGTCCGTAGCTTCTGACGGCGGCGCCGAGTCCGGCGTCGAGGATGTCGCAGCCGGCTCTGGCCGCTTCGGCGCAGGCGGGCACGAAGAGGCCGTCCGTCGTGTGGCGGTGATAGTGGAGAATCAGTTCCGGCCAGCGCTTCTTGAGCGCCGTGACCAGTTCGCGCATGAATCGCGGCGAGCAGACGCCGGCCATGTCCTTCAGGCCGAGGATGAAGTGCCGGACGGCTTCGGCTTCGCTTCGTCCCATCAGCGAGGCCATGGAGCGGATCAGCGCTTCGGCGGCCTGCAGATAGTGCGGGACGTCGAAGCCAGGCGCCGCCGAGAGCGAAATCGCGGGCTCGAACAGACGGTCCGGACGGCTCAGCACGACTTCGGCGATCGGCGCCATGTTTTCCGGCTGATTGAGAAAGTCGAAGCAGCGCACGACGTCATAGTGCTCGCAGATCATCTCGCCCGTGAGCCGCATGAGATTTCTCGGCTGAGGCGTGTAGCCGAGCACGTTGGTCGAGCGGACCAGCAGCTGCTTCATCGTCTTCGGCGCAAAGCGGTTCCAGTCGGCGGCTTCGCTGAAGGGGTATGTCATGTTGGCGAGCATCGCCACGTGGAAATGCGCGCCGCCGCCGTTTTCGAGCGAAAAGAAGCCGCAGTCGTCAAGATACGGACCGACGAGACGGTCTTCCGCCAGACGCATGCGGTTGCCGGTATTGGACTGCGTCATGTCGCGCGCCGTGGTGTCTGTGAAGTGAACCTTTCCGGATCCGCGGATGAAGTCGAGCACCGCCTCGCGGTCGTTTCTCGGATAGGGAGACGGTTTGGCACGGCGTGCTTCAGGCTTTTCCGGAAGCACCGGCGAGAAGTTTCCGATGGCAGGGGTCGACTTCGTGCGGTATTCGCCCAGAGAGACGAAGGGATTGAAGCCTCGGGCGGAGATTTCCGCCACAAGTTTCGCCAGACGCTCGCTTTCGGGCTCGATGTGCATGTAGCGGAAGAGCTCGGGGTGCTCCTTCACGAAGGTCGTCGTCACTTCTCCCGCTCTGAAGAGCGGATGCGCGATGATCTGCTGCATGAAGGGGATCGTAGTCTTCGGGCCGCCGATGCAGTATTCGGAAAGCGCACGCTCCATGATGCCGAGCGTCTTCTGCCAGTCGCGGGCATAGGTGATGAGAAGAGCGCCGGCCGAGTCGTAGTTGGACGGGAATTCGTAGCCTGCGGAGAGGTTTGAATCCAGACGGACGCCGGGACCGCCCGGCGAGACATAGCGCGTGATGAGTCCGGAATTCGGCGTGAAGTCGTCCTGCGGATCCTCCAGATTGACGCGGACCTGAAGCGCCGTAAAGGACGGCCGCGTGTTCTCTTCGGTGAAGCGCAGCGTTGAGCCGAAGGCGATAGCGATCATTTCCTCAACCAGATCGACGCCGTAGCGGCTTTCGGTAATGCCGTGCTCGACCTGCAGACGGGTGTTCACTTCGATCATGTAGGGCGTGCCGTCGCCGGTGACCAGATATTCGACCGTAGCGACCGAATGGTAGCCGACGGAACGCACCAGACGGCGGGCGTAGTCCTTGAGCCTTTCCCTCAGTTCAAGCGTCATGCCCTTCCAGGGCGACGGCGTGACCTCAAGCAGCTTCTGATTGTTGCGCTGCACCGTGCAGTCGCGCTCGTCGAAGGCGAAGACGTTGCCCCAGCGGTCCGCGATCACCTGAATTTCGATGTGATGAACGTTCGTGAGGTACTTCTCGACGAAGAGGCGCGGATTGCCGAAGGAGGCCTGGGCCATGGCGGAAGCCTTGACGAAGGCATCCTCGAGTTCTTCTTCACTCGTCACCAGGAAGATGCCTCGTCCGCCGCCGCCTCCTTCCGCCTTAAGCATGATCGGCAAACCGATTTCCCGTGCGAGCGCTCTGGCGCCGGGAATGTCGACCGCGTCGTCGGAACCCGGAACGACAGGAATCCCGAGGCTACGCGCAACGCGTCTCGCTTCAACCTTGTTGCCGAGCTGATGCATGGCTTGGGCCGAGGCGCCGATGAAGGTGATGCCAGCTTCCTCGCATTTCTGGGGGAATGCCATGTCTTCGCTCGCGAAACCCCAGCCCGGGTGAATAGCCACGCAGCCGCGCTGCTTCGCAAGACGGATCACCTTGTCGAGATCGAGATACGACCGCGGATCGGGGCCTAGAAGAAGGAGTTCCTGAGCGGAAGCCGCTGCCGGTTCTGTTTTGTCGACATCGGCGGCCGTGATGGCGGCGACTGCTTCAAAGCGTTCGCGGATCGAGCGGCTGATGCGTCGGGCGGGAATGCCGCGGTTGGCGACCAGAATGACCTTCCCCCGCAGACTGCGGCGGACTTCGTCAAAGGTTTTCTTTTCCATGGTGAGTGCTCTGAGATGGAATGTGACTGAAAACGGGATGTAGGGCCTTCAGGCAAGTCGGCTGAGACTGCCTTCGAGGTAACTGTGCGTACCTGTGCCGTTTTGAAGAATGAGATCCCCTTCGGGGCCAATGTCCTTCAGGAGTCCCGTGGCATAGGCGGTGTCGGAAAAGTCGAGTCTGACCCGCTCTCCGAGCCACAGGAGACGGCTTCTCGCCATGCGCCGCCAGGTGTACGCGAAGTCGGGAAGAAAGAGCGAGCGAAAGTGTGCGGCCGCCCTGCTCCAGAGTTCGTCGGCCGACGGCATGCAGGCTGTACCGGCGCATTCGGCAAGCGCTGCTGCCGGAAGTGCGGCACCGTCGCGAAGTTCATGGGCGGCGGGAGCCGCCGTAAGATTGATGCCGATGCCGGCAACGAGCAGATCGCCCCGTTCTTCGAGCAGAATGCCGCCTGTTTTGCACCAGATGCCGTCCCGGCAGACGGCCAGGTCGTTGGGCCATTTGATGCGGACGTCCCAGCCTTCTGCGGCCAGGATCTCGGCAAGCACGGCGCTGACGGCGCAGGCTGCCGCTGTGCCGGAGAAAGGCGGAATTTTCGGCAGTCTCAGTGCGGCATAAATATTGCCGGCAGGGCTTTGCCATACTCGGCCGTACTGGCCGCGCCCTGCCGTCTGTGAGGAGGCGGTAACGGAATCAAACAGATCAAGACAGCCGAGCAGTGCGCATTGCCTGGCTGCCGTCAGCACCGAATCGACGGTGCCGAGCCGGATGATGCCGTCTTTGTTCTTCGGACGGTCCATTGTCGGATTTCCTTCGAGGAGAGGAATCACTGTTATTGCTTCAGTCTGACAGCTGACGTCGTTTTCAGGGAACCTTCCGTCTAGGAGGATGGCTGAGTCCGATTTGAGTTTGGTCAGCCTTTTCGCATTTTTTTCAGATTGAATTTCTCTGCGCAGCAGTGCAAGAAAGGAAACTACCTAGCCATTTTTAAGAATTTTGAATCCCTATAAGTAGAATCAGAAGAATTTCATAAATATAATTTTGACCATGATGATCTTCCGTCGGCTGCGACGACCCGAAAAGCGAAGCGGTCTGATGAGGCGACATTCGCGGAACACCGGTCCGCGGATGACTCTCGGGCAGCATCGGACGCTTGGCGGCTATCTTACTGCCCTTCTGCCGGCGAGACGGCAGAAGGGTTCTGCATGAACACAAAAAACGGTGCCCCGGCTTTATCCCGCGGGAGCACCGTGTAAAGGCAGGCTGTTCGGTCAGGCTGCAAGCCAGCGCATCGTAATCTCCGACGACGTGGCGGCAGCTTTTTGGACGAAAGACATGTAGTCGATCTTAACGTTGCCGCTCGCTTCGTCGGAAATCACGCGGATCGAGACGAAGGGGATGTTGTTGACATAGCAGACCTGAGCGATCGAGGCCGCTTCCATTTCGACGGCAACGGCGCCGAACTGCTTTCTGATCCAGTCGCGGCGCTCCTGCGTATGAACGAACTGGTCGCCCGTCGCAATGACGCCGACGCGGTGGTTGACGCCTGCTTCCGTGCAGACCCTGTCAAAGGCCGCCGTCATGGCAGCGTCGGCAGGAAGTTCGATGACGTTGATGCCCGAGATGAGACCGTAGGGATCGCCTACGGGCGTGGTGTCCATGTCGTGCTGAACGCAGGCGCTCGACACGGCGACGTCGCCGATATGGAGTCCTTCGGTGAGCGTGCCGCCGACGCCGGAATTGATGATCGCTTTGACGGCGTACTTCAGAATCAGCGTCTGGGCGCAGATGCTGGCGAAGACCTTCCCTACTCCGCTGCGCACCAGGACGACCTCGCGTCCTGCAAGCCGTCCGCGGATGAAGTCCATGCCGGAGACGGTCTCAACCGTCGGGTTCTCCATGCGTGCGCGAAGAGCGGCGACCTCGATGTCCATTGCTCCGATGATGCCGATCATGCTCATTCCTTGTATTTGAAGTCCGGCGTGCCGGCGGCTTCGAGAACCTCGAGATAACGGCGGCATTCCTTCTTGGCGGCGTCGATGTCGAGGCACTTGTAGTTGCCGCATTCAACGGCGGACGCGCCGAAAACCGGTCCTTCGTGGGCGATTGTCTGACGCAGGCAGGTCTTGAGGGTTTCAAGCACGCGGAGGTTGTCGGCGTTTCTCACGAGCAGATAGAAGCCCGTCTGGCAGCCCATCGGTCCGAAGTAGATCACGTCGTCCGCCATGTCCGAATTGCGGATCAGCGTCGCGATCATGTGTTCGACGGAATGCATCGTGACGAGATCCATGTAGTCGCCCATGTTCGGGCGGCGCGTGCGCAGGTCGTACGTCGTGATGTCGCCGTCGACGCGCGAGACGTAGATGCCGGGCATCAGCACGTCGTGATTGATCTGAAAGCTTTGAATTTTCTGCATGGTTCGGATCTTCGTATTCAGAGGGGATCGCCGTTTTTGCCGAAGAGCGGAAGGCGTTCCAGGAAGATGATGTCCTTGCGGTCGGCGGCTTCGCCTTCCGCGAGCACGGCGGCGCGGCCGCAGATGATGCCGCCGGCTTTTTCAACAAGCTTTTCTAGCGCTTCCAGCGACTTGCCCGTGGAAATGACGTCGTCGACGATGAGGACGCGTCTGCCCTTCATCAGGGAAGCGTCTTCTTCCGTGAGATAAAGCTTCTGGACGCCGGCCGTCGTGATCGACTGGACGTCGACTGAGATGGCCTTGCCCATATAGAGCTTCGTCTGTTTGCGGGCGATGAAGTGACGGGCGTCGCCGGCCTGACGGGCCATTTCATGAATAAGGGGAATGCCCTTGGCTTCGGCCGTGAGAATGAAGTCGTATTCGGGAACCTTCTTCAGAAGCGCGCGGGCGCACTCGACGGCGAGCTCCTGATCGCCGAGAAGAATGAAGGCGGCGATCTGTAGGTCGTCGGAAATCGGGAAAAGGGTCAGATTGCGCTTCAGACCGGCTACTTCGAGGGGATAGAACATGATGTCTCCGCAGGGCCGCCGGCAACCTGCGGCCCGATGATGAGGGTTGGGTCGGCGAAATGAACTTCGCCGCTTCTGTCAGACGCTATTGTAAGGTTCCGCGCCGGGTTTCGGTTCCGGGACCGCCGGGAAAATGCGGCAGTCCCGAAAGCCGCCGCGGTCAGCGGATGATGAAGTTGTCGATGAGGCGGGTTCTGCCGATGTAGACGGCCATGGCCGTCAGAACGCCGCTCTTCATTTCGGTCACCGGCATCAGCGTGTCGAGGCTGACGGCCGATACGTAGTCGATGAGGGCGAGCGGTTCGCCTTCAATGAGCGTCTGCATGGCGTTGAGGACGACGGCGGCGCGGGTTTCTCCCTCGGCCACCATTTTTTCCCCGAGACGCACGGCGCGGGAGAGCACGAGCGCAGCTTTCCGCTCTTCAGGCGACAGATAGGTGTTGCGGGAGGACTTCGCAAGACCGTCGGCGTCGCGCACGATCGGGCAGCCGATGATTTCAATGCCGTAGGACATGTCGCGGGCCATGCGGCGGATGATGGCGAGCTGCTGGGCGTCCTTCTGGCCGAAAAAGGCTTTGTCGGGAGAAGCGATGTTGAAGAGCTTCGAAACGACGGTGCAGACGCCGCGGAAATGAATCGGACGCGTCACGCCGCAGAGCTGCTTGGGCATGTCGTTGTGGAGCTCGACGTAGGTGACGATCCCGCCGTCGGGGTACATTTCCTCGACGGCCGGATGAAACACCATGTCGCAGCCGTGCTCGGAGAGCAGCGCGCAGTCGTGCTCGAAGTCGCGGGGATAGGCTTCCAGATCTTCGCCCGGACCGAACTGCGTCGGATTGACGAAGACGGAGGCGACTACGCGGTCGCATTCGCGCTTGGCGCAGTCGATGAGACTGGCATGACCTTCATGGAGGTAGCCCATGGTCGGCACGAGACCGACCGTCAGACCCGCGCGCTGCCAGGCCCGCACCTGACGGCGGACTTCGGCGGCAGTTGTGGCGATAATCATTGGAATTTTTCCTTAATCAGCAATTTTTTCAGCGAGCGTCCGCAGGAAATCGTCGGAGCAGTCGCTCTTGGGGAAACTGTTTTCAACGGTGGGGAATGCTCCGCTTCGGACGGCTGCGGCATAGTCGGCAAAGCCCTTTTCCATGACGCTGCCGGCATCGGCGAAGCGCCGAATGATCTTGGGTGCGAATCCGTCGTTCATGCCTAGAAGGTCCTGCATGACGAGAACCTGGCCGTCACAGGACGGACCCGCGCCGATGCCGACAGTCAGAATGGCGAGCCTGGCCGTGATCAGCGCGGCAAGCTTGGGCGGAATGCATTCAAGAACCACCATGAAGGCGCCTGCCTCCTGAACGGAGAGCGCATCCCTGACGATGCGTTCTGCATTGGCTTCTCCCTTCCCCTGGACCTTGAATCCGCCGAACGCGTTGACCGACTGCGGCGTCATGCCGATGTGGGCGCAGACGGGAATCCCGCATTCGGTGATCGCGCGGATGCGGTCGGCAACGGATGCGCCGCCTTCGAGCTTCACGCAGTGGGCACCGGTTTCCTTGATGAGGCGGCCGGCATTTCGCACCGCTTCCTCAACAGACGTCTGGTAGCTCATGAAGGGCATGTCGGCGATGATGAAGGGACGTCTGGCGCCGCGAACGACGCTGCGGGTATAGGTGATCATGTCTTCCATCGTCACGGCGAGCGTGTTCTCGTAGCCGAGCATGGTCATGCCGAGACTGTCGCCCACCAGTACGGCATCGACTCCCGCTTTGTCGGCAATCCGTGCGCAGGTGTAGTCGTAGCAGGTCACCATGACGATCTTTTTGCCTGCAGGCTTCATGGCCTGCAGCGCGGCAACGGTGATTTTGTCGGTCATTTTCTGTCCTCGCTGAGAAGCGTCTTCATGGCGGCGCAGCTGCGCTCCGGATGCCTTCCGGCTGCGAGCTTCAGGAGAAGTCTGGAGGCGCTTCGGTATAGCGCGCGTTCGTCTTCATCCTCTATGGCCGTCAGATGCGAGCGGACGGTCTGAATGTCGTTTCGCTCCACGGGTCCCGTCAGAGCGCCGGCGGGACCTTTCGTCAGAATGTTTTCAAGATTGGCGCGCATAAGAGGCGCGAGCGCATCAAGCGCATCTTTTTCGGCAAAGCCGCAGCGCTCCATCAGACCGAGACTCAGCCCGGCGAGCGCGCAGGAGAGATTGCTGGCCGCTGCCGCTGCTGCATGGTAGCGTTTTTTGTCCGCAGCGCCGATCGGCCTGATACGCACGCCGGCCGAGCCCAGCAGACTGACCCAGAAGGCCTGCAGCTCTGCATCGCCTTCCACGGTGAAGAAGGCATCGCCCAGAGAGCGCCAGGCTGTTTCGGTATCGTGAATGGGATAAAGCGGATGCAGAGAGCAGCCGCGGGCGCCGAACTCCCGAATGCCGGGGAAAACCTCCGCCGTGCTCAGGACGCCGCTCGCATGACAGAGCGTTTTGCCGTTCAGATTCAGACGGCTCAGCAGGCCGAACATCGGTTTAAGTTCCTCGTCGGGAACAGTGAGAAACAGAAGGTCAGACCGATCAAGCGCATCGGCAAAATCTTCGAAGACGGCGGAATCCGTCAGAGAGGCTCCTCGTTCGGCCGAAGAGCGGCTTCGGCTCAGATAGCCCGATACCGAGAGTCCGTTCGACCGAAAAAAACGGCCGAGCGAAATGCCCGCTTTTCCTGCACCGATAAAACCGATTCTCATGAAAACGCCCGTCTGATGCCGTTTATTAACCGAAAGCCGACGCGCATCCGCATCGGCAAAGGGTAATGATACAGTCGCTGCAAGGCTTTCAGCACGCGGCCGGGATCAAAGTGATGCCGAGGGCACGGTTTTGCGAACGGTGTTCGGCGAAGCTGCGTGACGCAGTTTGAGCTCGGCATATTCTTTGACGGTTTCAAGCGGAATCCCGAAGCGGCGGTACCAGAAGGACCAGCTGCTGATGCCGGACTGGTCGGCGGCGTAGCCGCAGAGAACCGTCATCAGGGCCTTTACGGCCGGATCAGCGGCATTCTGCGGACATGTGGCCACCGTAAGTTTCCTGGCGGGACGGTGCCATCCTGGAAGAACCGGCACCACGCGACCGTCGAGAAGCGCGTCCGCCATGAAGCCCGTTGACAGATCGACGGCAATCCCCTCGCTCGCCAGCAGCCTGTCCCGGCAGATCTGGGCGCTTTCTTCACGGCAGAGAACGCCGTCAGGCAGTTCGACGACGGTCATACCGTGTTCGAGCCGGCGGTTGTAGGCGCCGTTTTTTGGTTGCGGATGAAGACGGTTCTGCCGGCAAGATCATCCGGGGATGACGGCGCTCCGTATCGTTTCAGATAGGTTTCGGAGGCCATCAAAAACGTGACGTTGATGCCGGCGGGACGCACGGCAAGACCGGACTCGGGCGGAGGTTCAAAGCCGAACTAGGCGATGTCGGCGGTTCCGTTGAGCAGTCCCGCAACGCCGCAGTCGCAGACGACGTCGATCTTGATTCCGGGATGTGAGGCTTCAAAAAGCTCGACCAAGCTGAGCAGCGGACCGTGCGCTGAATTCGCAGGAATGCTGATCCTCAGGATCCTTTCTCGTGCTGGAATCTCCGTGCCGAGTTCCGACACGCAGGTCTGAAGCGTGCGCCAGGCATGCGCCGCCTGCTGGGCTGCAGGAAGGAGCCGCAGGGCGGCGTGCGTGAGCACTGCCGGCTTTTTGGTCCGGTCAAGCAGCACAGAACCCGTTTCCTTTTCAAGAGTGCGGATCTGCTTTGACGCACTCGGGAGAGTCAGTCCGAGAGACTGTGCGGCGGATGCCAGGCTGCCTCGTGCGGCGGTTTCTGTGAGGAGAATCCAGGGGCGGATACGGTCGCTGATGCTCATGAAAAACGTAATCCGAAAATAAGTTTCCGAAAGGGAAACTTGTGCGTCATTGTAGTCCGCTTCCCTCATAGACTGCCGGCATTCAATCTGATGCGGGAGCACGGTGGATGATCAAGGAATCGAATGTCAAGGGACTGTTTCTGGCGGGACTCGCCGGAATTTTCTGGGGGTCGATGGGTTCGGCAGCGCAGTATCTGTTGGAGAACTGCCGTTTCACGGCCGAGGATCTGGTTTCGCTTCGGCTCGCCGGCGCAGGGTTTCTGCTGCTGACGTTTGAGAGAATCGTGCTGCGTCGTCATGTCCTGACCGTTCTTTTCAAGGAGCGCAACTGGCTCTCGGTGACGGTGTGGAACGCGCAGCAGGAAAGCCGTTTCATCACGACAAGAGAATTCGCGTGTCTTGTGCTTGCTTCGGCGGGCATCGGCCTCATCGTGACGGGCGGCGACCTCTCGCATGCGGACCTCAATCCCGAGGGCGTTATTTGGGGACTGGTTTCCGCAGCCTGCGGCGCCTTCTGCAATATTCAGCCCAAAGCCGTGCTCAGACGCCTTCCGGTCGGCGTGGTCGCCGGCTGGGGCATACTGATGGGCGGTCTTCTCATGTGCTTTGTCTGCCCGCCCGCCGCCGGCACTGACAGCTGGACGCCGATGAGCTTGGTGTTCTATTTCTACATCGTTGCCTTCGGAACGGTCGCTGCTTTCTGCTGCTACCTGGCCAGCTTTCGCTTCATTCCTGTTTCGGCTGCGGCGCTGCTATCGAGCTTCGAGCCGCTGACGGCGGTTCTTCTGGGCGTCGTGTTCATGGGCTTGGCGCTGTCTGCGGCAGAAGCCGCCGGCATTCTCTGCATTCTGGCCATGACGGTGCTGCTGACTAGACATACAGAACGCACTCATTAACTTTGGGTCATGAAGCCAGATGGTGCTGCAAAAGTCCGGTTCTCTGGATCTTTGCAACCCCCCTTTTCTCATCCTGCAAGGTCCGCTGTCGCCGGTCGGACCTGCCCTTTCAGGCCTCGGAACAGCGGCAGCGCTTTCTTCTGCCGATGCGGATGGTGTCGAAGCGCATGTCGAGCGCATTGACGAACAGGATGCGGCCGACGAGCGGCGAGCCGATGCCTGCGGCCACCTTCAGCGCTTCGCAGGCCTGCAGGGTGCCGATGATGCCGGTAATGGCCGAGAAGACGCCGACAGCAGAGGCCTTGACGTCGTTTGCCGCATCATCGGGCTCGAAGACGCATTCGTAGCAGGGCGAGGCCGGATCTCTGGGATCGAAGACCGACACCTGGCCGCTGAAACGGATGGCGGAAGCGAAAACCAGCGGTTTGCCGGCGTCCCAGGCGGCGCGCGAGACGGCGATGCGGGTGGCCAGATTGTCCGAGCAATCGAGCACCACGTCCGCTTCCCGGCATAGAGAGGCCAGCCGGATCGGATCGGCGAACTCCGACACGGCTCGAAGTTCGCAGTGCGGCGTCAGCCGGCCGACCGCTTCCTTGGCGCTCAGCGCCTTGTTGACGCCTACGCCGGCGCTCGTATGGAGAATCTGACGGGAGAGGTTCGACACCGAGACGTCGTCATTGTCGACAACGGTGATCCGGCCCGCACCTGCCGCGGCCAGATACAGAATGGCGGGTGAACCGAGTCCGCCCGCGCCGATCACGAGAAAATGAGTGCCGGCAATGGCTTCCTGCCCTTTTTCGCCGAGTTCCTTCAGCAGCATCTGACGGCTGACTCTTTCACGGGCATCGGGACAGAGAACGCAATGAGTGTGATCGGAAACGACGGGATGCATGGTTCGGGCCTTTCAAAATCTCGGGGAAATCGCGGCAATTATGCCAAAAGGGCCGGCGGGCATGGGGCACTCGCCGGCCCTGAGGTGCAGGACCTGAGGAGAAAACCGTTCGGACGGCGTTACTCGTTAAACAGCGGCGTGGACAGGTAGCGGTCGCCGGAGTCGGGCAGCAGAACGACGATGACCTTGCCCTTGTTTTCCGGACGGCGGGCCAGTTCGGTGGCCGCATGAAGCGCCGCACCGGAGGAAATGCCGGTCAGGAAGCCTTCGCGGCGGGCGACAAGCTTGCCGGTATTGAAGGCGTCGTCATTTTCAACCGGAATCACTTCGTCATAGACCGAGGTGTCGAGCGTTTGAGGCACGAAGCCAGCGCCGATGCCCTGGATCTTGTGCGGTCCGGCTACGCCCTTCGAAAGCACGGGCGACGTCGCAGGTTCGACCGCCACGACCTTCACGCCGGGCTTCTGTTCCTTCAGATAGCGGCCGACGCCGGTCAGCGTGCCGCCGGTGCCGACGCCCGAAACGAAGATGTCGACTTTGCCCTCGGTGTCCTTCCAGATTTCGGGGCCCGTCGTGCGGTAGTGCGCTGCGGGATTAGCGGGGTTGACGAACTGACCCGGGATAAAGCTGAGCGGGATTTCCTTCGCGAGCTCTTCAGCCTTGGCGATGGCGCCCTTCATGCCCTTCGCACCTTCCGTCAGCACGATTTCGGCGCCGTAAGCCTTCAGCATCGAGCGGCGTTCCACGCTCATCGTTTCAGGCATGGTGAGGATGATGCGGTAGCCGCGTGCGGCTGCGACGGCCGCGAGACCGATGCCGGTATTGCCGCTCGTCGGTTCGATGATCACGGAACCCGGCTTGAGAAGGCCGCGTTCCTCGGCGTCTTCAATCATGGCCAGACCGATGCGGTCCTTGACGCTGCCGGCGGGATTGAAATATTCAAGCTTGGCGAGAACCGTGGCCTCAAGGCCTTCGGCCTTTTCCCAGTTGCGGAGTTCGAGAAGCGGAGTGCCGCCGATCAGTTCGGTGGCGGAACGATAAATACCCATGATGTCTGTTCTCCTAAGAGGGTTCGGATGGATAACCTAGTTATCCTATGGGTAATGAAGATACGCTTCTCCGAAGCATCTGTCAACAAACTGCAAAGTAATACTTTTTGTCTGCGCCGGAGTCTGAGAGACGGCAAAGGTCCGGGCGGACGGCTCGGGCCTTATTCAGTGCGGATCATCACGGGCGGCGGATCATGATTTGCTCGGAGGAAAGATCATGTCAAGATAGGCGCCGTAAAACTCCTTGAGGTCAAGCGTAATGGCTTTTCCGTAGATCCCTTTCCAAAGGATGCCGTGAATGGCGGGCGTAATCAGCAGCATCGGATAGCGCTGGACGGCTTCAGGAAGCTTTTCGTCGCTCTGAAGACCTCGAAAGAGTTCGCCCTTGATAATCATGGGCTCAACAAAACGTTCCAGAAGGCCCGAGACGAGTTCGGGGCGGCGAAGACCTTCGGACCAAAGGAGTCTCAGAACTCGGGCGGTGGGATCTTCGCTTCGTTCATCAAGAATCGGCGTCAGCACTTTTTCCAGCTTATCCCTGAGAGTCAGGCCGGGTTCGGCAGCGACAGCTTCAACGGCCGCATGAAGCTGTGCGGCTTCATGATTTGCAATGGCGCTCAGAAGCGCTTCTTTGCTCGGAAAATAGAGATAAAGCGTGCCTTTGGCTACGCGCGCACGGGCAGCAATGTCGTCCATGCGGGTATCGGCGAAACCTTTTTCTGAAAAAGCGTCGAGGGCAGCCCTGAGAATGATCTGTTTTTTTATTTCTGATTTCTTTCCTGCCATCGGTGTCATCCCTGTGCAGATAACGCTCATTTTAAGACCCGCCGATCAGGCAGACGTCTCCGGGCGGATTATGTTATGACCGATCGTTCAGGCAATTATAACCGTTCGCTGTATTTGTGTCCGAACGGGATGAACGTACTCCGGCAGAGATCCAAGTCAAGATGTTCCCGGGTCGTCTGTGTTCTTTAAAAGATATGATTTATGAACGAACCGCTCCCGATGCAGGTTTGCAGTCCGCTTGCCGCTTCGGCGAAGACGGAAGACCTGTTCGGTTACATTCGGCATTTCGCTGTCAGCGGTTATGACAGAGGAAGGATCGATGCAGAACGGCTCAGCCGATAAATGCGGACAGGCTGCTGCATTCCGGAAAAGCCGGGAAAAACCGGTCGCAGGGCTAGAGCCTGTCAGCGGAGGATCGGTCAGGCGGCGTAGGTCTGCGGCTGCTTGCGACGTTCCAGATCAAGTGCTTGGAACGGATCGGAAAGGCTGAATGATTCAGGGCAGTTACGCGTGCGGATTTGCGCTGAGACCCGGACAGGGCAGGCCCGGCATTCCGAACAGGAAAACCGCAGGCGCCCCTTTCAGAATCACGTCCTTTCAACAACTGTTCGATGTTCTGAACATCGTTCGGTGACTTGGATCAGATGGATCTTTCGGGGCGCCTTTCCGAGTTAATCTATTCCTCTGTCAGACAGCGGCAAGTCCGACGCTCGGCGACGATACGCGGCTCAGCGCGGCCAGCACCGACTGCTGAAGATCGGAAGGCGACGAGCCGCGGCAGGCGGCAATATGAGGAATGCAGGCGCTGGCTGCAAAGCCGGCGGTCGTCGGGAGAAGTTCTCCGTAGCGCTTTTTAAAACTGAAGATCAGCGCAAATCTGCCGAGATGGCTGAAAAGATAATTTTCTGTTTCCGGCGGAAGCCGTTCCTCGGGCTTCGGATTCATGAGTTCAATGGTCGCGCCCGGGGCCGTGATGCGGTCAAGATGCTTCAGGAACGCCGTCATGTCGGCTCCCGAACGTCTGGAACCCGGGAAGAAGATCAGGCGTCCTGTATCGAGGATAAGCGCTGCCAGAAAGTGGAGCACGGTGCCGCCGGCAGACTTTTCGTCTTCTCGGTCGAGAACGGCGCGCCACAGACCGTCCGCTCCCTCTTCGATCTCAATGTCGAACTGCCGCCAGGCGACTTCGACGGTGTGCTTTCCAGCAGTACCGAGACCGTTTCCGCGGGAGGTATGTCCGGGACGCTCCGTGATGAGTTCCCAGAGACGCGAGCGGGACACCGTCGAGATTTCGGAAAATCCGTGAGCGCTGCCTTCGTTTTTTGCGTACTCCCTCAGGAGCGTCAGCGTCCAGCGGGGAGCGTTGACGCCGGCGGCGGCAGGCGGTTCGGAGTAGACCTTGCGGATCCATTCTGCGGCTTCCTTCGGAATGCGGCGCGGACCGCCCGATCGGGCGCTGTCGTAGATGGCGCGATCAATGCCGCCTTCCCGGTAGCGGGCGGCACAGTTATGCACGGTGGCTCGGGCGACGTCGAGCTGACGGCTGATTTCCGTTGCGCCGAGACCGCGATCGAGCATAAGAAGGGTCAAGGCCCGTCGAACGGACCGGATTTCGCTTCCCGGTGATCCGCTGACGGCCTTGAGCCGTTCTTTCTCCTTTTCACTCAATGTGATGCTGTATGGATGGGTTTTGATCATTTTTCCGGCTTCTGATAGTGAATGACTGCTCAGTCACAGGATTATACAGTTTTTACCTAGGTAGTACCCATTAGCAGCAACGTTGTGTTGCAAAACGTTGAACCTGTTGCATAAAAAAATGAAAGCGTGCCTCAGACTATACAAGGCACGCTTTTCGGACGAAGAATTTTGTTCGGCTCAGTCGCGGTCGATCGAAATCAGATCGTAGGCTCTGCTGCCCATGCCGAGTTCCTCCATGGCGCTCAGCTGCCGCAGGCCGTGCCGGCTTTCGATGCGCTCGACAAGGTCGTGCCGCTCGCCTTCGGGCCTGCCGTAGACAAGATCGACGCTTGCCTGATCAACGGCCAGAATGTCGGTCGATGCGACGATGCCGATGTCGCCGATGGTAGGTTCGGCTGCCCGCAGACCCGCGCAGTCGCAGTCAACCGACATGCGCCGCATCACGTTGATGAAGCACATGCGTCCGCCGAAGTAGTCAACGACCGCCTTGGCGGAGTCCGCCATGTTTTCCATCAGACGCTCCTTGGCGGGCCATTCGTTCCAAGGAAGATTCACGTCGCTTACCCCGTGGACCTGCTGCTTGCCGATGCGTCCGTCCGCACAGCCGATGGCGATGTTCTTCATCGATCCGCCGAAGCCGCCCATGGCGTGACCTTTGAAATGCGTAAGCACGACCATCGAGTCGTAGTTGACGATATGGCTGCCCATCGAGACTTCCTTCAGGTGAAGGCAGTTCTTCACGGGAAGGCTGACCGTGCCCTCTTCGTCGAGAATGTCGACCGGGCAGAAGGTCCATCCGTTCACTTCCAGCGTGCGGCGATGGTCTTCCGTCGTATAACGGTCGCCCATGTAGAGCGTGTTGGTTTCGACGATGGTGCTTTGCGGAATGCCGGCCTGAAGCGCCTTCACCATGTCTCTTGGCAGAATGTTGGGCCCGCCCCGCTCTCCCGTGTGGAGCTTCAGAGCGACTCTGCCCGAAATGCCGCCCTTCACCAGGTCGTAGAGAGCCTTCAGCCGGACGGCGTCGATATGACGGGAAAAGAAGACCTTCGAGCGCGCCTGATCCGCCGATGTATCGCCGGCGCGGGCAGCAGCCGAGGAGACGGCGGCTGCTGCGCCCGCACCGCCGGTAAACATGCCCGCCGCCGCGCAGCAGCAGGCGGCCCTGAGAGTCTGACGTTTTGAGGAATCCATGTTCGTCTCCGGTTGATCGCCGGCAGTTCGGCTCATCCGCCCTGCCGCTGACTTAAGAATAGGCGCTGCGCCTTTTCGGGAGCCGGCATACCCTCCTCAATTCCTGCCCGATTCGCTCAGACGATGGTGAGAATGTCGTCAACCGGGCGGCGGGTCGAGCGGAAGTCATTGAGGGGCACTGCGGCCGGATAGCCGAGCGCAATGCCGACGGCGAGCGCATCGCACTGCGGGATGCCGAGCTCTCGGCGCAGGACGTCCGGATATTTGACGAGGTTGTAGGCGGGCACGCTGGCAATGCCTCGGGCGGCGGCCGCCAGAAGGAGAGTCTGCTCGAATCCTCCGAGATCGAGCACCGCCCAGAGGCTCGCTCCCTTGGGCACTGTCAGGTAGGCGACGGCCGGCGCATGGAAAAGCTGCGCCTGCGAAGCTTCCTTGACTTCAAGGAGACCGGCGGCAATGCGCCTTTCGGAAAAGGTCTTCATATTGTCCTGCGCCATGGCCGACCACTGGTCCCGGTGCGCCGGCGTGAAGTCGGCATATCCCTTGACGCCTTCGGCCGTCATGCGGGCATATTCCCGGCGGATTGCTTCGAGCTTTTCGCCCGTTGCGATCCAGACCTTCCATTCCTGTGCATTGACCCAGGACGGCGCATGCTGAGCGTCCTCGACAACGGCGCGCAGAAGTTCGACGGGGACGGGCCGGCCGTCGAAGTGCCGGATCGAGCGGCGGGAGAGAAGAACATCACGAAATTCCATTATTGCCTCCGAAAGAATGCATCGGGTTTATTCTGCCCTCTTTCTGAAGGCGGCGCATGCCGATCCGCGATGATCAGACCGGAACCGGAGTTCCCGAAAGGGAACTCCGTCCGATCCCGGCTTCGGTTTGCGGACAAAAAAACGCACCCTGCTCGGAGCACGGTGCGTTTTTGTAAGGATGAGTTGAAGATCAGGCGGCGCGGTTGAGCTTTCTCAGATCTTCGGCAGCCTGATGAAGGATGCGGTCCGTCGTCGGCCAGTCAATGCAGGCGTCGGTGACGGAAACGCCGTACTTGAGATCGGCCAGATCGGCCGGGATCTTCTGGTTGCCGGCGTTGATGTTGCTTTCAAGCATGAAGCCGCAGATCGACTTGTTGCCGTTCATGATCTGAGTCATGCAGTCATGGAGAACAAAAGGCTGGAGCTCGTGGTTCTTCATGCTGTTGGCATGCGAGCAGTCGACGATGATGCGGGCGGGAAGACCGGCCTTTTCCAGCGCCTTTTCGGCAAGCATGATGCTGACCGTGTCGTAGTTCGGGCGTCCGCCGCCTCCGCGGAGAACGAGATGGCCGTACTTGTTGCCGCGCGTGAAGACCACGGCGCTGCGGCCGTCTTCGAACATGCCGAGGAAGTGGTGGTTGCTGCGGCTCGACTTCACGGCATTGATGGCGGTTTCGATGGAGCCGTCGGTGCCGTTCTTGAAGCCGACCGGCGCGGACAGACCCGATGCCATTTCGCGGTGGGTCTGGCTTTCGGACGTGCGGGCGCCGATGGCGTACCAGCTCACGAGGTCGCCGAGGTACTGCGGACCGAACGGATCAAGCGCTTCGGTGGCCAGGGGCAGCCCCATTTCGCTGATCTTCATCATCAGTTCGCGGGCCTTGAGCATGCCCTTGCCGATCTGGAAGGAGCCGTCCATGTAGGGATCGTTGATGAAGCCCTTCCAGCCCGTGACGGTGCGGGGCTTTTCGAAGTAGACGCGCATCACGAGGCAGAGTTCGTCGCCGACCTCGTCGGCAAGCTTTCTCAGGCGTTCGGCATAGTCGAGCGCGGCTTTCGGATCGTGAATCGAGCACGGACCGGTGATGACGAGGAGACGGCGGTCTTCGCCCTTGAGAATCTTCTTGATGGCGGCGCGGCCGGCGGCCACTTCTTGACGGGCCTTGTCGGAAAGCGGTGCCTGAGC
Source organism: Sutterella sp. (assembly GCA_017936545.1). Taxonomy (GTDB): domain Bacteria; phylum Pseudomonadota; class Gammaproteobacteria; order Burkholderiales; family Burkholderiaceae_F; genus Sutterella. The sequence continues at coordinate 21,044 of JAGBFJ010000029.1, forward strand.
CTTGATTTCGGCCGGCGAGGCCATCGGCTGGAAGCACTCGATGTTAAGGTCTTCAAGTTCGGTGGAAAGGACCTGATTGTCAGTCTGCATTCTGTATAGTCTCCGGCTCTCGGAACCGGCATGTCCCTTGAACCCAATTTTTCTTACCTGCAGTCCGCATCCTCTCAAATTTGTGCCTTCGGCGACTACGGAAACCACCTTAACGAGATTGCGTCTCGCTAAAGACAGAGCTGAAAGCCGGGACAATCGTGTTTCGTACAGCTCAGAGACTCATCGAAACACTGCACAATAAAGCTACAGACTATTGATAGAGGCGCAGCGCGAATGTCGCACGGCCGAGGGGGCACCCCGGGACGCCGTGCTAAGGTCAAGCTGCCGAAACGCCGGGCTTCGGCAGAGGCCCCGCGTTGGGCAGGCGGAGAAGATCCGTCTGACTCCTGCCGGTTTTCTGACCGGCAGAGGCGCTATCGATGAGGCCCGTGCTGTCCGGCGCGAAGACGCAACGGAAAAGGCTGCATCGATGGGTGCGGCTTTTTTTTCAGCCGCATTCCGTTCCCTGCTCACGCAATGCGCCTGCTTGACCGGTTCGGAGATGTTTGCCTAGGCAGACATTCCGTCCGGAACGCCTTCCGTACTTCGCTGACAGGCTGTACGGGAAAGCGGTCCGCCGATACGCCGTATCTGCGGGCCGTTTTCTTTTTCCAGTTGCGGATCATTCTCATCTAGGGAGCTCTGCCTAGACGCCTTGACGAAACGAAAAAGAGCGTGATTCTGGTCACTTCGCCTTATGGCGGATCTTGATGCGCTCGGATAATATCCTTGCATCGATCCGATCGGCATCAGCTGACCGCCGTTTCGGATCCCATTAAGGAACTCCGATGAATACGCTTCTCTCCCAGCGATTTAGCTACTTTTACTTCTGGTACTTTACGAAGTAAAAGTGTTTTTGCTGCAAAGAACGGTTACGGATTCCGGCCAGTTTTCAAAACCTGCGGTGAAATCACACACCGCAGGTTTTTTCATATCCGATGATCATATCTGCCGTCACCCGACGATGTGTGTGCACCGTGAAACGCCACAAGGGGCATTCAAATGATCATCATTGTCAAGCAGGGCGCTCAGCCCACACAGGTTCAGGATCTCATTGAGTCCATTCACGTTCAGGGTCTCAAGACGACGGTTGTCGTCGGTACGGAAAAGACCATCATCGGCGTGATCGGCGACACCCGCCGACTCGATGACAACCAGCTTCTCGGCAATCCGATCGTTCAGGTCGTCAAACATATTTCCGAGCCCTTCAAGCGCGCCAACCGTCAGTTCCATCCCGACGACACCGTCATCGACTGCGGCGGCGCCAAGATCGGCGGCGGTCACTTCGCCATGGTCGCGGGCCCCTGCTCCGTGGAAAGCCGCGAACAGATTACGGAAGTCGCCCGCGCGGTCAAGGCGGCCGGCGCAACGATGCTTCGCGGCGGCGCCTTCAAGCCGCGCACGTCTCCGTACGACTTCCAGGGCCTCAAGGCCGACGGTCTCGAACTGCTGCTCGAAGCCAAGCGCGAAACCGGTCTGCCGATCGTGACCGAGATCATGAACATCAACCATCTGCCGCTCTTTGAAGAAGTCGACGTGATTCAAGTGGGCGCGCGCAGCATGCAGAACTTCGAAATGCTCAAGGAACTCGGCCGCACCGACAAGCCGATCCTCATCAAGCGCGGTCTCGCCAACACCATCAAGGAACTTCTGATGGCGGCCGAATATGTGATGTCGGGCGGCAACGACAACGTCATCCTCTGCGAACGCGGCATTCGCACGTTCGAAACCGCGACGCGCAACACGCTTGATCTGTCGGCCGTCTCGGTGCTCCATGAAATGACCCATCTGCCCGTCATCGTCGACCCGAGCCACGCCACTGGCGTCGCCCGCTACGTGAAGCCGATGGCCGCTGCCGCAGCCGCCTGCGGCGCAGACGGGCTTATCATTGAAGTCCACAACAATCCCGCCCGCGCGCTCTGCGACGGCGCCCAGTCTCTGACGCCCGAACAGTTCCGCGATACGGCCGAGCTCGTCGCCGCGGTCCGCGCCACCGTCGCCGGCAGACTCTGATCCTATCGAAAAACCTTGGAGAAACGCATGAAGACAATCGACGTACGAACCGGCAGGCCCTATCAGGTGCTCATCGGCAAAGGGCTTTTGAAGGACGCCGGCCGGCTCGCACGGCCGCTCGTGAAGGGCAGCCGTACCGTCATCGTGGGCGACAGCAACGTGATGCCGCTCTACCGCGAGGCGGCGGGCGAAAGCTTCCGGGAGGCGGGCTTCGAGGTCACCTTCTGGAAATTCCCGGCGGGCGAGGCTTCGAAGAATCCTCAGGTGCTTCTTGAGCTTCTCAATCATCTTGCACGGCTTCGCCTCACTCGCTCCGACTCGATCGTGGCGCTCGGCGGCGGCGTGACGGGCGACCTGACGGGGCTTGCCGCATCCCTTTACCTGCGCGGCATCGCCTTTGTTCAGATCCCGACGTCTCTCCTCGCCATGGTGGATTCGAGCGTGGGCGGCAAAACTGCCGTCAATCTCGAAGCCGGCAAGAATCTGATGGGGGCCTTCTATCAGCCCGTTCTCGTCGTCTGCGATCCGGCGTGTCTCGATACGCTTCCCGCGGACGAAATGTCCAACGGCTGGGCCGAAATCATCAAGTATGCGGGTCTTCGCGGCGAGCCTCTTCTCTCAATGCTCGAGGGCGAAGTGACGGAAACGGTGCTGTCCGAGATCATTGCCGAATGCGTCGGCATCAAGCGCGACATCGTCTCGGCCGACGAATTCGAAGCCGGCTGCCGTGCGCTGCTCAATCTTGGTCATACCGTCGGTCACGCCGTCGAGCGCGTGACGCACTACGAGGTGCCTCACGGCCGGGCCGTCGGCATCGGCATGGCCGTGATCTACCGCGGTGCGGCGAAGGCCGGCATCTGCGACGCCGCAGCTCTCCCGATCCTCGACCGCCTGCTTGAGAAGTTCGGTCTCACGAACCTCTGCCCCTACGACCCGGCGGCGCTTTTCGAAGCGGCGCATTCCGACAAAAAGTCGGCGGGCAAAACCATTACGCTCATTCTTCCCGAGACTTTCGGGCGATGCCGCGCGGAAAAATCCCCCTTCTCCACGCTTGAAAAGCTCATCGAACTCGGACTTAATCCCTGATTCAGACCAGACAGATCAAGATCATGATTGCCACCGTTCAGAAGGGGCGCCTCTCGGGCGAAATCCCCGCCATCGCCTCCAAATCCTATGCTCACCGCCTGCTCATCGCAGCAGCGCTTGCCGACCGTCCGACGGAGGTCGTCTGCTCGACCGTGTCCGAAGACATTCTCGCAACGGCTCGCGTGCTGACGGCCATGGGCGCTTCGGTCGAACGTACCGATGCGGGCTTTACGGTTGAGCCGATTTCCTGCCGTCCGGAACAGCCGACGCTCGACTGCGGAGAATCGGGCACGACCGAACGCTTCATTCTTCCGGTCGCCTGCGCGCTCGGTCTCAATGCCCGGATCACGGGTCACGGCCGTCTGCCCCAGCGCCCGCTCTCGCCGCTTTACGAAGAGCTTCAGGCGCACGGCATCCGGCTTTCCGCTCAGGGCATCTTCCCGCTTCGCACTGAAGGCCGCCTGCCTGCGGGCGACTACTCGATTGCGGCCAATGTTTCCTCGCAGTTCATCGGCGGTCTGCTCTTCGCGCTTTCCGTGATTCCCGGAAAGAGCACGCTGACGCTGACCGGCAAGATCGAATCCGCCCCCTACATCGACATGACGCTCGACGTTCTTGCGCTTTTCGGCGCGAGAATCGTACGAAGCGAAGACGGCCGGCGTTTCGACATCGACGGTCTTGAAAAGCTGACGAGCCCCGGCAGGGCGCTTGTCGAAGGCGACTGGTCGAATTCCGCCTTCTGGCTCTGCGCGGGCGCGCTCGGCAAGGGCGTGACGCTGACGGGCCTTCGCGCCGATTCTCGTCAGGGCGACCGCGCCGTCGTGGACATCCTGAAGCTCTTCGGCGCCGAGATCACGACGACTGAAGACACGGTGAGCGTGCGGCCCGGCTTCCTTCACGGGATTACCGTCGACGCGTCTCAGATTCCCGACCTCGTGCCGATTCTTTCCGTGGTTGCTTCCTTTGCTGAAGGTACGACGGAATTCGTCAACGCCGGACGTCTTCGCATCAAGGAAAGCGACCGACTCGTGACGACGCGCGAAATGCTGACGGCGCTCGGTGCGGACGTCGAAGAACTTCCCGAGGGTCTGATTGTTCACGGCCGTGCCGAAGTTCAGGGCGGCACCTGCCAGGGCGCGAACGACCACCGCATCGTGATGTCCGCAGCCGTGGCCGGCGCCCGCACGTACGAACCCGTTGTCATTGAAGGCGCTCAGGCGGTCCGCAAATCCTATCCCGACTTTTTCGACGACTTCGCCCGTCTGGGCGGTCTCGTCTTCCTTGAGGACGACTGATCATGGCTTTTTACGGCAGCAATCTTCGCGTCACGGTTTTCGGTCAGAGTCATGCCGCCGCCATCGGCGTCACGATCGACGGCCTGCCTGCGGGCGAAGCGATCGACATCGAGGCGCTCGAGGCATTTCTGGCCCGCCGCGCTCCCGGCCAGAACCGCATGACCACCCAGCGCAAGGAACCCGACAAGCCCGAGATTCTCTGCGGTTTTCTGGACGGTCATACCTGCGGCGCGCCGCTCACCGCGGTGATCCGCAACACCGACACGCGTTCGAAGGACTATGCGGCCATTGCCGACCTGCCCCGCCCCTCCCATGCCGACTGGCCGGCCGACGTCAAGTACGGCGGCTGGCAGGACGTTCGCGGCGGCGGCGCCTTCTCCGCACGTCTCACCGCTCCTCTTTGCATTGCCGGAGGCATCGCGCTGCAGCTTCTCGAGCGCCGCGGCATCCGTGTTGCGGCCCATATCCGTTCGATCGGCAGTGCCGAGGACCGGCCCTTCAATCCGCTCGGCGAACCCGACGAAGTGCTTGAAGCTCGTCTCGGGCGCACGCCCGTGACCCTCTCCGACGAAGCGGCGGCAGCCATGCAGGCCGAAGTAGAAGCGGCGCGCAAGAGCGCCGACAGCGTCGGCGGCGTCATCGAGTGCATGATATCCGGAATGCCCGTCGGTCTCGGCGGTCCTCTCTTCGAAGGTCTCGATGGCCGCATTGCGCAGGCCGTTTTCGGCATTCCCGCCGTCAAGGGCGTCGAATTCGGGCTCGGGTTTGAAGCTTCCCGCCTTCGCGGCTCACAGAACAACGACCCCTACGGCATGGTCGGCGGACGCGTGACGCCGCTCACCAACCGTGCCGGCGGCATCGCCGGCGGCATCACGACGGGCCGTCCGATCATTTTCCGAGTCGCTCTCAAGCCCACGCCCTCCATCGGCCGGCCGCAGCAGACCGTGTCCCTCAAGGGGCAGTGCGATGCAGAACTCAAGGTGACCGGCAGACATGATCCGTGCGTGGCCGTCCGAGCTGTGCCAATCGTTGAAGCCGTCGCGGCCGTGGCGGCGCTTGATGCGCTTCTCGATGCGCCTGCCAGGCTTCCCGACGTCCCCCGCAGAGGTGCCTGATGACCGACCTTTCTCTTGAGGAAATCCGCCGCACGATCGACAGCTCAGACCGGGAGATCGTTCAGGCTCTCGGCCGGCGTCTGGCTGCCGTTCATCAGGTGGCCGAGGTCAAGACCGCGAAGGGACTTCCCGTCTACGACGGCGTTCGTGAAAAAGCCCTGCTTCAGAAGCTCCGCGTGCTCGCGGGCGAAGGTCTTGAAGGCGGCGCCGTCCCGGTCTACCGAACGCTGATGGCGTTTTCCCGCCGCTGCGAAGTGACGCCGGACGAACCCGACGATCAGGTGCCCGGCACTTTCCGGCTTTCTCTGCCTTCCGAGGCGCTTTTTGCAGAGGTGATGGCCATGCTGACGGTGCACGCGATCACGCCCGCCGCCATGAGCTGGATTCCTCCGCTTCTCCTGCTCACCCTTCAGGATCCCGTGCCCGGATCGCTCGTCCGCGATCTGCGCGAGCACGACATCACGCTCACCCGTATTCAGTAATCAAAATGACTCAGCAGCGATTCGGCCTGATCGGCGCCAAGCTCGGTCACAGTCTTTCTCCTGAAATTCATGCCAAGCTCGGCACCTATCGTTATGATCTGATCGAGCTTTCCGAAGAGGAAGTCGGTCCGTTTCTGACATCCGGCGATTTTCAGGGTCTCAACGTCACCATTCCCTACAAGAAGACCGTCATTCCCTACTGCACGGAACTGACGCCACGGGCCAAAGCCATCGGCTCCGTCAACACGCTAGTTCGTCTGCCCGACGGCGGCCTGCTCGGCGACAACACGGACTATGCGGGCTTCCTCTGGATGGTTGAGCGAAGCGGTCTTTCCGTCGCCGGCAAGAAGTGCCTCGTGCTCGGCTCCGGCGGCGCATCCCTGACGGTCCGCGCGGTGCTGTCCGATCTCGGCGCGGGCGAAATCGTTGTCATCTCCCGCAGCGGTCCCGACAATTACGGCAATCTTGATAAGCATGCGGACGCCCGTCTGATCGTCAATACGACGCCGGTCGGCATGTTCCCCAACTGCAATGCCTCTCCGCTCGAAACGCTCGACATCTTTCCCGAGCTCGAGGGCGTTCTCGACATCGTCTACAACCCTGCTCACACCGATCTGATGCAGATGGCGATGCGCCGCGGTCTTCCCGCTGTCAACGGTCTGGGCATGCTCGTGACCCAGGCCAAGGTCGCGGCGGAACGCTTCCTCGGTCACGACATTCCGGATTCCGCCATCGACGGCATTCTTTCCGATCTGACGCTGGCCTTTGCCAACATCGTTCTCATCGGCATGCCGGGCAGCGGCAAGACGACCGTCGGTAAGCGCATTGCGGAGAAGCTTCACCGGCGCTTCGTCGACACGGACGAGCTCGTCATCCGCAATGACGGACGGCAGATTCCGAAGATTTTCGCCGAAGACGGCGAACCGTTCTTCCGCGGCCTTGAAACGGCCGTCATCGAAAAACTCTCCCATGAGCACGGTCTGGTCATTGCAACCGGCGGCGGCGCCGTCATGCGCGAGCGAAACCGCGAGCTTCTTCGCCGCAACGGCATCATTTTCTGGCTGGACCGGCCTGTCGAGGATCTTCCCTCCTACGGCCGTCCGCTTTCTCAGTCCCGCGGCGTCGAAGCCATCTTCGCCGAACGCGAACCCGTCTACCGCGCTTTTGCCGACCGCGTCATCGAGTGCCGCACGGTCAGGGGCGCCGTATCCCAGATTCTCGGAGAACAGTCGTGAAATTTCTGATCATCAACGGCCCCAACATCAACTTCCTCGGCATCCGCGAGCCCGGCATCTACGGGCGCACGACCTATGCCGATCTCTGCGGTCTTCTTCAGGGCTGGTGCGCCGATGCCGGCGTCGAATGCGAACTTTTCCAGTCCAACCATGAAGGCGCCATCGTCGACCGCATCCAGCAGGCCTATTTCGACAAGGTTGACGGCATCGTCATGAATCCCGCAGCCTATACCCATACCAGTGTGGCGATTCTCGATGCGCTTAAGGCGACCGCCATTCCGACGGTCGAAGTGCACATCTCCGACGTCAGCAAGCGCGAAGCGTTCCGGCAGCACTCCTACGTGTCGCTCGCCGCCCGCCGCACCATCGTCGGACACGGCATCGACGGCTACCGCGAAGGCATCGAGTGGCTCGCGGCCGAACTGAAGCAGGCCGGTTGAACGACATAGTTCTCACGGCATTCCTTTTTCGGCAGACGTTTGCACCGGGCGTCTGCCGTTTTTTTGCCCGGATTGTCCCGCACGGCTCCTCGGGCCGCCAGAACAGGCGCAGGCCGGCATGTGAGCGGGTGTTTAAAAATTATTCAAATTTTCAGGAGCGGTTTGATTTGCAGGACAGACCGTTTCAGTCGTATTTATTAGTTCTGGGATGACTTTTTCGATTGCGGCCGATGTGTTCGCGGCTAGTCAGTTTCAATTATTGTTCCGCACAGATCCGGGTGGCATAATCGTCTGACACCCTACAACAATATCGGTGCGAAGCCCCTCTCCGGGTTCCGTTAACGGAGAAACGGGCGTTGTCTCTGCAGAGCGGTTTCCGACCGATCTGTAATTTTCGACAAACCGGCAACTGAAAGTCCCGGCGCATTGTTGGATGAAAATCGGCAGGCGCGGTGTTTTTCGTTTCCGTCAACCTCTCAGGAAGGAAATATTTAGGGGAGTTCCAAAAATTCGAAAAAAGGGGAGTTGGCCGTCATGACCACTCCCCTTTGAGTTTGATGTCTGAATGGAGGATAATTGTGGTGCTAAAAATACAAAACC
>JAGBFJ010000030.1 GCA_017936545.1 Sutterella sp.
GGAAGCGCTCGCCATGGCGGGCGGCGCACCGCTCCTCGCCCTCAGGGACACGACGGGGCTGACGCTCCCGCCCAAGGCGCAGGCCGTGCTTCGAGATCTGCTTCTGAAGGGTGCTTCGCTCAGCGCGGACGCCGTCGTGCGCGCCTATACGGCCGAAATGACGACGCCGGCCGTGGCGCTCTATCTTTCCCGCTGGTGCTATGACCTCCTTCGGGTAAAGTCGGGACTCGAACCCCATTTCTTTGTCACGAGCGCATCCGAGATGGCCGCCTGCGTCCGGGAGACAAAGACGCAGGCTCTGCTCTCCCTCAATGCCGCCGTCGCCGAAGTTCGCAGATCGGCCGAACATCCGCTTTCCGCCAGACAGGTCTGGGAAGCAGTGCTTCTGATTTACGCACAGGCGCTCGGCACGAAGGAATGAGCCTCGCTTTATCGCCTCAGAGGGCGTGCATCTTCTCCATCGCCTCGCTCATCGTTTCCTCTTCGGGCGCAAGATAGCGGCCGGTGGTGGCGACCGACGCGTGCCCCATGGCTGCCTGAACCACGTTCACGCTCATTTCTCCGAGCGCGCTCACCGCGAACGTGTGGCGCAGCCAGTGCGTCGATGAGGCCCTCAGCTTGGCGGCGTCCATCGGACGTTCTCCCGCAATGGCGTTCGCCGTGTCGTCGAAGAATTTTCTGAGTACGACGTAAAGCCCGCTTCGGGTCATCGGACCGCCGGCGTTGCGGCCGCGGCCGAGATTGATGAGGAGCGGCGTTTCCGGGTCGGCAGCGCCCAGACCGGCGATGCCGCGCGCAGCCAGTGCGTCTTCAATGATCGCTTTCTGTTCGGCATTGACGGGAAGACGCCGGATTTTGGCGCCCTTGCCGAGGATTTCAATGGCCGTGCGGACCTTGAAGCCCACGCGGCGTTCGACGATCCATCCTGCCTTGGCGTCAAGCATTTCCGAGGCTCGCATGCCGAGACTTTTGCCCATCATCAGAATGAGCTTCATGCGCTCGCGCGGCCAGCCTTCCGGCAGGCTTACGATGCGGTCCACGATTTCGGCCCACTGGTCTTCGGTGAGAGAGCGGTCGGCGAAGGCCTGGGGCGCGCCTTCGCCCTTCAGGAGCGGCACCTTGGGGCTGACCTGGTCAAACGGGCTGAAGATCAGATAGCCGGTGTTCTTGAGAAAGTTGAAGAGCTGACGCACCACGACCACGGCGTTGCGGCGGCTCGCCACCTGAAGCGGTCCGTTGAAGGGACGCCAGGCGGCCGATTGTCTCGGCGTATTTTTTGGCCCGATCCAGCGGCTCTGGGGAATGCGCCATTTGGAGGCCCAGGCGCCTTCATCGGTCCGGCCGAGCGCTTCGAGCCAGCGGAGATAGAGCGCCGCATCGCCGGCGCGAACGGAGGACAGCGCGGTTTTTCTTTCGATCAGGCACCAGAGATAAAAACGCTCTGCCTCCTTGCGGTAGCTCGCCTCGGTGTTGGGATTGGATGCGCGCGCGGTCAGCCATACGCGCAGCGCCTCCAGATCCGTGCCGGCATCGAGCGAGCAGGCCGCGGCGGGCGCCCGGTTCAGTCCATCGGCGCCAGACAGTTCGGGCGGCACGCGAAGCCGTTCGAGGGGGACGATGCCTTCTTCGGAGGACTGCGTCATGACGGAGCGGGCCTGAAGGGAAGGCGAGCGTCCGGGGAGATAAAAGCGCTCGGTCACTTCGCCCACGCCGCTGCCGCATCGGTCGAGCCAGTTCATGAGTTCGGTGGCCATGTCGGCATCGATGCCGGGAATCGAGCGGAACCAGCCGGCCCCGCAGTTGGCGGCGCATTCGTAGAGATCCTCCGCCGTCTGAATGTCGCAGGCGGCAAGCGGCGCAGCCCAGTCGGGCGGCAGCACGCCCTTGAGCGGCGTGTCGTAGCGAAGCGAGGTGTCTTTCAGAATTCCCGAATGCGGCTTGTCGGACATGATGCAAAAGAAGTGGCAAAATGGCACAAATGCCGGAAATATTTATTTTGCCAAAGACGGAGGCGGCCGGCGCGCCCTGATCCGTTTCGCCGGGTTTCAGTTTTATCAGTCCGATGCATTCATTTATTCCGGGCCGGCTTCTGCGCCGGAGTCTTCTCTGCGCCGTCTTTGCGCTCACGGCGCTTGCTGCCGGCGTTTCATCCGCCAAACCGTCGTCCTATCTGGGGATGGGCACGCAGACGGGCACGCCCTCGGGCGACGTGCGCGCGAGCATTGAAACGAAGAAGGATCTCACGGATCCTGTGCTGAGTCCGGACGGCGTGCCGGTGGGCGGCGACAATGAGGCCGAGCGTCCCGCCATCGTCAAGGAACTTTCCTTCAACCGCTCGATGCGTCTGGGCATTCAGGAGCGGCTCGGCCGAACCAGCAACGTCGAGATGGTCAATATGACAAAGGACTATCTCGCCCGGATGTTCGGCTATGCCAACGTTAGCGTCTACTATCTCAGCGACAAGGACCTGACGTCCGCCGTTCGCACGGGGCAGGTGGACTTCTTCATCGCCGGCTCCGACTACTTCGCCATGGAGCAGTCGATGGGCGGAGTCGAGCAGATTGCTTCTCTCTGGCCCAACTATGCGGAAACGCCTTCGGCCGTCTCGGCGACGGTGTTCTTCATGAAGCGCACGGCAGATCGAAAAGCCGCCTCCATGCCTGTCAGCACGGTATCCGGCAGGGAGTTCATCGCGACGGCGCCCGATTCGCTCGGCGGTTGGCTTGCCGGAGCGGGAGAGCTCGTCCGACGGCAAATGGCGACATATGAATCTCTGCGCACGAGAACCGTTTTTGCAGGTCAGGACATGCCGTCGCTGCTGGATGCCGTGCGCCGCGACCCGGATCTGGTCGGCATGCTGCCCGCCTGCGAACTCGAGGCGCTCGAGCGCACGGGCGAAGTCGATCCTGAGGAGTTCGTCATCATCAACCGGCGCACCGACGACGGTCTTACCTGCCGGCATTCTTCCGAGGTGTATCCCGGCTGGGTCTTCGGGGCAGTGAGCGGCATTGATCCGACGCTCAAAAAAGCGGTGACGGCCGTGCTGCTCGCGATGTCGGGTCTCAAATACGGTTCCGAATGGGCGCTGCCCGTCACGAACCGGTCGGTCTACGACCTCTTCTACGTATTGAAGATCGGTCCCTATCAGGATCTGGCCAGCTGGAGCCTGCAGCGCTTCGTGCGCGAGCACGCCGAGATCATCGCGCTCATTCTGCTGATGATTTTTTTCATTCTCAGTTATGCGACGAGCCTTTCCATTCTGGTCCGACGCCGTACTAAGGCGCTTCGCGAAGCGCTGAGCGAACGCGACCGAATCGAAGCCGAAGCGGTTCAGTCCCGCCAGCATATTGCGAATCTTGAACGAACCGGCATCGTGGGTCAGATGTCCACCATCATTGCGCACGAGCTCAAGCAGCCGCTCGGCGCGATCGCCAATTACGGCAACGGTCTGCTGCGCCGCCTTCATCGCGGCGACATCGATCCGAAGCGCTTCGAGGAGGCGCTTCAGGAAGTGGTGCTGCAGGCGGATCGAGCTAGCAAGATCGTCGAGCGCGTGCGCTCCTACGCCAAGCACGATTATCCGCCCCGCAAGGTGGCGGACCTTTCGATCATCATCGAGAACGCCATTCAGACCTTCCGCCGCTCGAGAACGACCAACGCCGAACTCATCGTGCGCATGCATTCTCACAGTATGGCTGAAGTGGACTCGTGGGAAATCGAGCTCGCTATTCTGAATCTGCTGAAAAATGCCGCCGACGCGATTTCCGGCGTGATGGATCCGAAGATCGAAGTGGGGCTCGAACCCGACGGCGAGGAAAACTGGATTCTCACCGTCGGCGACAACGGCCCCTACATTTCTGACGAGCAGCTTTCGCACTTCTTCAAGCCGCTTCAGACCAGCAAGGGCGCAGCGGGCATGGGTCTCGGCCTTTCCATCGTCGCCAACATCGCCGAACGTCATGCCGGCAACATTACCGTAGCGCGCAACGGTCCGCGCGGCGTGAAGTTCACGATGACCTTCCCTCGCCTTGCGAAGATCGATCCTGCGGCCGATCTGCCTGAAAACAAGATGGGCCCGGAAACCGTGAGCATCTACGAATCGGGCGGCAACGGTCCGGTTGTGAGAAGTGTCGTGGGCGAAAGCCGTCTGGATCCTGCCGCCGGCATCCGTCGAAGCGACATTCCCGTGACGGTCCATTCTGGCAGTCTGAGCAGGGCGGTCGACATCATGCAGGAAGGCGTCATGCGCAGGGGATCCTCCCGGCGCAGCACCGATCCCGACGCCATCGATGAAAGCGATGTGCCGAGAAACGCCTGAGCAGAAGAAAAACGGCGGTTTTCGGGCTGCTTGCGCTCTTCTTCAGGTCGGTTTTCCACTGAACAAGGGAAACTGCTGCTGAATCCGGATAACGTGATGCCTGATGATGCCTCGACGGCATTGCTTATGTTTATGTCGGCAAGCACGAGAACCTTTGTGCAGATGAACTGCGATGAACGGCTTTCTCGGAGCAGGGAACTCCCCTTATGGGCCAATTTGTTTTTGGAAATGCGTTTGACCTTTGAGACCAACTCTAGGACTCGAATTGTTGTATCCCGGTGGCGTCGATTCCCTTTGATCCGTATTCGGCCCTCGGACGACGGTAATCCGGACGTGTTCAGCGATCCGTACGCAGTTCCTGCGCCATTGCCTCGTCGAGAGCCGCAGCCGTGTGCAGGCTGCGGCTGGGACGAAGTTAGCTTAAAGAAGCTGGATCTGGGGACGGCCGCCCTCTCGGAACGTGATCCAGCCGCTCTTGGCGCAGCCTTCGCGGTCGAACTCCCAGGAGGGCAGTTCCCAGCGCTCGATGACGGCGTTGACATGTGCGCCGGGGCGGTGGGTATGACCGTGAATCACCAGCTCGACGCCGGCGGCGCGGGCCGACTCGGCCACGGAGCTTTCGATGATGCCGCGCTCGGCGGGGGGCACTTCGCCCGGATTTTCAGCTACGGCCCGATCCTCGGCTTCCTGCAGCATGGCCACGCGTTCGGTGACGGGCTTCGAAAGCACGGAAACCTGCCAGGCCGGACTGTGAGTGATGCGGCGCCAGGCCTGATACGGACGATGGCGCACGCACCATTCGTCGCCGTGCGCAAAGAGAACCGGCACGTCCTTCACGCTGATGACGATCGGATCCGAGAGCAGCTCGGCGCCGCACGCACGGGCGAAGTCGGGTCCGATCAGCAGATCCCGGTCTCCCGGCATGACGAGAAGACGCCGGCCGGTCGCGGAGTAGAGCTTCAGTGTGGCGATGATGGGTTCAGCATCGGGCGTAGCATCGTCGCCCATCCAGTAGTCGAACAGGTCGCCCAGAATGACGAGCTCCGCATAGCGGGGCGCCACGTCCTTCAGAAAGCGCAGAAAGGCCATGATGGTCTTCGGCTTGTTGGCCGCAAGATGCACGTCCGAAATAATCACGGGATTGGTGAGCGGGGGCACGCTCCTGAGACCGGCAAGCACCGGTGCCGTCTTTTCCGTCATTCTTCTTGCTCCTCGTCCGGGATAACGTAAACGTAAAAAAAGGCGCACCGGGCCAGACAGCCGCGCGGCGCGCCCTTCGGCGCCGGGTCGGCCTGACCCGGCTGACGAGCGATCAGGCGTGAAATCAGAGGATTTCGGCCTTTTCAATAATCACGTCTTCAACCGGCACGTCGCCGTAGAAGCCGCGGGTGGAGGTACGCACGCGAACGATGTCGTCGACCACTTCCTGACCGGCCACGACCTTGCCGAAGACGGCGTAGCCCCAGCCCTGCGGGTTCGGAGCGGTGTGGTTGAGGAAGTCGTTGTCGACGGCGTTGATGAAGAACTGGGCGGTGGCGGAATGCGGATCCGACGTACGGGCCATGGCGATGGTGTATTTGTCGTTCTTCAGACCGTTGGCGGCTTCGTTTTCGATCGGTTCGCGGGTGCGCTTCTGCTTCATGCCCGGCTCAAAGCCGCCGCCCTGAATCATGAAGCCCTTGATCACGCGGTGGAAGATCGTGCCGTTGTAGAAGCCGTCCTTGACATACTGTTCAAAGTTGGCGGACGTCTTCGGGGCGCGTTCATGATCGAGTTCGATGTCGATGACGCCCTTATTGGTAGTAAAGCGAATCATGCTGATTTTTCTTGAATGTTGAATTGATGCCGCGGAGGCGTCCGCGGCGAATTGCGTTATTTTCGCACAAGTCAGGAAGGCCTGCGAAAGCAGACGGGCCGGAGATTTGTCCGATTACTTCACGACGCGGGCGGAAAGAATCTTCACCGTCTGAACGGGGACGTCGCTCATGCCGCGCTTCATGCCCGTCTTCACGTACGAAATCTTGTCGACGACTTCGGTGCCCTTCACGACGCGGCCGAAGACGGCATAGCCCTGACCGTCCCGGGCTTCGTCGGCATTGAGGAAGCTGTTGTCGTTGACGTTGATGTAGAACTGGCTCGTGGCGGAATGCGGATAGCTCGTACGGGCCATGGCGATCGTATAGCGGTCGTTGCGAAGGCCGCCTCGGGCTTCAAGCGGAATCGGATCGTGGGCGGGCTTCTGCTCCATCTTTTCCGTAAAGCCGCCGCCCTGAATCATGAAGCCGGAGATCACGCGGTGAAAAATCGTCCCGCTGTAGTAGCCCTCGTTGACGTAGCGAAGGAAGTTCTTGACGGTGATCGGCGCGCGGCTCGGCTCGAGCTGAACGACGATGCTGCCCATCGTGGTTTCGATTTCAACGCGGGGCGAGGCGGGCTGAGCCGCCATGAGCGGCGCGGACATGACGAGGGGAAGAACCCCGAGAAGAAGACGGCTGCGGAAATTCATGATGATTGTTTCAGTACGGAATTATTCGTTGGCAGTGATGCGCTGAAGCGTGCGCAGACGCTGCTGAAGCACGGTGTTCCTCGGAAGCTTGGCCGCGGCTTTTTCATAGGCTTCCATGGCCAGCGCCAGATAGACGTCGCCGAGATTCTTGCGCGCGAGCGCAAACTCCGGATTGATGAGGAGCGCTTGTTCGAGAAGCTTCAGAGCTTCCTCGAGTCTGGCCTGCTGGGCTTCGAGCACGGCGAGGTTGTTGTAGGGTTCCGGAATTTCCGGATAGGCGGCGATGAGGCTTCTGAGTTCGGCTTCGGCTTCGCTGACGCGGCCGAGAGATTCAAGAGACACCGCACGCATGAAGCGGAGCTGGGCGCTCTGAGCGCTCTTTCTGAGACCGAGATCGGCGAGTTCGAGGGCCTGAGCAGGGTGGCCGCCCTGAAGGAGCTTTTCAACCTGTGCGGGGAAATCGGAGGGATGCAGAGTGCGGGCAAGCTCTTCCATCTGCGTGGCGGCCTGCGCGGAGCCGAGCGCAGCCGTGACGAGAAGCGCGGTGATGAAGCGTCGCATGTTTTAAAAACTGTCCTGTCTGTCGAGGCGGTCCGGCCGTGCGCACCGCCTGATGTTCTGATGACTGCGGCACCCGGGGAGGGTCCGTCAGCGCAGATATTTTACTTCAGCGCCGCCGAAGAGCTCTCGGGCTGCAACGCTTCGACACAAGGCGGCAATCCTGTCCGCAGTTTCGTCGGATAGCGAGCTTCAGTCCCGGCGGCGCCGGGCTACGCACGGACGCGCTCGGGAACAGAAGTCGGTCATTCCCTCATGAATCATTTTGCATTGGAAGGTTTTGGCTGACGGCAGATGAAGCGGACGTCCCGACAATCGGCTAGACCGCCTGAAAAGACGAGAGATCACCCTCAAAGTAAGACCCAAGGGACGGGCCTTGCGGCTATACTCTCAGGTGCTTTTTTCTGACGGCCGGACCGATTTTCCGGCCTTTATATATACAGACAAAGAAAGGATCTGAACCTTTATGGCACTCTCGATTTATTCGACGCTCAGCCGCACGCAAAGTCCCTTCACGCCGCTCGAACCCAACCACGTCCGCATGTATGTCTGCGGCGTGACGGTCTATGACTACTGTCACATCGGTCACGGCCGCACGTTCGTGGCGTTCGACGTCGTGCGCCGCTGGCTCGAAGCGTCGGGCATGAAGGTGACGTTCGTGCGCAACATCACCGACGTGGACGACAAGATCATCCGCCGTGCCGCCGAACGCAATATTTCGACGACCGAACTCACCGACGAGTTCGCCCGCGCAATGCAGGAGGACATGCGCTCGCTCGGCTGCCTTGATCCGACGATGGAGCCGCGCGCCACCGACTACATTCCCGAAATGCTGAATCTCGTCGCCAAGCTTGAGGAAAAGGGCTACGCCTATCAGGGCTCCGACGGCGACGTCGACTATGCCGTGCGCAAGTTCAAGCCCTACGGTCTGCTTTCCGGCAAGTCGCTCGACGACCTTCAGTCGGGTGCCCGCGTTGACGTCAACACGGGCAAGCGCGATCCGCTCGACTTCGTCCTCTGGAAGCGAGCCAAGCCGGGCGAACCGCAATGGGAGTCGAAGTGGGGCAAGGGCCGTCCGGGCTGGCACATCGAGTGCTCGGCCATGTCGACGAAGATTCTCGGCGACACGTTCGATATTCACGGCGGCGGTCCGGACCTCGTCTTCCCGCACCATGAAAACGAAATCGCCCAGAGCGAAGCCGCCACCGGCCGCTCCTTCGCCAAGGTCTGGATGCATTCCGGTCCGCTTCGCGTGCGCGACAAGTCCGGCAAGGAAGAAAAGATGTCGAAGTCTCTCGGCAACTTCTGGACAATCCGCGACGCGCTCAAGGATACCGAGGCTGCGTACGGCAAGGGCAACGGCGGCGAAGTGCTCCGCTTCTTCCTCCTTCGCAGCCAGTACCGAAGTCCGATCAGCTTCTCGCCCGCCCTCATTGAGGAAGCCCAGAAGGGGCTCGTCCGCCTCTACGGCGCTCTCAAGGGCCGCGAAGCAGCGCCGGGCGAACTCGACTGGAATGAAAAGTTCGCCGCGCAGTTCAAGGCGGCCATGGACGACGACTTCAATACGCCGCTCGCCGTTGCCGCGCTTTTTGAGCTTGCTTCCGAAATCAACCGCACGAACGATCCGGTGCTGGTTCGCCAGCTTCGCGGACTCGGCGCCGTGCTCAACATTCTGCAGCTCGATGCGGACGCCTTCCTCAAGGGCGGCGTTGCCGAAGATGATTCCGCCCGCATCGCCGCGCTGATCGAAGAGCGGCGTGCCGCCAAGAAGGCGAAGAACTTCGCCCGCGCCGACGAAATCCGCGCTTCTCTGCTCGCGGAAGGCATCGAACTGATGGACGGCCCGCAGGGCACGACCTGGCGCCGTCTCTGAGGAGTGTCAGCATGGCTAAGCGCGTATTTCTTGAATTCGAGCACGACATCGAAGCCTTCGACAAGAAGATCGAAGAACTGAAGGAGCTGGCTGAAAACACGGCCGAAAGCGACAAGGCGGTCTCTATCGACCGCGAGATTGCCGCTCTTGAGGCCAAGTCGGTGGAGCTTCTGAAGAAGGTCTTTTCCGATCTGACGCCCTGGCAGATGTCGCTCGTTGCGCGTCATCCGAACCGTCCGTACACGCTCGACTACATTCAGTCGATGTTCACGGACTTCCATGAGCTCCACGGCGACCGTGCGTTCGCGGACGACCAGGCGCTCGTGGGGGGACTCGCCCGCATCGCCGACATCAACGTCGTTGTTCTCGGCAATCAGAAGGGCCGCACGCTTCGCGAGCGCACTCAGCGCAACTTCGGCATGGCGCGTCCTGAGGGCTACCGCAAGGCGCTTCGTCTCATGAAGCTCGCTGAAAAGTTCGATCTGCCCGTCGTGACCTTTATCGATACGCCGGGTGCCTATCCCGGCATCGACGCCGAGGAGCGCGGCCAGTCCGAAGCCATCGGCCACAACATCTACGCGATGTCGACGCTCAACGTGCCCATCGTCTCCTGCGTCATCGGCGAAGGCGGTTCGGGCGGCGCGCTCGCCATCGGCGTGGCCGATACGGTCATGATGCTGCAGTATTCGACGTATTCCGTGATCAGTCCGGAAGGCTGCGCCTCCATTCTCTGGAAGGATGCTGCTCAGGCGCCGCGCGCGGCTGAAGCGCTTGCGCTGACTGCGTCTCGTCTTTCCGAGCTCGGTCTTGTCGACCGCGTCATCACCGAACCGCTCGGGGGCGCCCACCGCGATCCGAAGCTCATGGCGACGACGCTTCGCAAGGCGCTCACCGACGAACTGCGAAAGCTCCTGAAGATTGACCGCGCCGAGCTGCTTGCCCGCCGTGCCTCCCGTCTGGAAAACTACGGCCGCTTTGAGCGCGTCGCAGCCGAAACGGTGCCCGAAGAGGCAGCGGCGCCTGCTGCGCAGGCTCGTGCCGCAGAACCTGTGCAGGATGCTCCCCAGGCCTGATCCGTCCGGGAAATCACTCGGCCCGCCGACCCTTTCCGGTCAGGCGGGCTTTTTCGTGTCCGACGAGAGCAAAAAGCTCGCTTCAGGGAACAGAAGCTGAGGAAATTTGCTACATCAGGTAGCTAGGCTAAAATAGCTCACTTAAGGCCGGCTTTAAAAACTACGGCGGTTTTTCGGTCCTTTATTTTCAGTGAGCAGCCTCAGCTATGGCAGAACTCGATAATTCAGCGGAACTCAAAAAACTGATGCCCCGGCCGACCCGCAAGACGGGTCAGTCTCCTGCTGCCAGGCGCTCCAAAGCGCTTGCCGACCGTCTGACTGCATTGGTGACCTCATCTCTGACGTCGGCGGCGGAAAGACTGATCGGAGCCCGGGAGGAAGAGTTCGTGCTGATGCCGCTCAATCCTGTGCGCGTCATCGTGGCGCTGTCGGGCGGACGGGATTCGATGGCTCTCCTCGACGTGGTGGCTAAGCTTTTTCATCGTCACCGCCAATATCTGATTTCCCGGGTTCACGCCGTGTATGTCAATCACGGTCTGTCTCCTCACGCCGCTGAATGGGAGGAGCACTGCCGCACTGAATGCGCCCGCAGGGACATCCCCTTTACGGCCGTCTCGGTCTACGTGAACGCCAAGGGCGAAGGCGTCGAAGCCGCAGCCCGCGAAGCGCGGTACCGTGCCCTGGGCCGTTTTGCCAGACAGACCGAAAGCGACATCGTTCTGACTGCACATCATGAGGATGACCGCATAGAAACCTTCCTGCTGCAGTGGCTTCGCGGCGCCGGACCCGAAGGGCTCGCAGCTTTCCCGCAGACGCGCTCTCTCGTCAGTCCCTGCCTTGCGTCCGCCCAGAAGGAAAGCCCGGTGCTTCTGGTCCGCCCCTGGATCAGCGTGCTTCGGGCCGACATCGACCGCTATGCCAAGAGTGTCAAGCTGGCCTGGATTGAAGACGAATCCAACGACGATCCGAAATACGACCGCAACCGTGTCCGCCATGAAGTGGTGCCGCTTTTCGAGAGCATCCGTCCCGGATTCAGAACGGCGGCCGCCCGAAGCGTGGCTCTGACCGCCGAGGCGGTCGAAGTGCTTCGGTCGGTCGCAGCCGAAGACCTCGCACGCTGCCGTGCGAAGGACAACCCGCGCGCGCTTCATATCGTGGATTTTCTGAAGCTTGTTCCCGCCCGTCAGGCTTGGTGCATGCGCGCCTGGATGCAGGAGGAAGGCATGCAGCTGCCTAATCGCGCGCGGCTCGAGGAGGGACTCCGTCAGGTTCGGGAAACTCATGCGGATACGATGCTGACGCTTCGCGTCAAGAACAAGGAAATGCGCAGATGGGGCGCGAATCTCATCATCCGCGATGTGAAGCCGCGCTCCGTCGTCGGACCGCGCGACTCCAAACTCTGCTGGCTTGACGGTGAACCGATGGAGCTGCCGAACTGGAACGGCACGCTGGCGGTGATTCCCTGCAAGCAGGGAGAACGCGGCATTGCCGTGGAGCGTCTTCAGAAAGGCCTTCTCGAAGTGCGTGTCCGCCGAGGAGGGGAGAAACTCAAGCTTTGGCCGCTCCGTCCTTCGAAGAATCTGAAGGATCTTTTCTCCGAAGCCGATATCCCCGCGTTCGAGCGGGCTGATCTGCCGCTTATCTGGCTTGACGGCGAACTTATCTTCGCTGCCGGTCTCGGTCTGGAAATCCGGGCCTGCGATGATCCCGATCTTCATCCGAACTGCGTTCGCTTCGAGTTCCGTCCTGAAGCGAGTCTCTGGGGTTCCAAGGTGATCGACAACTATGCCGAGCGGCCTGAACCCAAGCGGCGCGGACGAAGAAAGAAAACGGCGTCGCCCGCTAAGGATGAATGACGGACGAGACGGCCGGATGGTTGATGCCGGCCGTTTTTCCGCAGCTGCCTGAAAAGCTGAACGCGAGTTTGGCAAATCGGACGGTTTACCGCTAAAATGCCTTCTCTCAACCGAAGCCGGAAGTGTGGCAGAGTGGTTGAATGCACTGGTCTTGAAAACCAGCGACGGGTAACCGTTCGTGGGTTCGAATCCCACCGCTTCCGCCATTTTATTGATGTTTAAGGATTTTTGTTTAAGAATTCTTATAGCCCTAACTTGGGCCGTCACTCGATCACATTCAGCCCGCCGGATCCGACCTGAGCGGGTTTTTTGTTGTCTGATAAGTGCGCACCGGATCCCGGGGTGTTCGCGTCGCGTCTGAAGCCGCGCTTCAATCTTCTCTTCTTGGGGAAATTCAGACGAGGGAAACGTTCACAGCTTCATTCGGATCAGTTCTTCAGCCCTTTTCTGCGCCTCAAGCTGCGCCGGCGATCTGCCGAGCAGAACATCAATGGTGTTCTGATAACCTCGCAGGAACAAGTTCGCGTACGTGTTGTATCGACCGGTCTCGTAATAGTCGACCACGGAGTGCTGATATTCGATGATGTCGTTGTCTTTCAGCAGAAGCGGCGTACAGCCAGCCTCAGTCAGCACGGCGGTTTGCATCAACCGGGCAGTGCGCTTGTTGCCGTCAAGATCCGCAGCATCTGCGCAGGGCTGAAGTTCGTGATTTTCAGTGTCCGGTTCCGCGTCTCGTCAAACCGGAAAAAGTCAGGCCCGACTCCCTTCCGGGAACCGGGCCTGCGTCATCTCAGCCGAACGCTGAATTACTTGCCGTCCTTGAAGCGGCGCACAGTCTTTTTCTGACCGTTTTCAAGCTGAAGCGTAAACATGCCGTCTTCCTGCGGGTTTTCAAGCTTGATGATGTCGTCAGCTGCGGGCTTCTGACCGGCGGGAGCCGGGATCAGAACGGGTTCGCCGACGCACATGCCGCTGTCGGTCATCTTGGTGCAGCGGCGAACGAGCACGCTCTGGTTGTCTTCAAGGACGTGAAAGACTCGGAAATAGCGTTCACCGTCCATCTGGATGCGCTGAGCGGCGGTGCAGCCGGCAAGAAGGGCGACGAGAGCAGCCGCAGCCATAAGCTTTTTCATGGAACACTCCTGATTGGGTCTTGGGTCGCGACAGTATAAGGAGCCATAGTTATCCCAGTCTGAATGGTCAGACGGCAAGAATAATGATGAGGAGCATGATGCCGATGACGCCGAAGGCGATCCAGCCGGTGCCGGCGGCCGAATCCGGATCGGCGGAGGTTCTGCTGTCGTAAAGGCCTTTGCCGAGCGAAGCCAGGGAGGCTACGGCAATCGCAACCGCCATGGCGCGTTCCGTCATGGTGGCAAAGAACATCACCGCTGCGCCGACGGCAAAGGCGCAGAGGAGGCCGAGAAGAAGTCGAAGAAAGTCGCGCACGGGCCGCAGGAAGAAAAAAGAGATCGCTCAGAAGGTAAGCATAGCAGGACCCGCGATGCCGCAAGAGGATGATGTTCGGGACAGACACGGCCGCCGGATCCGGACGTATGATGCATTAATCGGTTTCATTGAGGACTTCGGCCATGGTGAAGGCAACAATCGTCGTCGACAACTTCTGTCAGAAACAGGGACTTTATGCCGAGTGGGGATATTCGATGTTCATCGAAACGCCGTCCGGCAATCTGCTCTGGGACACGGGCGGCATTCTGCATGTGCTCGAGCACAATCTGAGAACGCTCGGCATCAATCCGGCTTCTGTTCAGAATATCGCGCTCTCCCACGGCCACTTCGACCATACGTCGGGTCTCATCGACATGCTGAGGCTTGCGCCGGGTGCCGCCCTGTGGGCATCTGAAAACGTGGCGAGAACGCGCTGGGGCGATCCCGACGCATCCCGTGCGGGCGGCGGCGGTGCGCTGTTTGCGGCTCTGCCCGTTCGGAAGGTCGAGCCCTATGCTGAGATTCTTCCGGAGGTCATTGCGTTCACGGTGCCGCAGGACGAGCGCGATCCGAGGTTCCTCAATCACGACAACATGTTCGAGGAGACGTCTGCAGGAGACAAGATTCACGACACCTTTGCGGACGACGTATCGCTGCTGATCAAGGGTGAGCGCGGCTGGTCCGTCGTGCTCGGCTGTGCGCATGCCGGTCTGCCCAACATCCTTCGCTATGTGGAAAAGACGTTCGGCGTGACGTCCTTCGATACGATCACGGGAGGCACGCATCTCTGCGGCGCAAGCTGCGACGCCTATCCGATCTGGATGGCCGCCCTCAGGGAGGTCCCGGTGAAGCGCTGGAGAGTGAACCACTGCACCGGCTTCAGAGCGGCGGCCGAACTCGCCCGGCATTTTCCCGACGTGGACTGGGCCGGCGCCGGAAGCGTGCTGACGTTCTGATGCTTCTTCATAAACTCAAACGGCTTCTGTTGCGCAGAAGCTTCGGAGGCCGTTTGATGCTCAGCGGCGGTTTTTGTCGATGAGTTCGACGATGAACTGCCAGGCGGGCAGAAACCACAGGTAGAAGGCCGTGGCGACGCAGAGCACGGGCGCGCCGACGGTGGCGATGGGAACGGCTCCGGCAATCGACCAGGGAATGATCGGCGCGATCACGATGGCGGAGTTTTCAAGCGATATCGCCATCTTCTGACGGTCGGGCCGGATGTCGGCGCAAAGCTGATTGGTGAGCATCACCGCGAGCACCTGATTGCAGGCGACGGCGGCCGTCACGAACGCAGTAGCGACGATGGCGCCGAAAGGCGTCACCCTCGCGGCAAGCTTGGGAATGCGGTCTTTGACGGCGCTGATGAGACCGGTTCCTTCAATCAATCCCGAGAACGTGGACGAAATCAGAATGATGGCGCAGACGGGCAGCATGGAGACGAGACCGCCGCCCGAGAGCATCCGGGCAATGTCGGGATCATCGGACGCAAAGCCCGTGATGAGCGTGCGTCCGATGTCGCTCCAGGGCGTTCCCTGAACAAAGGCGCAGACCAGAGCGGCCGAGGCGATGCTGGCCGCCATGGTCCACTTGATGCTGACCTTCAGAAAAACGAGCGCCAGCAGCACGACGGCCGGAATGAAGGTGAGCGCATCGAGCGTGAAGGCTCGGCGGAAGATGCCGGCCACGTCGAGCGTCACGGCGTTTCCCGGCTCGAGCCAGCCGAGAAGTGCATAGAGTCCCGCGGCGGCAGCAAAGGGGACGGCGCCCGAGAGCACCATCAGCTTCATGTTGGTGTAGATGTCGGTTCTGGTGACGGCGCAGACGAGTGCGGCGCTGGTCGAGACGGGCGAGCAGCGGTCTCCCACGTAGATGCCCGAGAGAATGGCGCCGCCGGCAAGAAGCGGACTGATGCCCATGGCGTCCGTCATGGTCATGCTGATGACGCCCATGGTCGCCGCCGTGCCGAAGGAGGTGCCGATCAGCGTGGAGAGCATGCCGTTGAAGATAAAGACCGCAAGCAGGCACCACTCGGGCGTAATGAATGCCGCCGCATCGCTCACCAGACGCGCAACCGTGCCGGACGCGCGCCAGGAGCCCGTCAGCATGCCGATCAGAGCGAGAACGAGCGCAATGTTGGCAACCGCCTTGACGCCGCGGGTCATCATCGGAACGAGTTCTTTGAGGCGAAATCCCTTGAGGAGACCGTAGCCGGTGAAGAGGCAGAAACCGAAGACGAGCGCGAAAATGACGGAATGGCCCGTGAAAACGCAGCTGAGAATGGCTGCGGCGAATAAAAGAAGGACGGAGGCTTCGGTCATGGGAGGAACAGGATCGGCATATGAAAAAGGCCGTCATTGTAGACGGCCTTGCGGGTTTCGGGCAATGATCGGCGTTCAGCCGGCGAATGCTCCGTAAACGACGCTGACGGCAAGCAGCCAGAAGAGCACGGCGCTGATGCGGTTGAGCCAGAAACTGAAGCGCGGACCCGCAAGATAGCGGCTGCCGACGGCGGCGGCGAGACTGTAGCCGAGATGCACGAAGAAACACACCACGGTGAAGAGCACGCTCAGGAGCGTGATGCGGGAGACGTAGTCGTGCGACGGGTCGATGAACTGCGGCATGAGCGAGAGCAGGAAAACGATCAGCATGACGTTAGAAGCCTGGAGCACGACGGCGCCGACGAAGATGGAGCGGAAGGTGACAGTGCTCTCGGCCGAGGAGCTGCTGAGCGAATTGAGGCTCACCGAGGCGCTGGTCCAGCTCTGCCAGCCGAGCCAGATGAGAACGGCGGCGGAAACAAGCTGAAGAATCGCATACATCAGCGGCGAGGAGGCGATCAGCGCGCCGAGACCCGTCGCGGACACCGCCGACATCAGCGCAACGCCGAGCGTTGTTCCGCAGGGTGAAGCCAGCACGGTCTTCAGTCCGCCGCGAAAACCGTTCGCAACCGTGTAGAGCACGCCCGAACCCGGAGTGAGGCAGGCAATGAAGGAAACGAAAATGTAAAGCGGAATGTCCTGCATGGGAAATGCTGAATCAGAAAGGTGCGCCCATTCTAGCGAAGCGTAGCGAACTCGTGAAGACAGTTCGGTTTGGCGGAAAACCCGCAGAGTCAGAGTCAGAAATTTCCGGAACAGCTTGGCAAAAACCGTGGGTCGTGATTATACTTAGCTGGCTAAAAAAGAGGACGACGCAATGGATTATCAGACGCGAATTCTGCCGACCCGGGAATGCCTCTGCCGCATGGCGGACGGGCAGGTGGTCGAGCGGGCGGACGCCGCCCGCGTGGACCTGCTGCTCAGCCTGGTGGCGGGCGCCGACATGGTGAGAAGCGCCATCTACGGACCGCTTCAGAGCGTGCACGGCATTTCGGAAGGCAAGTTTTCACTGCTGATGGCCCTTTACGGCGAAGGTCCGAAACTGGCGACCGAGCTGGCTGCGACGCTCGGCGTGACGGCAGCCACCGTCTCCGTGATGGTCAAGCGCATGCTGGCTTCCCCCGATCCTCTGATTGCCTCGGAGAAGGTGGAATCGGACGCCCGCGCACGGCGCATCCGCCTCACCGAAAGCGGGCGCACGCTCGTCGAAGGCGTGCTGCCCGACCACTTTCAGACGATCAGAGCCGTGTCCGACACGCTCACGGAGGCCGAGCGCGAAACGCTGACCCTGCTTCTGAGAAAGCTGATCCGGCAGTCCTGATCTGCCGTCGAACCCAGCCGGTCCTTCGGCCGGCTTTTTCACACACTAATATTTAGCTGACTAATAAAATGGACCAGAAACAAGCTTTGACCCTCAGGACCATGCTGCGGACCGTGGCGATTTTCGCCGTGCTGCTTCTGGTGTCCTGCGCTCTCATCTACTTCGGCACCCGAAGCGACGCGTCGACGGTGGCGAAAAGCCTCAAGGCGGGCGTGCTGACCGCGGACGAGGTGAACACCGCCTTTCAGAACGTGGGCGGGCGGCTCATCCGGCGCGACATTCAGGAATCGCAGCATGTGAAAAAGGGCGACGTTCTGATGGAACTTGATCCGACGGACACCGACATCGCGATCCGCCGTCTGGAAGCGGTGATCGCATCGCAGAAGGCTTCGATCCGGCTCGAGGAGGAGGGCATCCGAATCGCGGTACAGAACACCGATCTCACGGAACAGTCGTCCTGGCGTCAGATCGAGCAGATCAGCGCCGGACTTGATGCCGCCCGCGCTGGACTCAGGCTTGCCGAAGCCGAATACCGCCGTGCCAACGGACTCGTGAAGACGGGAAGCGTGTCGAAGTCCGTGTTCGACAGCACGGTGAGCGGACTCACGCAGGCCCGATCCGCCGTGACGCAGAGCGAGCGTCAGCTCAATGCCGCCGTGATCGGCGCAACGAAGGCCGAGCTTGCTCGCCTCGCAAATACAGGCAGCGCCGAAGGCATGACGCTGACGGCCGTGAAGAATGCGCGGGATGAGATCGCCAATCGCCAGAACACGCTGGCAGCGCTCCGAGCCGGTCTGGCGCAGTCCGAAGCGGATCTGGATCAGCTTCGCGTGACGAAGGGACGTTTGACGCTTCATGCGCCCGAAGACGGCACGATTCTGAAGATTCTTTATGAAAACGGCGAAATGATTGCGGCGGGCGCACCCGCGGTGCTGATTGAAACCGACCGGCGTTATTTCGACATCTACGTCAATGAAACGCAGGCGCCCCGCTATCCGGCCGGTTCGATCGTGACGGCCGACGTGCCGGCGCTCGGCGTGAAGGTGCAGGGCAAGGTGCGATTCACCACGGCGGCGCCTTCCTTTGCCGACCTGCGCATGACGCGCGAGCACGGTCAGGCCGATCTCACCGCCTACAAGGTCCGCATTTATGTCGAGCCCGCGGCAGGTCTTCTTACCGGCATGACGCTCGAGGTGAATGATGCGCAACATCATTAAGTCGATGCTCGAAGAGCTCGGCGCCATGCTCTCCGGGCACTTCGTGCCCTACCACAAGACGGCGCTCTTCGTGGCGGGTCTGACCACGGTGCTCTTTTCTATCGTGTTTGCGCACAGCACGATTTTCGAAGGACGCATCGCCGTCGTGGACCTCGACAACTCCAAGCTTTCGACCGAGCTCATCGAGCGCATCAATACGAACAGCTACATCGAGGTCGGAGAAGTCTGGCATTCGCCCGTCAATGTCGTGAAGCTCACGGCGCACGATCGGCATCTCGGCGTGCTGTACATTCCGAAGGGACTCGAAAAAAGCGTCGTCACGGGTACGCGCACCGTGACGCTCGGCTACTGGAGCGACGATTCGAATTCGTCGCAGAACGCAGAGATTCTTCAGAATCTGAACGAGTTCATCCCGGAGGCGGGCGCTGAATTCGGCGCGGTGACGGTCTCGCGTCTGGGACTGGGCGACGAAGGCACGCAGGCCGCGATGCAGCCGATGGCGCTGAAATCCCGCAACCTCTTCAACCCGGTGGCCTCGGCGACCAACAGCACGGTCATCGGCTTCATCTACTTCTTCTCGTCGCTCTTCTACGGTCTGACGACGCTGATGATCGTCGGCCGTCTGAAGGTGACGGGACTCTGGCAGAGAGAGGTCTTCAGGCGCGGACCGGGCGCGCTCATCGCGCGCGTGGCGCCCTACGCCTTCTTCTACACGACGGGAATCACGATCATGACCGCGATCCTGACGATCGGCGGGCAGCTTCGATTCGAGGGGAACTACTTCATGTACGTGCCGAGCATCTTCATGTCTGGCATGGGCTTCGGCATACTCGCCATCATCATGTCATGGCACACCGGGAATCCGGGCCAGGGCGCGAGCCTCATGACGTTCCTGGTTCCGCCCGGATTCATTCTGGGAGGCGCCACGATGGCGACGGGCTACGCCGCCCCCTGGGCCTACTACGCGAGCTATGCCTTTCCGCTCGTCTGGCAGTACCGCTTCTTCCGCGACGTCGGCGTGCGGGGCGAGGAAACCGTGCACATGATGTCGACCTACGGCGGCTACCTCCTCTACATCACGGTCCTCGGCATCATCATCACGCTGCGCTACTGGCACACCAAGCAGAAGGTGGACCGGGAGAATCTCGACCACGAGAAGGACCTGGAGGCGGTCGGCCCTCAGGGAGCGCAGCCCGAAGGCGCCGCGCCCGCGCACTGAGCGCTCACGGCATCCGCGACCGGTTTGTCCGCCGCCGGCGGGACGGGATCTCCCGCCCGATTCCGCCGGGGCGGACATTTTTGCAAGGTCCGGTCAGACGAAGGCCGACACGGCATTGATGCCGACGAAAAGTGCCATCAGCACGAAGATCGCGCCGCTCGCGCGGTTGATGAGCTGCGGCCCGCGGCCTTTGGCGATAAACGTCCGCACCCGGTCGGCGAGCACCGCGTAGACGACCATGGCTGCGAACACCATGAAGGCATAGGCGGCGGTCATGACGACGGCCTGCCGGACGTAGGAGAGTTGCGGATCGATGAACTGCGGAAAGATCGACACGCTGAAGATCATCGGCTGCGGATTCGAGACCGACAGCAGAAAGCACTTCCAGAAAAGGCTTTCCTCCATCGCAACGCCGGCATTCCCGCCGCCCTCCGAGACGGACGGCACGGGACGGCGCCAGGTGTGGATGCCGAGCCAGAGCATAAAGCAGGCGCCCGCAAGCTTCAGGGCGGCGAAAAGCATCGGGCTCGCCGCCACGATGAGGCCGACGCCCGAGAGCGCGACGGCGAAAAGAAAGGCGATGCCGAGCGCCGTGCCGGCGCAGCCGCCGAGCGTTCGCCGCCAGCCGTAGCGTGCGGCGAGCGTCAGAATCATGACGACGCCGAGTCCGGGCGTCAGGATGTTGGCGAGACTGGTGATCAGAAAGAGCGGGAAGAGGGGACTCATGCCTTTTGCGGAAACAGAACGGCCGGCGCACCTCAGACGGATGAGCCGGCCGGATGTCGGAAGACGGATCAGCGGAAGGAGGCTTCGTAGATGCCGAGCGTGTCTTCAAACGTGAGCGCCACCGGATCCTGCTCGAAGAGGGCCGCACCGACATGACGGCAGACTTCGGTCATGGCGGGGAGTTCGTCGCGCGTGATGCCCCAGTCGCTCATCTTGAGCTGATCGACGCCGCAGTCGGCCTGCAGCTTCAGAAGTGCGTGCAGGAAGTCCTCGGGACGAACGGCGTCGCGAACGCCCATCGCGCGGGCCAGTTCGACGAAGCGTTCGGCGCGCGCGCCCGTCTTGATCATATGACCGAAATAGGCCATCGAAAGCATGATGAGGCCGGCGCCGTGCGGCAGGGCCGGATGGAAGGCCGAAAGCGCGTGTTCCATCGAGTGCTGGCTCGTCAGGCGGGTCGTCGTCATCACGAAGCCCGACATGGTGTTGGCAAAGGCCACGTGTTCGCGGGCGTCGAGGTCGCTCCCGTCCTTCACAGCGCGGGCGAGCCCCTTGGCGATGTGACGCACAGATTCGAGCGCGTACATGTCGCTCATGTAGTTGGCGCGCTTCGTGACGTAGCCTTCAACGGCATGGAAGAGCGCGTCGAAGCCCTGATAGGCGGTCAGCGTCGGCGGCACCGAGAGCATGAGTTCGGGATCGACGATGGCCAGCTTCGGGAAGCAGTTGATGTGACCGCCCACGCCGACCTTTTCACGGGTTTCGGGGTTGGTGATCACGCCGCCGCCGTCGACTTCGCTGCCTGTGCCCGCCGTCGTCGTAATGGCGACGAGCGGCACCGGAGCGTTTTCGATCTTGCGGCGTCCGCCGGTGCCCGACTGGACATAGTCCCAGATGTGGCCGGGATTGGCGGCTGCAATGCCGACCGCCTTGGCGCAGTCCATCACGGAGCCGCCGCCGAGCGCGATCGTGAAGTCGCACTTTTCCTCGCGCACGCAGGCGGCAGCCTTCATCACGGTGCCGACGGTGGGATTCGGTTCAACCACGCCCATGTGCACATAGGGAATGCCGCGTTCTTCGAGCATGGCCTTCACCCGGCCGAGCGCGCCGATGCGTTCGACGGCCGTGCCGTTGGAGGTGAGAAGAAGGGCTTTGGTACCCGGAAGCGCTTCGGTTCTGAGGGCGTCGAGCTTGCCCGGACCGAAGAGAAGTCTGACCGGGGCGTGATCAATAAACTGCATTGCTGAATACTCCGTTGCTGAGAAGCCGGCCGGCTGGAGCGCCGACGGAGCGGCCTTCTCTGCGTTAAGCTTAGATTCTAGCGCCGCCTGCCGGAATTTCCTCAGTCATTCGCAGGTGCCGCGGTTGGAGATTTCAAACATGCAGAATGAAGCAAGCAGAGCTTTTCGGAAAGGCTGCCGAGCCTATGCGGGCGAATGGTTTGAGCGCGTGCGCGCGATGTCCGAGGACGGTCCCGGCGTGACCCGTCTCGGATACGGTGATGTCGAACTCGCCGTCGTGAACGCGCTCGAAGCCGAGGGCCAGCGCCTGGGACTAGAAGTCGCCTACGACAAGGCGGGCAACTGCTGGATGACGCTGCCCGGCCGCGATCGGACGCTTCCAGCCTTCGTGAGCGGCAGTCATGCCGACAGCGTGATCTGGGGCGGCAACTACGACGGTCTTGCCGGAATTCTGGCGCCGCTTTCCGCCGTGCGCTGGATGGTCGAACAGCAGGTCGTGCCGCCGAGAGATTTTTCCGTGGTCGTGATGCGCTGCGAAGAGCAGGGCTGCATCGGGTCGACGGGCTGGCTCGGCCGCGTGAAGCCGGAAGACTTCGACCGCCGCTTCAAGCCCGGCATGCCGACGCTCGGCGAATTCATGGATGCGCGCGGCGTGGACCGCCGTGCCGTTTCCGACGGCCGTCCCTTCCGTCCGCTCTCGGAGATCGGCGCCTTCGTGGAGCTGCATATCGAGCAGGGGCCCGTGCTCGAAACCTCGACGGTTGAGCGCATCGGTCTGGTCTCGGGCATCGTCGGCATTCTGATGCACCGCACCGTGACCGTGAAGGGCGTGCGCGCGCATGCGGGCGCCGTGCCCTATGCCTTCCGGCACGATGCCCTCAAGGCGGCGGCGATTCTGGTGGCCCGTCTTGAAGCGCACTGGGAGTCCCTGCTCAGGGAAGGCAAGGATCTGACCTACACTGTGGGCGTCTTCAATACGCCCCCCAAGGGCGCCTTCAACATCATTCCGGGAGAAGTGAGCTTCAGCGTCGACATCCGTTCGCTCGATGCCGGCGTTCGCGATGCCTTCGGCCGGATCATGAAGGAGGAGGCAGAAAAGATTGAGAAGGAGCGCGGCGTCTCCGTGGAATTCGATGCGCCCGTCGTGCTCGAACCGTGTCTTTCGAATCCCGCCGTGTTCGCCCGGCTCGAACGCGCCGCCGCCGAGCTCGGCATACCTGTCCGTGCCATGCCCTCGGGAGCGGGACACGATGCGGCGGTCTTCGGTGCCGCGGGGATTCCGGTGTCGATGATCTTTGTAGCCAATCAGCACGGCTCGCACACGCCGGAGGAGGCCATGGAGCTTGACGACTTCGTGCTAGGCGCCGATCTGATCCGAAGGACTGCCCTCGACTTCGAGTAATCGCATCCGGCGGCATTCGGTCCGTCTCCCGGCTCCGGACCGAAGCGACCGCCCGCCGTCATCATGAGCAAGAAGGGAGAAAGACTGCAGCTTGCGCGGCTTCTGTCTGAAGCCGCTGCCGGAGTGTTGCTGTCTCTGTTCCTCGCATTGCCGGGTTTGAATCCGGCGGTGTCCGCCGAGCCCGGCGGCGAAAAGCCTGTCGTCACGGTCGGACTGGTCGACACCTTTTCGCCGGAGTTCTACATTCATGTGTATTCGCCGACGCTCGATCGTCTCATCGACACGCTGCCGCAGTATCGGTTCCGCTTCGTGGAGCTCGACTGGCGGCATGTATCCGAAGACATCGCCCGGCTGAGACCGGCGTTTCTGGTGACGTCGGCCTCCGACTTCGTGTCGCTGATCGAATCTTCGGGCGCGCATCAGATCGCCGCCCGCCGTCCGAAGAAGTCTTCCGATGTCGCTCAGACAGATTCCTCGCTGTTCATCGTCAGAGCTTCTTCTTCGCTGAAGACGCTGGCTGATGCGGCCGGCAGCCGGGCGGCGGTGACTTCGAAAAAGTGTTTTGACGGCTGGCTGATTGCGGCAGGTGAAGTCGCCCGTCTGACGGCTTCGTCGGACACCTTCTTTTCTTCCGTCGCCGAGACGCGCTACGGGATTCCCGATCCGGCGCTTCTGGTCCGAATGGGCATTGCCGACGTCGGCGTGCTCGGAACCTGCGAGTACGAGACGCTGCTCTCGACCGGTCAGATCGAATCCGGGGAATCAATCAGCTGTCCTACAAGTGCCCGAAGAAGGAAACGAGCTCCGGCGAAGCCTTCTGGCTCTGCCTTGAAGAAGGCGTGAAGAAGCAGGGCGACAAGATCAAGGTCTGCTGGGAAACGCCGGCTGTTGAAATTCTGAAGAACGCCAAGGGCGAAGTGGTCGGCGCCGTCGGCGTCCGTGCCGGCAAGAAGGTGATCGTCCGCGCCAAGAAGGCCGTGGTGCTCTGCACGGGCGGCTATGAATACAGCCGCGCGATGCGCTCAGCCTTCCTCGAAGGTCCTGGCATCAACGGCTGGGCCTTCTACGGCACGACGTCCAACACGGGCGACGGCATCGCCATGGGCATGGCCGCCGGCGCCGGTCTGCAGAAGACGGGCAAGTCCGCTGCGCGCGTCATCGTCCCGACTCAGGCGAAGTTCAACGGCATGCGCATCGGCTCCATCACGCCGTCGGTCGGTTCGCCCAATTCGATCGTGATCGACAACTACGGCAAGCGATATGAAGCCGAAACGAAGGTGACGGACAATCCGAGCCGCTACTTCTTCTACAAGGCCGCCGTCCAGTTCGATATTTCGTCGCTGACCTATCCGAGAACGCCGTCCTGGATGATCTTTGATGAAAAGCTTCGTTCCTCGAAGTCGCTCGTCGCTCTCGGCATTTCGGTCGTGGGCTTCGGGCTCGTCGACTGGGACAAGGAGAACCTGAAGGCGATCGAAAGCGGTCTGATTCTCAAGGCCGATACGATCGAAGAGCTTGCCGAAAAGATCCGCAACCATCCGGAAAACAAGAAGCGCATGGTGCCCGCGAATCTCGTTGAGACGGTGAAGCGCTTCAATCAGTTCTGCGACGACAAGAAGGATGCGGACTTCAACCGCCGTCCGGCCACGCTCGGCAAGATCGAGCAGGGTCCGTTCTACGCCATGCCGCTCGTTGCCGGCGGTCCGAACACCAAGGGCGGCTTGCTGGCAAACGCCGACCGCGAGGTGCTCACCTGGGAAGGCAAGCCGATTCCGCATCTTTACTGCGTCGGCGAAATCGCTTCCGCACTGAAGTTCGTCTATCAGGGCGGCGGCAACCTGACCGAATGCCTGGTCTACGGCCGTCACTGCGGCAAGATCGTGGCGAAGCTTCCCGATACGAAGCTCTGAGCCCGCGGCGCTCCGCGCGCAAAGGCGCAGTCCTGTCTGGCGCAGACTGACGGCGCCTGAGGGAAAAAGGGCCGGCGGTTCGCGACTGCCGGCCCACTTTTGAAAAAGGAAGATCGATGAATCTGAAACAAACCGCCCGCACGCTGACACTGGCTGCCGCGCTGATGCTCGCCTTCGGGAGCGCCGGCGCATCCGCCGAGTCTGTGAAATTTCTCGGCGACCGCCATGTCGAACGGGGACTCGCCTGCGATGCGTGTCACGAAAAGGATATGAAGCTCAAACTGAACGGCGATCTGGACGTGTGCTCGTCCTGTCACGGCGACTACAAGGCCATGATTGCCAAGACGGAGAAGCGCTACGAAGTCAATCCACATGCCCAACATGAAGGCGCGCTTCCCTGCTCGGAATGCCACAAGGGCCACAAGCCCGGCGTCAACTACTGCGGCGGGTGCCACAACTACACCTACAAGGTGCCCTGACGGACGTTTCTTCGAACTCAGCACGGGTTGCACGGCATGCCGCGCAGCCGATGACGGACTCGCAAAACAAAAACGGGGCACATTGAAGCGTGCCCCGAGTTGTTGAACCGATTGTCTTTGTGGCCTGTGGGCTCTCCGATGGCAATCGTTCGAGCGTGCTCGGTCTGTCGACAGACCGAATGGATTCCCAACAGCGACCCGCTGATCGTATGCCGGTCGGATTCCGAACTCAGCACCACAGCATCCACAACGAGGAGTACTATAACAGAGCTTCTAAGCAGAAGCAAGGAAAAACTCCCTTTTCCTTTCAGTCGCTTACAAATTCATCATATTGTCACAGAGAGGCCGGTTCCGTCATCGGACCGTCAGACATCAGACATTTTCCCGAGGGGTAAGACCTGAGGGTTTAATTGTCGACAATATAGAAGACTTGGGGGAATTCCCGAAGAATTCGAGTTTGCCTTGCTTCAGAATACCGACGGTTCGCAGAAGCCGCCGTCGTTTCGGTCCGGAGGAATGCCGAAGCATCGAACGGGCTGACTGCGACCGTCCCCAAAATAACCTCACTCTTGCGATCAGGACATATCATGTCTTTTACTGTGTGGATTGCCTGCGCCGTCGTCATCGCGACGGTGTACGCTCTCATCAAGCGCTATGAAACGCGCCTCGTTCTTCTGGTTTCCGGTCTTGTGATGGCCTGCGTTTCGATGCAGCCGATGATGGCCTTCAAGCAGTTCGACAAGTCGATGACGAACGGCTCGCTTATCATCGCCATCTGCTCGGCCATCGGTTTCGCCGCTGTGATTTCCTTCACGAAGTGCGACGTTCATCTCGTCCGCCTTCTCACGAAGCCCCTTAAGAAGATGGGCCTCTTCCTTCTGCCCGTCTGCATGGTCATCACGAGCGTGATCGCCACCGCCATTCCTTCGATGGCCGGCCTCTCCGCCTCCGTTGCTCCGACGATGGTGCCGATTCTGGTCCGCGCCGGCTTCCGTCCGAGCATGGCCGCCGCTTCCGTCGGCGCCTGCATGATGCCCGCCTACTTCAACCCGGGCGTCTCCCACAACCCGTTCATCTCCAAGCTCGCCGGCATGGACGTAATGAGCTTCATCGGCGCCCACGCCACGATGACCCTCGGTCTCGGCCTCGCTTCGATCGTTCTGATGACCATCATCTGCGTCATCTACAAGGACTATCGTCCGGAAGGCTTCGAATGCGAATTCACCAAGAACAACACCGCCGCCGATGACGACTTCAAGGTGAACGTGCTCTATGCGATCGCTCCGCTCGTTCCGGTCGTTCTGCTCGTCGTGGTGTCCCTCTGGGTCCCCGGCCTTAAGATTTCGGTCGCCACCGCCATGCTGATCGGCGCCATCTACGCGCTCGCCGTCACCCGCACGAATCCCCAGGACGCCACGAAGAAGTTCTTCGACGGCATGGGCAAGGGCTACGCCAACATTCTCGGCATCATCATCGCTGCCGGCGTGTTCGCTGCCGGTCTGCGCGCCTGCGGCGTGATCGACCTCTTCGTCCAGTTCCTGACGCACGCCAATGAAGTCGCCAAGATCGGCGGCAGCTTCGGTCCCTTCGCCCTCGGCGTTCTGACCGGTTCCGGCGACGCGGCGGCCTTCGCCTTCAATGAAGCCGTGACCCCGCACGCTCCGCAGTTCGGCATGACGGTCGACGGCCTCGGCTACCTCGCCATGATGGCTGCCGGTATCGGCCGCATGGCTTCCCCGCTCGCCGGCGGCATCATTCTCCTTGCCGGCGTCGCGATGGTGAGCCCGCTCGAAATCGTGAAGCGCACTGCTCCGGCTGCCTTCCTGATGCTTCTCGGCCTCTACTTCTTCTCCTGATAACTCAGCGTCCCGAACCGTCTTCCGACGGTTCGGGTCTCGGGAGAAAAACCAAAAGGGCGGCTGTTCTTCGGAACGGCCGCCCTTTGGCGTTGATGGCGTTCGGTGCCACGTCAGACGGTCTCTCTGGGCGCAATGTCGCAGTAGCGAAGAAGCGCCTGGCGCAGGACCGGCGAACGCTCCTCGCGGAAGACGGCGTAAATCTTCTTCGGTTCCGAGCCGCCCGTCGCGGCGGCGAGCGGCTTGGCGATCTCGACGAGGTCGCTGCGCATGACTTCTTCGCGCACGGAAAGGTAGGGGAGAACCGTCAGCCCGAGTCCCGTCATGACGGCGCGCTTGATGGCGCCCATGGTGTTCATGAGAATGATGTTCTGGGCCTGGATGCCGCGCTCGTTGAGCCAGGAGAGCGCGACCGCGCGTTCCCTTTCTTCGCTGTCGAGCACCCAGGCGGCGTGAGAGAGTTCGGTCGGCGTGATGTTCGAGGCGATGTAGGGGCTCGAAAGGCCCGCGACGATCGTGCGCCGGTCTTCAAAGCACGGAAACGCCGAGAGCTCCTGCGAAGCGGGCGGGCCGCTGATGAAGCCGATGTCGATGCGGTTGCTGATCACGCCCTGCTCGATGGCGGCGTTGTCTTCGATGACGAGTTCGGTGTCGACGGCCGGCATGCGAGTCTTGAAGAGCATGAGCTTGCGCGAGAGCACGTAGATGCCGAAATGCCGGTTCGAGCCGACGACGAAGCGGCCGGCCTTTCCCCGGCTCAGATCGGCGAACAGTCCTTCGGCTTCCAGACTCTTTTCCACGATCAGCGTGGCGTAGGGCAGGAGCGTTTTCGCGGCATCGGTCGGTTCGAGCCCGGAATTGAGCCTGACGAAGAGCTCGGCCGAAAGCGCATTTTCAAGGTCGCGGATCGCCTGACTGACGGCGCTCACCGAAAGCGAAAGCCGACGGGCGGTTTTGGAGATCTGACGAGTTTCATAAACTGTTCGGAAAATGGAAAGCTGGCGAAGCGTGATGCGCATGGGATTGGCCGAAGTCGGAGAGAAGGCCGCCGGAGAAAGCAGCGGCCGGAAGGCGGATTCGTTCAACAGGTTCACAGTAACACAACTTAATGACATGGACCACCCACTGACGCCCATCACGCTTCATCGCCGTGTGGGGCGACAATTGATCATCAGCTTGTTTTCAAGAGGTCCATGCCATGGCGAAAAATCGAAATCTCGTCAAAGAACTCTGTACCGATGCCGA
>JAGBFJ010000031.1 GCA_017936545.1 Sutterella sp.
AGACTTCATCCTTCGGTGCATCTTCGTTCTTGAACGTCAGCCGGGCCGTGACGTAGCCGGTGATGGCCGTGCTGAAGCGGATCTGTCCGCGGACCTCGGCAACGCAGGCGTCGCCCGAGCAGCTGAGATTCCTGTATTCGTAAAGTGCTCTGCAGGAGGGCTTCTGCTTATAAACATACAAAGGCGACGACTGACCGGGCGAGAGTTTGGCCAGCGTATACCCGTTCATCTGGACGGAGACGCGCTTTCCCTGACCGCAGGTGTGCTTCACCTGAATCGCATCACCTTTGGGACAGGCGTCGCTGGTCAGATCAAGGCCGCCTTTGACAGTGACGACGGCATCGTCGGCTGAGGTGCAACCGGCGTCTTCCGAGACCATCAGCACTTCCTGGCAGGTGACGGTTTCTACGCTGCCCTGCGGCGCGATGCAGACGGCCGGAAAAACGGCAGTCGCTTCCGCCGTCGTGGTTTCAAGAATGGAAAGGCCGGGCACGGCAGCTTCGTTTCCGAAGAAACACCTTTCGGTGTACTCGGTGATGCTGCCGGGCGTCATGGCGCTGCGGCAGGAGAGCTTTTCGGAGCGGGCTTCTGTGCGGACACAGGAAAAGTGCTTGGCCGTGACGCGTCCCTGTTCGATGACGCCGGTGCGGCAGTACACATCCTCGAACCATCCGCCCGGGCGGCAGGTCTCGGTCGTGACGACTGGCGGCGTCGTCACGGTCACGGGACGGCACCCGCCCGTGCCGTTGTCGATGCCCGTGTCGCCGAGCCCGGCATTGCCGACGGTCTCGTCGCGCCCGAGCAGAATGTCGTCGGGGATCGGCGGACGTTCCGGAAAGCCTTTGTCGAGAATCTGCACGGCCCGGCAGGTCGTGTCGGTCTGCGTGCGGCAGTGCACGACCTCGCCGACGGCCGGGTCGTAGAGCACGCCGAAGCCGTTCTGATAGAGACCGGTCTGACGATCGAGCCCGTCCGTCGAAGCGGAGCCGACGCCGCCCAGCACTTTGGAGGGATCGGCGGCGGATTCCTGCAGAATGGCGTCCATGTCGACGGGCGGCACGCTCATCGCCGATTCAACGGCTTCGCCGGATGTCACGGCGTAAGCGGCGTGACAGACGAGGCAGCAGACACCCGTCAGAAAAGCGGAACACTTCATCGGGCCCCCTCGACGAGCTCTGCGATGCCTGCCTTGCGCAGTGCCTCGGCGGCTTCGCTGCGCCAGATCGGATCGTTGGTTCTTGCGAGCGCATAGCCGGCAGCCCAGCTCACGGAGACGGTGCCCGTGACGATTTCGGTTCCCTGGCTCGTGGTAAACAGAATCGCCGGGAGAGAAAGCGAGCCGAGCGAGGCATCAAACTGTTTCAGCGCTTTTTCAGTACGCCGGAACACGCCCGGATCAATGACCGCACCGAGACCTCGTTCGATAAGCGGGGCCAGCCGGCGTTCGCTTTCAGTTTTGTCATGACGGAGATCTGCCTGATTGCCGTTTTTGAAAATGATCGGCAGTCCGCGAAAGACGATCGACACGGGAATCGGACGAAGACGAAGCACTTCCTCGGCGAGCGCCGCCGTGAGTTCGGGCGCGAGACTGCTTGATGTCAGAATTGTGATCTCGAGTCCAAACCCGTCCGTTTTGCTCTCGTCAACGGGATCTGAAGAAGTCTCATTAGCAGAAAATACCGGCTGCTCGGTAATAATCGTCTTTTCGATGAGAACCGGATTAATGAGACGTTCGACCTCATGAGACAACGCCATGTGCGAGACATCTTCGTCGGTCGCAGCAGCCTGGGCCAAGACGGACGTCATGCTGAGCACGCTGATCAGCGCAAACATGGACGATCTGAATATTCTCATTTGAGATCTCCCGTATTCGAAAGATCTCCGGTCAGCAGATCGGCAGGGAGAGGATCATCAGGAATACCTTCGGGATCGAGCGCAGGAACATGGATGCGCACTGTCTCAGGCGTCAGACGGACGACTGCGGGAAGTGCCGGAATGGCAAGGCGTCGAACAAGCACGCCGCCCTGATCGGCCCAGGCCCTCATGGAGAGACGTTCCGAAAGAAGCGCGGGACGGCCGCCGACCGCCACGGGCCGAAGCGCCGTGCCGTCGGGGAGGGCAGCTGCGAAGCGTTCGGCAAAGCGAACCTGCACGTCGCTGTCGGCATCGACGAAGAGATAGAGGCGGGAAAAGTTCGACCAGGTCCCCTCGGGGAAGGGCGAGGCATCAAGGCTTCGGGCGGAAAACCCGGTGGGTTTCGTCACGTCGACGGCCGTGCGGACCATGCCTCTGCGAAACGGCATGACTGGGGCTTCCGCCCATTCGTTTAAAGCGGCTTCGTGCGCCTTCATGCGCTCGGCCCATTCGCCCGACCTGACGGCTTCGGCAACGCGGGCTTCCAGAAGGGACTGCCAGTCGGGATCGGGTGCAAGAGCGATCGGATTCGGGGCGGCATGAATGCCGATGACGTTCATGCCGGTTTCGAGACAGGCGGCTGCTGCTTCTTCGGACGGATACAGCATGAAGCCGAGCAGGGGCGCGAAGACGAGAAAGGGAAGGGAACGTACGGCGATGCAGAGCATCTGTTCCAGACGGGAGCTTCGGGGGTTGAGGGGCATTTTTAAAGTATTCGATCGAGGATTAATAAAGGGGACTGTCGGATGATTCGGACTGCCTTGCCGCTTCAGCGGCTCGGCGTGCCATTCGTGCAGACGCAGCACTTGTCTGTCCGGCAAGACCGCCGACGGAAGTCGTGACGCAGCAGTCGCGCCGACGCCAAAGCAGGACTGCGCCGTCCTCGCCGCCCGGCGTAAAACTGCGGCCTGCGCCCGAGACGGCAGTCGTGCGTCCGAGCGGCTGACAGCAGTTCCCGGACTTGTCGCCGCGCGTCGGATAGACGATTTCCGTGCGCCAGACGTCCTTTCGAAGAATCGGTTCGAAATAGGAGCCGCAGAGGCCATTGCTTCCGTGCGCGCTCCAGAGAAGACCTTCGCGGGCGAGCTTCATCGCAAAGCGGTGCGAAAGGAGCGTCCAGGCGGACGGATAGGAGACCGCCGAAGCTGTCCAGCCGGTCAGCGGAAAAACCGAACCCTGACAGCCGGAGCACCAGTAGAGCGAATTCGTCGGCAATCCCGTCGAAGCGGCGATGCAGTCCGCGGCGCAGGCGCCCTGTGCTGCCGGGTTGGCAAAGAGCGCCGCCTCGGGTGCCAGCAGAAAGCTCGCCAGCGTGTCGTCCCAGAGCGGATCAAGTTCCGACAGATAAGCGAGATCCCAGGGCATCTGTTCGAGACAGGACTGGTCGAGCAGCGCCTCAAGCACGAAAAGCCACGGCGTGTTCATCCAGTGCACCTGCCAGAAGGCGGTATGACGCCGCAGGGAGCCGTCGTCCGTTTTGGCGTGAGCCTTGCTGTGGGCGCTCGCACGGATGCCGAGGTTGCCGAGCGAAATGCCGCCCATCGTCGGCAGACACCCCGGATGGCGGACGATTTCGACCGTTCGAACGGGCTCCCAGAAGCTCATCGTGATGCCCGCCCTCAGGTTCGATCCCTTGCCGCAGACGCAGACAGGGGGAACATGAACCTGCGGGTCGGGGAGAGACCCGGAGGAAGACACGGGAACGCCGCCTGCGATCTTCACCGGGAAGAGACAGGACCAGCAGACGTCGGTCACCGGATTGAGAATCCGGCCTCGGCATTCGTCGGCTTGCGCGCAGAGCGTGCCGGCTCCGAGACTCAGAACGGCGGCGGCCTTGAGCAGAAGGGATGCGGCGCGCTTCACGGCGTGCCCTCCTTTTTCGTGCGATGACGGAGATGCCGCGGCTTGACGAAGGGGGCTTCCTTTTCGTTCCTGCCGGCTTCGGCAAGACGGCCGAGGAGGCTCAGCACTTCATCGCGAAGTTCGACGTACTTGTGCCGCTGCGCACTGAGCGCTTCGAGCTGGCGAACGGAAACAGCGCGGCCGCGCCGGGCTTCGAAGTCGCAGGCGAGCGTGATCCCGAGAAGCGCCTGATAGCGCTCGAACCAGCGCTGCGCGGAAGGTCCGGTGACGGCCGGCGCTTCGCGGTTGGCCGCAGCCCGGTCGTAGCCGGCAAGGAGTCCGATTTCGGCCAGCGTCTTCATCCAGGCGGGCATCTTCACGCCTTTTCCGAGACCCGACGGATCGACGATGCCCGTCGCCGCCGTTATCGTGAACCCGCCGAGACGGGGTTCGATCACGCAGGGAACGGTTTCGACGGCGAGCAGCGCCCGCAGCCAGCCCCGGGTATCGCACACCACGGGGATGTCCCAGGCATCGAAGGGGTTCGACTCGAGAAGGCCGCCCGTGAAGATCACGGCGACCGCCGGATCGTAGGACCAGGCGTCCATCACCAGCTTGACCGTATAGACGGTCAGGCGGTCGATCACGACGATCGGCCGGCGGTTCGACCAGATGCGGTGCGGCGCGGGACCGAGTCCGAGGGTTTTTGAGAGAGCGTCGCAGACTCGGTCCCGGCGTTCGGCGGTTTCGGCATGCGCCCAGCGGACGATGCCGGCGGCACGGGCCGCCTCCCGAGTGAGTAGGTGTCCGTCCTGGGCCGCATCCCAGGGCTGGGTGCGAAAGTGTCCGGTCAGGCGTGCGATGACTTCGGGCGAACGGGCGGCAAGCCACATTTCGCGGCTGCGGCTGTCGTCAGGATTCTTCATCAGCGCATTGCGCGTGCGCACGATGCGGGCTTCGGAAGCGCGTCTGCAGACGTCGAGCACGCGTTCGGCCTTGCCGATCGTGAGGCTGCCGAGGACCGTCGGGGCTGTTACCTTTTCCGCGGCGGCCGCTTCAAGACCTTTGGCCGCGTATGCGAGAAGCTGAGCCGTGACCGCTTCGGCGGTCACTCCGGGAACGCCCTTCAGAAAGGCCTTCATGGCGTGGGTGAGAAAGCCCGCCTCGGAAACGTCGGGTAGCGTATCCCGCCGATGACGAAGCGCATGCTGATAGAACTGGCAGGGCGGCTCGGCGTAGTCGTTGCCGGCCGGCTGGGGGCTGTAGGGTACGGAGGTCATTTGCGGGTGCTGCTGAAAAGTTCTGCTGTCGATGCGGGGGAAAGACGCAAGTCGGGTGCGGCTGCGCCGGGCGCCAGACCGGCTTCGACGGCCTTGCGCGCGGCGGCCGCGCTGATGCCTGAAAGACCGAGGCGCTCGGCAACGCGAGCGGTC
>JAGBFJ010000032.1 GCA_017936545.1 Sutterella sp.
GTCATCGAGGTGCTGGACGTGCCGGTGGTTTCGCCGTAGCCGCTGGCGGAGACATAACTGGCACCGGAAGAAGATGCCTGAACAGCAGCCATAGACACGCCGTAGGAAAGACCGCCCTGAGAGGTAATTCCGAGATTGGTTTCGGCGACGGACATGGCCGTGATGGTGCCGGTTGCCAGATTGCCCTGCCAGGAACCTTCGGCCATTGTGCTTCGATGCATGTTCGGTGAGGCATAGGACGAACTCATGTCGGACTTGTTGCCCGTCGTGTTGTTGACGGACGTGTTCCCGACGGAGGCATTGCCGGCGCTGACATTGCCCATGGCAATGGCCGAGCCCTGAGACTGAGCGGCCGAAGCGGCCGGCGCGAGCACGGACGAGGCCATGGACGTGATGGCCATGTCGCTTCCCTTGGCGACGGCATATGCGAGAACAGGCACCAACCACATCAGAGAACCGGCCATTGCCTGAGAAGAGGCGCCAGCTTCACGAATGAGCGTGGCGGCCGACAGTGTGACGCCGCCTGCGGCTTCAACGAGACGGTTCATGGGTTCCGCATCGACATGAATCGTCAGAAAGTTGATGATCGCCGTGATGGGCGCCCACAGCGCGACGGAAATGAGGAGCGTCAGATAGGCGCGAAACACCGTCAGGCCGCCGAGGCCAAGACCGGCCATCATGAGGAGAACGATGGGAAACAGACCGATCACGATGAATTCCAGCACGTTGCGGACTTTGGGCAGGGCGGATTTGGCCATGTCGGCCAGCGTGCGGTAGTTGATCTCGGAGGCCAGATTGCCCTGAGCTCGCGCCAGAGCGACGCCGGTTGAAAGGGGCGCTTTGCCGGCTTTGGCTGCGGCCGACAGCGTGGCATCGGGAATCACCGACATCATCAGAGACTGACGAAGCGATTCCGTCAGCGTGCGGGAGGTGCCGAGCATCAGTTCCTCCGCTCCGGGCAAGGCGGCAAGAAAGGCTGCGGAAGCGATCTCATCGCCGCCGGCCTCGAGCTTCGTGAGGAGCATGTTCTCCATCGCCGGAATTTCCGTTTCGGAGAGATACTGCGTAAGAATGGGAAGCGCATCGGCACAGGTTACGACGCTGCCGTCGAGAACTACGCGACGAGCCGGATTCACCCAGTCCTTTTCCGAGACGAGCAGATAAATGTCCGGCGCTTCCAGCAACGCGCGGCGCTTGACCGGACTGTCGAGCATTTCAGGGACGATGCAGCGTTCGGTGACGGCTCTCAGCGATTCGCGCCCCTTTTCGGTGACGGGGCCCATCGCCATCAAGGCGGAAACTGCCCGCTGCGGGAAGGCGACGCCGAAGCGCGAAAAGCTCGCGGCATCCACGTCCTGAAAGGCGGTTTCAAAGGTCTGAGTCAGCCACCATGAAACGCGCGAGGTGACTGAAGCGGGCCATCCGATGCCGAGGGGCACGCCCTCGACGGCCTGGGTGTAGCCGGCACGGACATCCTTGACGGAGATCGTGACGCGGGGAAAATAGGCCATCGAAAAGATCAGAATCGTCGCGGCGAACCAGGTCACGGCATCCATGCCGCGGTTGCGGACGGCCGCGCCGATCATGACGGCAAGGAATCCGCCGGTCATGACGGCGACAATGAGCGTGCGGTAGTCGTCCGTCGACGTTATCGCGGCGATGACCGTCCAGAGTTCGGCCACTTCCCGGCCGTTCCAGTAGGCGTAAAAGTCATAGGCTTCCATGCGTGAGCTCCTTACTGACGAAGCGCGCCGCCTGACGGCAGAGCGGAGAGGGTTTCGGCGGCGGCTTCACCGTAGATCGCCCGGGAGAGATGAGAGACTTCGGCGAGGAAGGCGTTGACAAGACTCATGCGGGCGGCGATGATTTTTTCTCGCTGACGAAGATCCGCGGTGAGGTCGGCCAGACGCTGTTCGAGCTTTTCGGCATGAGCGGCCGTCATGGCATTGGCGTGACGCGCGCTGCTTCCCCGGACGGCAAGGCTGAGATCGGCCGCGAGCTGGGACACGGCGGAGAGAAGCCCTTCATAAGCGGCGGCCTGTGCATAGGTCTGCAGATAGGCGTCAGAAAAACGAAAGAGTCTCGGCGAAGCGGAAAGTTCGACCAGCTTCATGAGGGGAATCGAAGAAATGCCCGCAAGAAGAGACAGGTCGTCATCGGTCACGACTTTCGGATCACGATTGACGAGGCTGGAGCGGTAGCGAAGCATCGCCTCGTAAACGGCGTGGCTCAGGTTGATGTCGCCCGATTCACCTCGTGCCGGATTCAGGCACTGATCCGTTTCGTCGCAACGGTAAACCTCGGCATCCGCCGGGAGAGCGGCCGATGAGGTTTCGCCCAGCATCAGCGAGAGAAGATCGAGCGGCGCAAGACTGCGTTCCTCAACCGTCATGTCGGCGCCTTCGCCCGACTTCACGTAGATCGTCGAGCCGACGAGCGACATCATGACTTCCTTTCTGTCCGTCGAAAGCGCGGACTTGCCGCCTTTCAGAAGGGCCCAAGTGAGATTGAGTTCGGCCGCTTCAAGCACGTTGCCTTCGCTGTCCTTGCGCTCGGGCACGCTGCCGAGCACCTTCGAGCCGTCTGCGCGCGTCATAGCGACGGCGTCCGACTGGTCTTCGGCCTTGCCGGATGAACGAAGGGCATTGCGGGCACGCTGGCCCATGCCGGCGATCCAGCCGGAAGCGCCGGTCGAGTCGAGGAGTGTTTCAGCGGCGTGGCAGGAGTCGCCCATTTCACGCGAGAGACGCATCAGCATGTCGCGGAACTGGGAAACCTGTTCATTGAGATCGGGCGCGAGCGACTG
Source organism: Sutterella sp. (assembly GCA_017936545.1). GTDB lineage: Bacteria > Pseudomonadota > Gammaproteobacteria > Burkholderiales > Burkholderiaceae_F > Sutterella. Next base: position 2,807 of record JAGBFJ010000032.1, read on the forward strand.
AAGGGCCAGCTGAAAAGCCAGACCGGGGAGGGCCGTGCCGATCGATCGGAGGAAGTTCACGAATTCCTCCTTGCTCGGGACGCTGAAGGCGCCGAGAAAGACGTCAATACCGCCGCAGCCCGCCTTGAGATGCGGGGCCTGCAAATAGTAGGGTTGAAAATCACGTCGGGGCACCTTCACGACGAGGCGGCCGCCCGTGATCAGATCCATCGAGCTTGAAGCGTACAGGCCTGCGCTTGTATAAGCCGTCTGCGCACCGGCGTCGTCGTAGAAGTCCTGAAGAAAGCCGGCCTGCGAAGACGGCGCTCCGATTAGGGCGAGAGATATCACAAAAGCTCTGATCGGGAATGATGAAAATCGGCGGAATGTCATTGATGTTGCTTGATTTCGTGAGGATTGATTGCTGTATTCGTCTGAGGCAGAGACGATCCTGAGGGGTTAGCGTGCCTTTTTCCGGCGTCCAGTAGAAGCGAGATGCGCCTGGCAAGTTCTTCAGCACTGACGGCGCCGGAGGCGATCACGATGCCGTCCCGGCCGGAGAGCGCCCCCTTCATCAGAGAAAAATCGGGGCGCAGCAGAACCGCTTCGGGTCTCGGGATGAGAACGACGGCCGGCAAGACTCGGATGCCCAGCGCCTCTGCGCGTCCGCCGTCGGACTGAACGTCGTCGAAGGCTTCAAACCCGGGGACGTCCTTACCGGACCGTTTTCCCGAAAAGGCCGCTCCGGCCGCGGATGCCAGGACGTCGAGTCCGTAGGTGCGGGCAAAGGCTCTGAGCGGACCGGCGGCGAGCGGCGTGAGCGGATCACCGGGGCGCGCGATGAACAGAATGCCGAGATCGCTTCCGAGGGCGGAAAGGGTTTCGGTTCGGTTTTGAAGCCGGGTTTCTGCGAGCGAGGCCGTCACGAAGTTCGCGCTCGGATGAGAGGCCGTCCAGTCGTACTGAGGACTCGTGAATCGGCCGAGCTGCCAGGCTTCGGCAAAACGGGCGGAGAGCGCAAGCATGTGGGCGTTGACCGCCTGATAGCGCCGCATGTTTTCCGGACTGGGATTCATGACGGCGGCGGAAAGCCTCGCTTCGCGTTCGGCTTTGAGCGATTCGATCGTCGTGAAGCGGGAAAAGTCGTCCGGATCCACAGGCTTTGGCTCGGTCCTGATGTTCTGAACCGGCTTCTCTGACGGCGTCTTGTCCTGAGTCTGAGGAGAGGCCGGCTTTTCGGCTTCGTCCGGCTTCCGTTCGTTCGGAGCAGATCGCTTTTCCGGGGTTTTGTCCTCGCCGTAAAAGAGGAACGGCCGGTCCGGATCCTTCCAGACGTCGGCGGTCCACCAGTTCCCGTCGGCAGCCGAGAGATCGGCCGCCACCGTCATCGCCGTCAGGACGGCCATTAAATGAAGAGTGTGTTTCATGGTCTGTCTTCAGAATTTCAGTCTTCGGAGGCGAGCGGCTGAGAGCTTGCGCTTCCCGTACCGCCCGTGCCGGACGGATCAACGGGCTGTCCCGGCGCGGCAACCACGGCCTGAGCGCCGGGTACGGCAGCGGAACGGGCAAGCTCGCCGTTCACCATGGCCGCGATGCGCTCGGCCGCACGCTTGGAGGCTTCTTCGGCGGAAATCGCACCGTGCGCTGCGGCTTCCCGAATGACGTCGGCCGTGAATTCGGAGAGGTCCATCCTGCTGAAGTCGAGCTGCTGCAGTTCGTCGATCGTGAAGCCTCGGGGATCGGGCTGCACCGGCGTGCCGAAATCGCGTCCGATCTGCGGGCGGCCCTGTTCGTTGATGATTCGGGCAAGACGGGAGTTGAAGCAGACGTGCTTTTCCATTGTTTCCACGCAGCCGAGACCCGCTACGCGCTTTTCGCAGGTCGTGCCGACAAAGTGGCAGAGCCGCTGCCCTTTGGCCATGCTCGTCTTCTGGTCGCCGGCGTCGCAGCTCGAATAGCGGCCGTAGAACTTGAAGGCCGCGGCGGAC
>JAGBFJ010000033.1 GCA_017936545.1 Sutterella sp.
ACAGCCCTGACCCCTGCGTTCGCGGCGACGCGTAGCCTGGCCCTGCAGGGCCAGGCTACGCTCCTCCCTGCCAAGGCAGGGAGGACGCCCGCCGCCCGCCAGGGGGAGGAGCCCGCTCGCGGGCTCCTCCCCCTGGCTGAGGTAAACCCGTTTCATCAGATACAATGAAGGGGCGGTGTTACCGCCCCTCCTATAGTCCACCTCCTGGACACAAAAATCCTGACACTCCCCAAAAAGCGGATCAAACGGCAGAACTTTGACAAAGTTGAATACGATCACCGCTAAAGAACCGACGAGCACGGAAGCAGTCGCAAAAGAAGGTCTGACGTCGCGCTTCAACCAGAGAGCAAGGCAGAGAGGAGCAATGACACCTCCGCCGCGCAGCGCCATGGAAAGGAAGGCATAGATCAGGATGGTCTCGTTTTCCATTGCGAGACAAAGTGATGCCGCGCTCAGCAGAATGCCTGCTATCAGGATGCGGGTCACCGTCGTGACCTGAGGACCGCGCAGTTTCTTTTTCAGTACACCGGTGATGATGTCCTGACGGATGACGGTGGCTACGCCGAGCGTAAGCCCGGCGCCTGTCCCGACAACGCAGATGAAGAGCGTGCCGAGGATGGTGCCCGCAAAAACGTCGGGAAACTGCATCTGAATGAACTGCGTCAGCGCAGTCTTATCGACGATCTGAGGATAGTGGGCTCTCATCCACAGCCCGACAAGAATGCCGCCTGCACCGAGAAGCGGCAGCAGGAGAGAGCTGATGACAAGTCCTTTCTTTGCGGCCGCGTCGGTCTCAGCCTGAATGACTGCCTGAGCATAGATCTGCGTGCTCGCCAGACCGGCAACCAGAGAGAAACAGGCGCCGAGATCGGTCCCGATGCCTCGTCCGAACAGATTCAGAAAAGGAATCGTGTCCGAACTGTCGATGCCGTGCACCATATCAATGATGTTCATGGGGCCGCCGCATTGTCCGAGGACGATGAAGCCGCAGATCATCATGGCGGAGAAAATCAGGACGAGCTTAAGCAGGCCGACTAATCCCGCGCCGCGGCTGCCGCCGAAGAAGACGTAGCCGATCATCATCAGCATGGCAAACAGTGTTTCCGCGGTCCTCGACGTGCCGGGAACAATGACGGCGAGCACCGACGTGGCACTGATGATCTGAACGAGGATATTGATATAGGTTCCCAGGCTGTTGAGCAGAGTCGCAGAAAGACCTGCCGACTGACCGTAGCGGTTTCTCAAAAGTCCGACGATGGTCTGCGAGCCGTCCCGTCTTAATGGTCCGGCCATCGTGAGAGCGAGAAACAGACAGCCGACGGCGCCTCCCAGACTGAACCACCAGGCGGACAATCCGAGACGAAATGCGAGCTGAGCCGTGCCGACCGTGCAGGAACCTCCTATGAAGGTTCCCAAAATCAGACCGGTAACAAGGCCGGTGGAGAGCTTCTCGCTTTTATGAGGACGTTTGCCGGCAAACATAGTAGCGCCGGCAAAAAGAAGCAGACTGAATAAGAGACCGAGAAGCAGCATGGAGTCGTTCTCTTTGAGAAAAGGTGCCGATATTTTACGGTGACTGACGCTCCGCTCCGGTTCTCGGCGGTACCGCGATGCTCGGCGTGAACTATTACGACGCTGAAGTTGCAGACTGTTCCGAAGACCAGTGCGATATCACTTGGTGGAACATCTCTGCAGGTTATCGCTATGACTTCTCTAAGCGCACCTACACGTATGTTGGCGCTGGTTATACCTAGGAAGAAGTTAAGTACGAATCCGATAAGATCAAGGACAGCGTTGTTCAGGTCGGTCTCGTCCACATGTTCTAATCTGAATCAAAGCCTTTAGTTTGAATAGTTAGAGCTCAGACCCTCGTCCGTGATCGACGAGGGTCTGTATTTTTATCGCACGCGCCGTAAAACCTCGGCATTCATGCCGGGGATATAAGGCGCGAGCCGGAGGCATACGAAGGTTTCAAGCTTTTGTTAGGATCATGACATGACAGTCTCGCTTACAGATTCCGAGCCTATCCAAATTCCGGACAAGAGGAACTCTTCGCCCGGCATTTCGGCTGCAAGCGAAAAGTCTTCAATCTCTACCTCGAAGAAGCGCACCGTCTGTTTCTGAAGACCGGAAGCATCCTGTCGGCATACGCCTTCATCAAGAAACGCCCGGCTCTGAAGCGATCGTCGGAACTCAAGTATCTGGCGGAAGTCAACTCTCAGTCTCTGCAGTCGGCGGTTCTCAACGCGGCAGAATCATTCGAGCGATTTGCAAATGATCAGAAGCTCTTTGCAGAAGGCAGGTGGAAACGCTCAAAGCCGCCGAAGGACAAGCCGAACTACAAGAGCAAACGGGACGGGTGGCAGTCCTTCCAATGCCCGCAGCATGTGAGCGTGCGCTTTGGCGAAGGGCGCTTCGGACGGATCAAACTGCCCAAGGTCGGAGAAGTTCGATGCGCTTTGCACCGCAGGTTTGACGAGTCGCTGTGGGCGATAAAGACCGTCACCGTGACGATGGAGCCTTCGGGAAAGTATTACATCACTGTTCTCACCGAGAACAAGAAGGCGGTTCTTCCCATGAAGACGACGGTGCGTGAGGAGGCAACATCCGGGGCGGACGTCGGCATTGAACATGCCTTCGTCATGAGAACGCCGACCAAGACTGTCGTTGTAGATAATCCGCGCCACCTTCAGAAGCATTTGGATTCTCTTGCCGTCAAGCAGAAGATCCTTGCGAGAAAAGAGGTGACGTTTACTGAAGTGACGCTCCCGAGCGGCCGAACTGTGAAGCAGAAGCTCCCGTCCAAGGGTTACAGCAAGCAGCAGAAACTGATCGCCGAGGAGCACGAAGACATCCGGCACGCACGCCGGAATTTCCTTGAGGTAACTACGACAAGAGTGGCTGACGATAAACAAGCAACGACTCTGGTGGTGGAAACGCTCAATTTGAAAGGAATACTCCGCAACCATTGCTTGGCACGAGCTTTGGCCGACGTCGGCATCGGCATGCTCTTTCGCATGCTCGAATACAAGTTCGACAGACGAGGCGAAAACGTGCTCAGAGCTGACCGATGGTATCCGAGCAGCAAACGCTGCCCGGTTTGCGGAAAGGTCAATGCAGACTTGAAGCTGAAGGATCGACGCTGGGTATGCCCGCACTGCGGTGCCGTGCATGCCTCCCGTGACGAAACGGCAGCGATCAATCTGCGGAGATACCCTTTTCTCTCGGAAGAGGAAAAGGTACTGTTGGCACGGAAGGACGTTGGGAAGGCTGAACAAGCCGCTGACCCGCTAAGAGCGGTTTCGCAAGAGACTGACTTGAAAACCGAATTGCGTAGGGAGCCGGGGACTGATGACAATCAGGCTTCGGCTTTCGAGGGCTCCCGGGAAGGATGCTTCAACAGGGCGACGGGTAAAACCGAGACTTCCCCGAAAGGACTGAAGCATACCGCTGCAGTTGGGTCGCAAGAAGCCTCTTCCTTTTAGGGAGAGGAGTCGTCACGCATAAGAGTTGGAGACAGCGCAGTAAGTCGGGTAAATTCACTTACGACGGCGGATGGAGGTGGACAGAAAGGAGATTTCCTTGAGCATGCTAATCATGTCGGATAATTAGAGCTCAAGGGTTCAGGAGAATTTCTGTTCAAACTGCAGGTCCCGCGTTCAGTCCGACCCCGTTCGATCGACGCGTGCAGGCACCGCTACGAACTGATCAGCCGAAATCGCCGTCTGTCCGCTTTCATGCCTATAGGCTGCAAGACATCCGCCGCGGGCGACGCTGAAGTCGAGACAGGCCAGTCGATCGGTCTGGGGACCGATTTCGCTCGGGTCAAGCCAATAGTGCCCGAAGAAGGTCAGACCTTCGACGGGATAGGGCTCGAAAGGCTTTTTGAGCGAGAGCTCATTGAAGGCAATGCTGCCTCCCGACTTGATCAGCGCCTCGCGCGAGGCCTTGCCCGCCATCACCATGTCGGCAAGCGAGGCGTCGTCTTCCGGCTTTTGCCACCACTTGATCCTGATGCTGCGGCGTATCGTGCCTTCGTTGTCAGCGTACGCCTGCTTTTCCGGAAGCGGAATTTCGGGACCGGTCAGAATCCTTTCCTTCATTTTGAACCCGAACGGCGTTTCTTTTGTGACGGGATCTCGGCGTCTCCCAAAATCCAGGATGCCGGCCTCCGTCAGAACCGGCGCTTCGAACGGTCCGGAAAAACGCGCGAGCCGGCCCTCGATCGGTTCGTCGAACAGCCTTCTCATCGCTTTTTCATGCCAGGCTGCGTGAACGAATCGAAGCGTGACGCCCTCATCATCCCGGAGCTTCAGCCAGACGGGAAGCGACTTCATTCGGCCGATCCAGAAGTCCAAATCGCCGCCGAGCTGACGGATCGTTTCGCAGAACTGCTTCAGATGGGCGTCAGTATGGGATCGAAGCCATTTTCCGGAGGCTGCGTCCCAGGTCTGATAATGGATGGCGTTCATTTCATGGTTGCCCATGACCGCAAATGCAGTTCCCGCTTCCCGCATTGCGCTGACGGTCTGAAGGACCCGCCGGATCCCGGGACCTCTGTCGATGAAGTCCCCGAGAAAGACGGCGCGCCGTCCGTCGGGATGCCGCCGCACGCCGTCGGACAGTCGATAGCCGAGCAGGTCCAGCAGGCGATCGAGCGCATCGGCCTGGCCGTGAATGTCACCGATAATGTCGAATCCGGGCATCTCAATCAGGCTCCTCTTGTTTTATGAAGGCTTATCAAAGGATACGTCATGCGGGGCTTTTTGTATTCGTGCCTGACGGCCTGGACTGCCGCCGTGCAGGGCTCGGATACCGGCGGAAGGCAGGGCTTAGTCAAAGGTTGCGGGACGAGCACACTCGTTTCGCCGGAGCCTGTTGTGTTGTTCTTGAGAATCGTTATTCAAATTATGCATGATGATCGTAAAAACGGCTTGCCCGTCAGCCGGATACAGCACAAAACGTGCCGAAGTGGATGAATAAGAGTATGACAAATCGTAAAAAATGTGAGAAACTGACGGAGGAATGAAATCTAATCAGAGGTAGTTCTTTAGAGGTATTAAACTCATCCTTTTTTCATCCGAGCAGGGGGCGTTCAGACGCGAAGGGTTCTTCTACACTGCGAAGTGAAGAAGGGTGCGCGGTTCGGATTCCGGACGGCGTGCGCTTCCGGTTAACTCGGAGACGGCAAGACCGTTTCCGATCATCCGACGGAGAAACCGATATGTTCGAAACGCAATATGAAGCGCTACGCCGGCAGGGCATCAGCCGGCGCAGCTTCCTGCAGTTTTGTTCTCTGACCGCCGCAAGCCTCGGGCTCGGCAGTGCGGGCGCCAAAGACATCGCCGATGCCATGGAAACCAAGCCCCGCACGCCGGTCGTCTGGCTGCACGGTCTCGAATGCACGTGCTGCACGGAGTCCTTTATCCGCTCCTATCATCCGGTGGCCAAGGATCTGGTGCTGTCCATGATTTCGCTCGACTATGACGACACGATCATGGCGGCGGCCGGTCAGCAGGCGGAGGAAGCGCTTGAGGATACGATCACCAAATACAAGGGCAACTACATTCTTGCCGTGGAAGGCAACGTGCCGCTCAATGACGACGGCGTGAACTGCATTCCGGGCGGCGAAACGTTCCTTTCCAAGATCCGCCACGTCGCGGCGGGCGCCAAGGCCGTCATCGGCTGGGGCTCCTGCGCGGCCTGGGGCTGCGTGCAGGCTGCCAAGCCCAATCCGACGAAGTCGGTGCCTATCACCGAGATCATCAAGGACAAGCCGATCGTTCTCGTGCCGGGCTGCCCGCCGATTCCGGAAGTCATGACGGCCGTCGTGACCTACATTCTCACCTATGACCGTCTGCCTCCGCTCGACCGTCTCGGCCGTCCGAAGATGTTCTACGGCCAGCGCATCCACGACAAGTGCTATCGCCGCGCGCATTTCGACGCCGGTCAGTTCGTCGAGAAGTTCGACGACATGGGCGCCAAGCTCGGGTACTGCCTCTACAAGGTGGGCTGCAAGGGACCGACGTCGTACAACGCCTGCTCGGCGCTGCGCTGGAACGAAGGTCTTTCCTGGCCCGTTCAGTCCGGTCACGGCTGCATCGGCTGCTCCGAGCCCAACTTCTTCGACAAGGGCTCCTTCTACGAACACGAAACGACCGTGCTCCCGCCGGGATGGGGAGGCATCGAGGCGACGGCCGACAAGGTCGGTCTGGCCACGGTCGGTCTGGTCGGCGCCGCAGCAGCCGCGCATGTCGCGCTTTCTGCCGTCGCACAGGCCCGCACAAAGAAGACCAACAAGACGATCGGAGCGGAAAAGCCCGAAGAATCGGCGCCGGCCGCATCTGCCAAGGGAGGTGAGGAATGAGTGAACGTCGTATTGTAGTGGACCCCGTCACCCGCATCGAGGGTCATCTCCGCGTCCAGGCGGTGCTCGGCGCGGACGGAAAAATTGCCGACTCCATGAGCACGGGCACGATGTGGCGCGGTCTGGAAGTGATTCTCAAGGGCCGCGATCCGCGCGACGCCTGGGCTTTCGTGGAACGCATCTGCGGCGTCTGCACGGGCATTCATGCGCTAGCCGCCGTCCGCAGCGTGGAAGACGCGCTGGGCATTCGCATTCCGAAGAACGCAAACATCATGCGCAACCTCGTGAACGCCACGCTGTACGTTCACGACCATCTGGTCCATTTTTATCAGCTCTCCGCGCTCGACTGGGTCGACGTGGTTTCCGCGCTCGAAGCCGATCCGCGTGAAACGGCGGCGCTGCAGCAGAAAATCTCGCCGTCGCATCCGATGGCTTCCGTCGGCTATTTCCGCGACGTGCAGAACCGCCTGAAGAAGTTCGTCGCTTCCGGTCAGCTTGGCATCTTCAAGAACGGCTACTGGGGCCATCCGGCGATGAAGCTTCCGCCCGCCGTGAATCTGCTCGCCGTGACCCATTATCTTGAGGTGTTGGACTTCCAGAAGGAAATCATCAAGATCCACACGATTCTGGGCGGCAAGAACCCGCATCCCAACTATCTCGTGGGCGGCATGGCCTGTCCGATCAACATGCACGACACGGGCGGCCAGGGCACGATGGTCAACGAAGTCACGCTCAACTACATGCGCGACATCGCCCGCCGTTCCCTCGAGATCGTGGAGAACGTCTATCTGCCCGACATCAAGGCGATTGCGGGCTTCTATCCCGAATGGTTCCGCTACGGCGCCGGTCTTTCCAACCGCAACGTGCTCTGCTACGGCGACTTCCCCGAAATCGCCAACGACTGGTCGGATGCTTCTCTGCAGTTCCCGAAGGGCGCGATCATCAACGGCAATCTGAACGAAGTCCACGACGTCAACGTCCGCGACCTCAATGAGATTCAGGAGTTCGTCGATCATTCGTGGTACCGCTATGCCGATCCCGCCAAGGGTCTGCATCCGTGGGAAGGCACGACCGAACAGGCCTTCGAGCTGCCGAAGGGATCGGTGGGCACGAAGACGAAGTTCGAATGGCTCGGCACGGAAGGCAAGTACTCCTGGGTGAAGAGCCCGCGCTGGAAGGGCCATATGATGGAGGTCGGTCCGCTTGCCCGTCTGGTCATGGGCATCGCCAAGAACGTGCCGCACATCAAGGAACCCGCGCTTGCGCTGCTGGACGAACTTCACGCGCCGGTCGAGGCGGTGTACTCCACGCTCGGCCGTCATGCGGCCCGTGCGCTGGAATGCCACTGGGCGGCGAAGAAGATGGTTCAGTACACGGACGATCTCACCGCCAACATCCGTGCGGGCGACGAAACGGCCGCCAACATGGAAAAGTGGGATCCGAAGACCTGGCCGAAGGAATGCCGAGGCGCAGGTCTGTGCGAAGCGCCGCGCGGCGCGCTCGGCCACTGGTGCGTCATCCGCGATACGCGGATCGAAAACTGGCAGGCCATCGTGCCCACCACGTGGAACGCCTCTCCCCGCTCGTCCAAGGGCGAGAAGGGCGCTTTCGAGCAGTCGCTCATCGGCACGCCGGTGGCGGACGAAAAGCGGCCGCTTGAGATCATCCGCACCATCCACAGCTTTGACCCGTGCCTCGCCTGTGCGACTCATCTTCTTACGCCCGAAGGCGAGGAGCTCTGCCGCGTCCAGGTCAGGTAACGGAGGAGGGATGATTTATGAAAATCGATCCTGTGACCTTTGAGGTCGATCCGTCGGGCGGTCTGAAACCGCTCTACGTCTGGGAGGCCCCGGTAAGGATCTGGCACTGGCTGATGGCCGCCGCCATGTTCGTGATGATCGTCACGGGCTATCTGATCGGCCGTCCGCCCGTCTCCAATCTGGGCGACACCTGGATCACCTACGACTTCGGCATGGTGAGACTCGTGCATTTCGCCGCAGGGCTCTTCTTTACGGCACTCTTCGTCTACCGCCTCTTCTGGGCGGCGGTCGGCAACCGCTATTCGCGGATGATCTTCATTCCTCCGCTCTGGCGTCTGTGCTGGTGGAAGGGCGTGTTCTCACAGGTCGCCTACTACCTCTTCCTCAGGAAGTCGGCTCCCGAGTATGTCGGCCACAATCCGCTGGCGCAGCTGGCGATGTTCGGCTTCTTCGTGCTGGGTTCCTTCGGGATCATCATCACCGGACTGGCGCTTTACGCACAGGCCTGGGGCTGGGACAGCGGCTGGATGGCCTGGTTCGGCTGGGTGTTTTCGCTCTTCGGCGACGCTCAGGCGGTGAGAACGACTCATCATGTGCTGATGTACCTTTTCATCATCTTCTCGATCGCTCACCTTTACATGAGCTTCCGTGAAGACGTGATGGGAGGCGCCACCACGCTCTCGTCGATGAGCACGGGCCTGCGAATGTTCAAGGAAGATCATCACGGCTGACTGCTGAAAGCCGGGAGATGAAGGAGGGACGCCGTTTCTGCGGGGCGGCGTCCCTTTTTGCCGCTTGACGAGTAAACGATCGGTTACACTACTGAAGTGAGTAACCGATCGTTTACTTTTTTCTGAAGATGAGGACGGTATGGCGGAAACGACCAAGGAGCGGATTATGCAGGCTTCGCTGAGGCTCTTTGCCCGGGACGGGTTCGAGGCGGCGTCCGTGAGTGAAATTGCGGCCGAAGTCGGCATCACGAAAGGCGCTGTCTACCGGCACTTTGACAGCAAAGCCGCCATTCTGACGGCGATTGCCGGCCGCATGGCGGCCGTCGATGCCGAGCGGGCGGCGGCTTTTGACATGCCCGCGGGAGATCCGCAGGCGGATCCGGAAGGCTACCGGCGAGCGAGTCTGGAAAAACTGGAGCGCTTTGCGAGAGCGCAGTTTCAGTTCTGGACGGAGGACGCCTTCGCCTCAGCCTTTCGCCGCATGACGGCGCTCGAGCAGGCCCGCAATCCAGTGATGGCGACGCTCTGGCGGCAACATTTTCTGGGCCCCGAACGCTACATCGCCGACATTTTCGCGTCGCTCGGCATTGCAGAGCCCGAAACGGAGGCCTTGCAGTACTGGGGCGGCATGTTCCTGGCCGAAGCGCTCAGCGATGCCGCGCAGACGCCTGAGGAACGCCGTTCTGCCGCCGCGCGTCTTGACGCGCATCTGCGCAGTATGACCGGCCGTCTGGCCGGCGGAGATCATGATGAACGCATATCCGAAAAGTGAAAAATACGACACGGCCGAACTTCGGTCGATGATGATGGGTCCGAACCCGATCAAGCTTCTCGAAGAGCTGATGGAGGACATCGTTCTGCCCGCAGGGAGCAGAGTCTGCGATCTCGGGAGCGGCAGAGGGCTGACGTCGCTCTTTCTGGCAAAGGAATACGGCTTTCAAGTTACGGCGGCGGACCTCTGGAGCGAGCCGGCCGACAATCAGGCCTTCTTCCGGCGCATGGGAGCGGGAGACCTCATCACGGCCGTCAAGGCGGATGCGACGGCGCCCGCTTTTGAGCCCGACGAGTTCGACGCCGTGATTTCCGTGGATTCCTATCACTACTTCGGCCGTGATCCGGAATTTCTCGATCGCTGCGTCATGCCCTTCGTCCGTCCGGGCGGACTGGTCGTGTTTGCCGTGCCGGGACTGTCCGCGGGCTGTCATGAAACGATTCCCGAACCGCTTCTGAGGTCCTGGACGCCGGAGCAGCTCGACTACATTCAGGGCATCGAATACTGGCGGGATATTCTTTCGGCATCCCGGACGGCCGAGGTCAGGACGCTGCGCATCATGCGCTCGAACAAGGAGGTCTGGGACGACTGGTTGAAGCTTGATAATGAATACGCGGTCGGGGACAGAAAGGCAATCGAAGCCGGCGCGCTTCGCTGGATGTACTTCTTGGCCGCAGTCGTGAGAAAGCTTTCCCAGGAAGGCAATGCAGAGGGTTCGCGCTGAAACGGGGCGATGCCTTCGGCAGAAAAAAAGAAACCCGTTCGCAGGAACGGGTTTCTCAGGGCCGCGTGCCAGAGGCTCCGAAAGCGGCTGATCGGGGGCGTTCCGTCGCGGATCCCTGTCAGTCTTTCAGAAGTTCGGCAGGAGGTTCTTTGCCGAACCACTTTTTGTAGATCCGGGTCAGTTCGCCGTTGGCCTTGATCTTCGCGAGACCGCTGTCGATGCGGGCGAGGAGTTCGGTGTTGCCCTTCTTCACAGCAATGCCGAGGTCTTCGGCGGTCAGTGCGACCGGCAGCGCCTTGGCCTTGCCTTTGCCCGCCGTGACGACATAGTAGTCGTTGGTCGGAATGTCGTTCACAACGGCGTCAACGCCGCGGTTGCCGAGCTCAAGGTAGCACTCGTTGAGGCTGTTGAAGACGCGGACCTTGGCGTTCCGGATTTCGCGCGCAGCTTCTTCGCCCGTGGAGCCGATAGAGACGGCGAGACGCTTGCCTTCAAGGTCCTTGGCCGTTCGGATCGTGTTGTTGTCGGCATTCACGACGATGCCGAGGCCGGCAATATAGTAGCGTTTGGAGAATGCCACGCGCTTGGCGCGTTCCGGGGTGATCGTGATGTCGTTGATGGCTATGTCTATATTGTTCGAGATCAGCGCCGGGATCAGACCGTCGAACGCCATGTTGCGCACGGTGACCTTGAAGCCCTCGCTCTTGGCAATGGCTTCGATGATGTCCACGTCGTAGCCGACATATTTGCCCGTCTTCATGTCCTGACTGCCGAAGGGCGGGTAGGCCGCGTCCATGGCGGCCACATAAACGCGTTCGGCGGCGGACGCCGTGCTGAAGCCGGCTGCGGAAATAAGGCCGGCAGCTGCGAACAATGCGGCAAAAAGAGTGCGCTTTTGCATGAGGAACCTCGTCGGACAATTCATCGGGAGTGAAAACAGCTTACCATCCGCACACCGTCCAAAGACGAAAGAGACGTCGAGGTATTTCAATCTGGATCAATTGTCGGCAATTTGGCGTCCGTCATGGCGGGAACTCGCCGAGAGCCGCCGTCCCCGGTCAGTTTTTGCGCGACGGCAGAAGGCCGAGCCACAAGATACCGGCCAGTGAAATGACCGCGCCCGCAAGAAGCAGGGTGAAGGCGTCGGAACGCTCGAGCAGAAACGGAAACGCGAAGGCGGAGAGGGCCGAGCCCGCTCGGGAGACGGCGAGGACGGCACCCGAAGCGCTTGCGCGAAGCGAGGGCGGAAACAGAACGACCGGATAGATGTAGTCAAGAGTCGTCTGCATCCCGTAGGCGAAGGCATAGATCACGAAGAAAAAGCCGAGAAGCGCCGGCGATGAAGCGGAGAATGCGACGCCGGCAAGCCCCGCGGCCATCACGCCGAAGGTCCGGGCGAGCACTCGGCCGAGCTTCGGACGGAAGATCTTCATCGTCATCGGCAGGGTGCCGAGAAGAAAGAAGAGGTAGATGAGGGCGATCTGCAGGGTCTGGTCGGCGGAACCCGTCATCGAAGCCAGAATCGTGGGGCTGTAGAACATCACGGCGGTGGAGAGGGCTTCCGGTGCTACTGAGCATCAACAGGCTCTAGTTGGCCGAGACTCTTCTCGGACTCAACAGAGTGCGGATAAGTCAATGAAACCCCAAAATGAGCAATTTTGAATAGGTTTTATTGAACAGTTCGATGCCGTCGGCAAGGTTCTGCGAGAAGAGGCGGTCCTTGGAAACGAACGGCACCTTGGCGCGGTAGGCCTTGTAGAGAGCTTCCGTCTTTTCAGAGAGCTTCACGTTGGTCTGCTGGGCCTTGCGGAGGTCAACAGCCTGCATCGAGTGGAGGAGTTCCATCGAATACAGGTCGAGGATGTTCGAAGCGGAGCGGTTCAGACGTTCGGCAATGCGCGGCAGGTTCGAAGCGGTGTCTTCGATGTTGCCTTCCACGGAGGAGCCGTCAAAGGAGACCGGATTGGCGAAGTCGATGTTTTCGGCGTAGATCGAAACCATGGAGTCTTCCGTCGCACCGAAGTTGTGGCCGTTCTTGTTGGATTCGGCCGTGAGGTAGCGCGGGAGACCCGAGAAGCGGTCTTCGTCCATGCGGAGCGTGCGCTGCTCGCAGTTGTGGGCGACGTGGGCGAGAGCAACGGCGGCCTGCTGGGCGGAAATCGCGATAGGGAGAGGTTCGAAGTTGGCGGACGGGATGATCGCGCCCTTCAGATCTTTGCTGTCGACGAAGTACTGGGCGACCTGTGGATTTTCAAAGTCTTCCTTCGTGGCATTCAGGATCACGCTGGGATTGTCGTCGTAGGAGTTGATCTGAATGTTGACGAGCTGGTCGAGTTCGTCAAGCGTGCGGCGGGCTTCCGAGTACGTGTAGATCGTCGTGCGGAAGCTGAGCGGGTCCTGAAGGGGACGGTTCTTGTCGAGCTACCACAGGTAGGAGCCCTTGAGCGTCGAACGGAATTCGGCGGCGGCTTCCTGCAGACCGAGAAGCGGGTGCGAGTTCACGGTCTGGGCGAGGAACGGCGCAACGTTGCCGTTCATGCCTTCCTTGCCCTGCGGAACGAGCGGTTTGATGTTCTTGGTCTTCAGCGCTTCGGCAGCGGGCATTACCTTGCTGTTCACCGTGACCTTCCATTCGTACATCATCGTAGCGCCGACGTGGGAGGCCAGCGTGATGTCCGCGTCGCCGATACTGCCGCGGCTGGGGATCACCGGGGTGATGCCTTCATTGAGGAAGGGTCTTGTAGAGCTCGGCGACATAAGGCTGCACGCCGGCGCGGCCGGTGAGAAGCGTGTTAAGGCGGATGACCATCGAGAGACGGACAACCTTCGTGTCGAGCGCCGGGCCGAAGCCGACGGAGTGGGAGCGAAGGATGTTGCGGTTGAAGTCGATGCTCGCCTGGCGGGCAACGTCGGTCAGTTCGTCCTTGGCGTCAAAGAGATGATGGTCCTTGTTGAGACCCACGCCCACGGTCAGACCGTAGATTTCCACACCCTGGCGGGCGGCGGTCATGACGAGGTTGTAGGAATCGGTGAGGTGCTTCATCGCTTCGGGAGCGATCGCGACCTTTTCGCCGTTGGCGGCGGCCTAGGCCTGTTCCTGAGTAAGTGTGCGGCCGTCAAGCGTGACAGTGGCGGAGGCTGACATGAGTGCGAGTGCGACGGAGAGAGCAGCGGGTTTGATGCGCATTTTAGTATGTCCGAAAAGGGAGGGTAACGGGGATTCGGACGGCGGACTCGGTCGAGGCGCCGCATCAACGGAGCGAAATATAGACAAGAAAAGACCGATAGGTCGGTTCTATACATAGTGCAAACAGGGTTGGGGAAAGTACCGAAAATTCTCTGAAACGCCTGTGGAATATGTTGTTCGGCGATTAGATGATTCAATTTATAGGGGTTAGTACTAGGTGAAACGTCGGGGATTTAACAAACCGTCTGGTCGGTTCTGCGTATAATGCGCTCACGTATCCTCCACCCCGAACTTCAGAGAAATCAAATGCAGTTCAAGAAATCCATTATTACCGCAGCCGCCGCACTCGCTTTCGGCGCCGCTTCTGCTTCTCTTTTTGCCGCTCCCGTGACCGCTGAAGGCACCGGCGTGGGCAAGCACGGCGACCTGACCGTGGCTGTGACGTTCGACAACGGCCGCATTCAGGACATCAAGGTTGTCAGCAGCAAGGAAAACCCCATCCTTGCGAAGAAGGTCTTCACTGAACTGAAGGACACCATCATCGCCGCCAATTCGACCGACCTCGACATGATCTCCGGCGCCACCTTCTCTTCGAAGGGTCTCATCGACGCCGTAAACGACGCTGCCAAGAAGGCCGGCGTGACGCTCGGCAAGGCCGACAAGAAGGCCGTCAAGAAGGCCGCCAAGGCTCTGCCGAAGAACGCCACGTATGACGTCGTCGTGATCGGTGCGGGCGGCGCGGGCTTCTCCGCCGCCATTACTGCCAAGGCTGCCGGCGCCAACGTCGTGCTCCTGGAAAAGATGCCTACCGTCGGCGGCAACTCGCTCATCTCGGGCGCTGAAATGAACGTGGCCGGCAACTGGGTCCAGCCGAAGCTCGGCATCACGGACGACAGCGCCGAACTCCATGCCAAGGACACCTTCAAGGGCGGCGACGGCAAGGGCGACATGAAGGTCATCAACGTGATGACGCACAATGCGCTTGACGCCGCCAAGTGGTGCCGCGACTACCTCAAGGTCAATTTCGAAGCCGACAACCTCTTCTTCTTCGGCGGCCACTCCCGCAAGCGCGCTCTGATTCCGTTCGGCCACACCGGAACGGAATTCATCACCAAGTTCCAGGCCAAGGCTGACGAACTCGGCATCCCGGTCATCACCAACATGAAGGCCGAAGAGCTCATCAAGGACAAGGACGGCCGCGTCACGGGCGTCAAGGCCACGATGAACGGTGAGGAATACACCTTCAACGCCAAGGGAGGCATCGTTCTCGCCACGGGCGGCTTCGGCGCCAACAAGGAAATGGTGAAGAAGTACAACCCGAAGATCGACGAACGCTTCAAGACGACCGACGCTCCGGGCACCACGGGCGAAGCCCTCTACATGGCTGAACGCGCCGGCGCCGAACTCGTCAACATGGGCTACATCCAGACCTATCCGATCTGCGACCCGATCTCCGGCGTGATCGAACTCATCGCCGACGCCCGCTTCGACGGCGCCGTGCTTCTCAACCAGGAAGGCAAGCGCTTCGTTGAAGAACTGCAGCGCCGCGACGTGATCTCGCACGCCATTCTCGACCAGACCGGCGGCTACTGCTGGGTTCTCTGGAACGACAACATCGGCAAGATCTCCAACACCGTCAAGGAACACGCCAACGAATACGAAGCCTTCACGAAGCAGGGCATCATGACGACCTGCGACGATCTGAAGTGCGTCGCCGACTTCACGAAGATGCCGTTCGATCAGCTGCAGGCCACCGTGAACCGCGTCAACTCCATGACGGGCAAGGGCAACGACAAGGACTTCAATCACCGCGCCGGTCTGATGGACCTGAGCCAGGGCAAGTACTACGTCGTCAAGGCTGTTCCGTCGACCCACCACACGATGGGCGGTGTGCGCATCAACGAAAAGGCTGAAGTCGTCACGAAGGACGGCAAGACGATCCCGGGTCTCTGGGCTGCCGGTGAAGTCACGGGCGTGACGCACGGCACGAACCGCCTCGGCGGCAATGCCTACACGGACATCATCGTCTTCGGCCGCATCGCCGGTGCTGCAGCCGCCGCTGCCGCGAAGTAATCCGAGTTCGCGTTTTCTCATCTGAAGCGGGCGGCTCACGATCCCCCGAGGCTGCCCGCTTCCTTCTCCATCCCGCGGTCCGGTCCCTGCCGGACTGACCGCCCGGATGGTTTTTTTCTTTCTGCGTTACAATAAAAACGCTTGATTTTTGAATATTTCCGGAGGGTACATGGCCAGTGAGAAGGCGTTGAAGACCCGGCAGTCCATTTTGGAAGCATCTCGTGCCGTCATTCTTGAAGAGGGCATCGCTGCGCTTACCATGGACCGTGCCGCCCAGAAGGCCGGCATTAGCAAGGGGGCCTGCATGTACCACTTCAAAAACAAGCGCCAGCTTCAGGCGGCGCTGATCGAGGACTATGCCGAGCATCTGGACGAGGAGCTTCGCCGTCATGAGGCGCTGTTCACGGGCCGTCCCGATGAAACGCTCGTCCCGGGTTATGTCGCATGGTTTCGCAGTTTCGACCGCGACAACCGGGGCTGGGCTCAGGTCGGCATCGCGCTTCTCTCAAACTTCATTCATGATGAAGAGCTGATGAAGCCGGTCCGCGACTGGTACCGCAAGCTCTTTACCCGCATCGAAGTGCTCCCGGAAGACGAACGCGTTCCCGCCCTGATCGCCGTCATGGCTCTTGAAGGGTTTTTCTATACGCATAAGTTCGGCGTGGACCTGATGGCGCCCAAGATGAAGGATGCCGCCTGGGATTACATGACCGAGCATCTGGTCGCCGATGCACGCCGCAAATCCGACGGCTGACCTCCACTTGCATCCTAATTTTCCGAGGCCGCCGGCTGCTGAAACAGCCGCTGCGGCCGTTTTTCTGCCGGTCGGCGGGCGAACGGAGAAAGGGCCCGACGTCCGATGCTATCCTATGCCGGCACTGCAGGAGATTTTTCGATGACGACTGACATTCGGATTACGCCGATCCGTGCTTCCGGAAGAATACCGGAGGAAGCCTCTCTTTTCGGCACTGCCGCCGCCCGCATCGTGCGGCGTTTTCACCGCTCAATCCCCGGCTATGCGCCGACGCCGCTTCACGCCCTGGACCATCTTGCCGGACATTGCGGACTGGCCAGGTTCTGGGTAAAAGATGAAAGTTTCCGCTTCGGCCTGAACGCCTTCAAGAGTCTCGGCGGCACCCGCTGCATCGCCGCCGTCATGGCGGAACGTCTGGGACTCGATCCCGACGAGGCCGACTACGCCGTCCTGTCGTCATCCGAATCCCGGGAGAGGCTCGGCGATCTGACCTTCATCACGGCCACCGACGGCAATCACGGACGGGGCGTTGCCTGGGCTGCAAAGCTCTTCGGCATGAAAAGCGTGGTCTACATGCCTGCGGGGAGCGCTGCAGAACGTCTCGAGAACATCCGCCGTCTCGGTGCAAGCGCGGACATCACCGGCGTCAACTATGACGACACTGTTCGGTTTGCCGCCTCGGAAGCCGAGCGCTGCGGCTATATCCTGACTCAGGACACGGCCTGGCCGGGTTACGAACGCATTCCGTCCCTCATCATGCAGGGTTATCTGACCATGGCGGATGAAGCTGTCGAATCCCTCGATGGCGAGGTGCCGACGCATGTGTTTCTTCAGGCGGGCGTCGGTTCCATGGCGGGCGCGCTGGCGGCATATTTCGCTGATCGATTCGGTGACGAACGCCCGATCGTGACGATCGTTGAGCCGCATGCCGCAGACTGCATCTACCGCACGGCAGAGGCCGATGACGGCAGGCTGCATGCCGTCACGGGAGCCATGAAGTCCATCATGGCCGGTCTCTGCTGCGGAGAGCCCTGCACGACGGCCTGGAAGCTGATTCGGGAATATGCCGACTTTTCCGCGTCGATGCCTGACAGCACGGCGGCCAAGGGCATGCGCGTTCTCGGCAACCCTCTGCCGGGCGATCCCGCCGTGACGTCGGGAGAAAGCGGAGCCTCCGGTGCCGGACTGGTCGCAGAACTGATGATGAATCCCGGCAGCGAGGCGCAGCGCCGGCAGCTGGGACTCGGCGCTGACTCACGCGTGCTCTGCTTCTCAACCGAGGGAGCGACGGACCGGGCCAACTACCGCAGCATCGTCTGGGACGGCCTTTTCCCGAGTTTCTGACCGCGGTAAGGAGGCGAGAAACGATTTGTTTTGACGGCGGTCAATTGAAAACGCCTCATCTGCCGAGGAAAAGGCTGATTTTCAGCAGAATCCAAGAAGGATAATCAATATAAAAACAGGCCCGATGAGGAACCTCGGATCAACTCTGCTTCGGTGAACAGGGATCTTTGAGATTCAGCCAACCTGGCTTTTCATCGTTCAGCTTGATCAGAGTTCCCCGGACGGACCGGAAAACGGGGACCAAGCATGAACACTTCGATTTTTGACGGCGGCGCACTCGTGCTGCTGATTCTGAGCGCCTGGTATCTGGGTTTCTGGGTGGGCAGAGCCCACAGTCCAGTCTGGGGGTTCGATGTTTTGTCGGGCGATGATGCTCAGAGCTATGTCGTCCGCCATGCGCCCGCCGGCGAAGCCTGGCGTCTGATGAAGGAGGGCGGAGAAGGACGGGTGTCCGTCTATCAGGGGCGCTTCCGCATGGGGCGGTTTCTGATGGTGTTTGCGGTTTTCTTCTTTTTCTGTCATCCGGTCATGTTTCCCGGCAGCTATGTCTTTCGGCTGGTGCCGGTTCTTCTGTCTGCAGCCTTCTTTCTCTTTGCTTTGGGCATGATGACTGAAGCCTATGCGGAACTTCGGCATTATCTGCTCGCCTGTTCGCTGACAGAACGCAGCGAGGATGCGGAAAGAGCGTCCGTCGGCGCTTGACCGCCTTTTTGAGGGGAAATCTAAACGGTCTCTGAGGCTAGAAGAGGGTCGAGAGGCCGTTTTTGTCGGGGCCGAAGGAAGCGTCTATTTGTTTGCAAACCTCTCGACGGCTCTGGCGAAGGCTGCCACGGTCTGATCGGGATCACCGTGCGCGATGCCGTCCTTGACGCCGTGGCGGATGTGACCTTCCAGAACAATCTGGCCGCAGCGGTGCAGCGCCGATTACGCGGCGTTGATCTGGGAGAGGATATCCTCGCAGGGGACGTCCTCATCGACCATGCGGTCGATGGCCTGAACCTGACCGATGATTTTCTTGAGTCGGCGGTGAAGGTTGTCGGCATCCATGCACTGACGCATCGGGGTTTTCCTTATGACGGCTTCGGGTTTGAGGATTGTCGGCCAGTCGGCGCCGATTGTCAATCGCCGGCAGGCGCAGCATCGCATTCGGCTCTGCATATTGATGTTTTGAGCTGCGTCTGACCGCTCCCGCGCATCGCAGACGGAGAAATGGCTTAAGATTCACGGATGCGCCGCGCGGACGAGACAAACCGTGCGGTCTGATGCACGAAATAAGGACAAAAGCAATGGCTGAGATGAACGAACTTTTCTACCGCGACCCTTATGTCAGGACGTTTGAGGCGACGGTGACGGCTTGTGAAGAGGGGCCGAAGGGTTTTGAGGTAGAGCTGGACGATACGGCGTTTTATCCGGAGGGCGGCGGTCAGCTGGCCGACCATGGAAAAATCGGCTGCGCCGTCGTGAATGACACGCGCCGCGTCGGCGGACGAATCGTCCATTTCTGCGACAAGCCGGTAAATGTCGGCGAGAAGGTCGTCTGCGAGCTTGACTGGGAACGCCGATACGACAACATGCAGAACCATTCCGGCGAACACATTTTCTCCGGTCTTGTTCATAAGAAGTTCGGCTTTGACAATGTGGGCTTTCATATGGATGACGACTTCATCACCTGCGACTTCAGCGGCGTGATGACGAAGGAAGAGGTGGCCGGCATCGAACGCGAAGCCAATGAGGCAGTTGCCGCGAATATTCCCGTCGGGGTGCTTTTCCCCTCTGCCGAAGAGCTGCACGATATGGACTACCGCAGCAAGAAGGAGCTTTCCGGCAAGGTTCGCATCGTCGACGTGCCGGGCTGCGACCGCTGCGCCTGCTGCGGAACGCACGTGAAGACGTCGGGCGAAATCGGCATGATCAAGGTACTGTCCTCGATGAAGCACCGCGGCGGCACGCGCGTGGAATTCGTCTGCGGTCTTCGTGCGATCCGTGATTACGAACGCCGCATCGGCGAAGTTCAGAAAGTCTCCGCGCTGCTTTCCGCCAAGCCCTTTGAAATCGGCGCCGCCGTTGAAAAGACGCTCGCCGATCTGGAGCTTCGCGATCAGAAGATTGTTGAGCTGACGAAGAAGATTTTTGAAATCAAGTCTCAGTTCATGCCGACCGGAGCGAAGGTCGTCGTGCTCTTTGAAGAGGGGCTGACTCCGCTCGAGCTCCGAAGCTACGCGACGCTTCTTTCCGAAAAAGGCAAAGGCAAGGTTGTTGCCGTTCTTTCCGCCACGGCGTCCGATACCTGGAGCTACGTCATCGTCGGTCCCGCCGCCCTGATGCGCGATGCGAGCCGCGAACTCAACAAGAAGCTCTGCGGCCGCGGAGGCGGCTCCAACGGCACGGTCCAGGGGTCGTACAAGGCAAATGCCGAAACGATCCGCGCAGCCATCGAGGATCAGTTCGCAGCGCTCTGATTCTGTCTGACGCTTGTCCGGGCGAAGGTCTGCATGAGGGCTTTCGCCTATTTTTATTGCTTGCCGAAGGTCAAGTGCCCTTAGGCATCTTATGCACGTCCGTACCTAACCTCGGCGGGATGGCGTATGATTGACCGCACCCCTGTATCAGCCGGTCCGAAGAGACCGGGTTCTCTCTACCCTCCGGAACAAATAAAGTGATTGATTTCATCGAACTTTTCGCGGTCGGCATCGGCGTCGGCTGCTTCGGATCGCTCGTCGGCATCGGCGGCGGTCTGATTATGGTGCCGCTTTTCATGCTGGCCATGATGCCGCCGCACGGCTCGACCTTCAGTACCGTGCAGCAGGTGATCGGCACAAGCCTTTTCGGCGTGCTTCTCAACGCGCTCTCGGGCACCTGGGCCTATTTTCGTCAGGGCCGCATTCTCTTCAAGGCCGCCATGCCTTTTGCGCTTGCAACCATTCCCGGCGCCTTCCTCGGCAGCTACGTGAGCGAATGGTTCTCCGGCCCCGGCTTCTCCATTACGTTCGGCGCTTCTCTGGCCTTCCTCGGATGCTTCATGTACTGGAAGTCCAATTCCAAGCGCGCGACCGCGACTGTTGAAGGCTTCGACGCCTCGGCGCTTCCCTCCCATCTGATCTGGATCGGCATCGGGCTTTCGCTTTTCGTCGGCTTCCTTTCCTCGAGTCTCGGCATCGGCGGCGGGGTCGTTCATGTGCCGATGATGGTCTTCATCCTGGGCTTTCCCGCTCAGATCGCCGTGGCCTGTTCGACTTTCGTGCTGATGATCAGCTCCGCTATCGGCGTGGTGAGCCATGCCATGCTCGACCATATCGTCTGGGCTCCTGCGATTGCCGTCGGCTTCGGCGCTATCGTCGGCGCTCAGATCGGCGCCCGCCTTGCCAAGAAGAGCAAGCCCCGTCTGATCGTGGTTCTGCTCTCGATCGTCATGGTCGTGCTCGGCTGCCAGCTCGTCTGGCGCGGCCTCGCCTGATCAGTTTCGGTTTTCAGACATCCCGGCGGCGCATCGGTTTCGGTGCGCCGTTTTTTTTGCGGTTCAAAGGGCAGGTGATGCAAAAAAGTGCGTGAGATCTGGTAGAAAAACTGCTAAAAAGTGTGAGAACTTCCTATGAAGAATGCTAAAAAGTGTGTGAAAATATCGTCAAGGGTCGCTTAAAAATGTAAGCATTCAATTAAAGTTTTATAAAAATCAAATAGATATCATATGCTGAAGAGAAAAATTGAAGAAGTGCTTCTTCGCTGGAAACAGACGCCGGAACGCAAGCCTTTGGTTCTGAAAGGCTGCCGTCAGTGCGGAAAGACTTTTTCAGCGATGAAGTTCGCTCGCGAGCATTATGAAAGCACGGTTTATATCAATTTTTTTCAGAACCCCGAATATCAGAGGATTTTTGCGGGCTCGCTGGAAGTC
>JAGBFJ010000034.1 GCA_017936545.1 Sutterella sp.
CAGGCTTCAAGATGCGTGATCCAGACGAGCGCCACGTAGGAAGCGAAGGCCGGCACGGCGGCCGCCTTGGCGACTTCAATGTAGGGCACGTTCACGTATTCGGCGATGATGAAGGCCGCGGCGCCCATCACGGGCGGCGTGAGCTGGCCGTTCACCGAGGAGGCCACTTCAATGGCGGCCGCCTTCTTGGCGGGGTATCCCAGACGCTTCATGAGCGGAATCGTGAAGGTACCGGTCGTGACGACATTGGCGATGGAGGAGCCCGACACCGTGCCGGAGAGCGCGGAACTCACCACGGCCGCCTTGGCGGCGCCGCCGCGGTACTGACCGAGACCCGAAATCGCGAGGCGCGTAAAGAAGGCGCCCCCGCCCGCGCGGTCGAGCATCGTGCCGAAGAGCACGAAGAGGAACACCACTGTGGCGGAGACGTGCAGCGGCACGCCGTAGACGCCCTGCGTGTCCATCGTGATCTGGGAGATGAAGCGCGAAAGGCTCGCACCCTTGAAGGCGATCAGATCAGGCAGATACGGACCGAGCGCGACGTAAGCGATGAAGACGCAGCAGATGATCGGCAGTGCGGGGCCGAGCACGCGGCGGGTGGCTTCCAGCATCAGCGCAAGAAGCATGACGCCCATGACGATGTCGCGGCCGATCGGCTGGCCGGGACGCTCGGAAATGCCGGCATAGTCCGCCCAGATGTAGAGCGCGGTCACCATGCCGAGGATCGCGAAGAGCCAGTCGGTCCAGTTCACGCGCTTCATGGCGAGCAGGATGCGAAGGTCCCAGCGGTCGAAGAAGCTGCCCTTGAGCGTCGGCAGATTGAGGTAGATGAGCGCAAGCGCGAAGGCCAGATGGAAGGCCTTGACGAAAAGCGAGTCGAGGAGCAGCCAGCTCGCGGTGGACATCTGAAAGAGCGCCCACAGAAGTGCGACGACGTAGGTGACCTTGGCGGAAAGACCGGTCTTGTCGCCCTTCAGACCGTGTTCGCCCTCGGTGACTTCGTGGCGGTATTCGCCGACGACGTCGTCGTGGTTTTTCGTGCCTGACATCGGCGTATCGGGCAGGATGATCCTGTTGTTGTCAGTCATGCTTCTCCCTTCGGCGGCCTTCGGACCGGATGTCCGCTGCCGCCTCTTTCCGACCGGATCCCGTCCGTTTGACCGGATGAGCCGGATCAGCCGCAGGTGCTGAAGTTTGCGTTGATGGGCTCGCGGCGGGAAGCGTCCGAGGGTTTTCGCCGCCGCGGCACTGCGTTCTGCAGTTACGGACAAGCCCCGTCGGGACGGGGCTTGCTGTTAATTATTTGATTTTTTAGGAAATCAGGATTACTTGAGACCCTTTTCCTTGTAGTACTTCATGGCGCCCGGATGGATCGGAGCCGTGAGACCGTCGAGCATGCTCTGCGGCGTCAGGTTGGCGAGCGCCGGATGCAGCTTCTTGAAGGCGTCGAGGTTTTCGAAGACTTCCTTCGTGATGGCGTAGACGACGTCTTCAGGAACGTCGGCGGACGTCACGAGCGTGGCGAGCATGCCGAGGGTCGACACCTTTTCGCCGGCGTTGGCGGCGTCAGGATACTGGGCCATGTCGATGTTGACCATCGAGTAATACGGGGCGCTCTTGAGCAGCGGTTCGATTTCCTTGGTGATCGGAACAATGCGGGTCTTGCGCTTGCCGGCCGTGGATTCCTTGATGTTGCCGTTCGGATGACCGACGGTGTAGAAGAAGCCGTCAATGCGGCCGTCCTGCAGAACGCGGGGCGCGTCGGCGGGCTTCAGCTTTTCATCGCGGAAGTCCTTGCCCGGCACGATGCCGACTGTCTTGAAGATGTCGAGCGCGTTGACGCGGTTGCCGGAGCCCGGGTCGCCGAGGTTGATCGTCTTGCCCTTCACGTCCATGACGCTCTTGATGCCGGAGTCTTCGGCCACGACGAAGGTCACGGCTTCAGGGGCAAGCGCAAACACGGCGCGGAGCTTCTTGACGGGAGCCTTTTCCCAGGGGCCCTTGCCGTTGTAGGCCAGGAACTGCGTGTCGGCCTGAGCGATGCCGAAGTCGAGGTCGCCCGACGCGATGGCATTGATGTTGAACTTGGAGCCGCCGGTCGATTCCACGGAAGCTCGGATGTTGTAGACGTCCTTCTTGGCGCTGATGATCTTGGCGATCGCGCCGCCGGTCGGGTAGTACACACCCGTGATGCCGCCGGTACCGATGGTCACGAAGGTCTGACGGGCAGCCATTGCTTCAGCACCGGCAAAAGCCATCGCAGCAGCCATAACAACGGGAACGAGTTTCTTCACCAACATGGATTGTCTCCCAACAGTTGAGATCGCCTGAGGTTTCGCGGCTTCCTGTCGCCGCCAACCGTCTTCGACGCGTTTTAAAAAATCGGACACATCGCACAAAACGACGTGCATTCTGCTTTCCCTTTGTGGAAGCAAGAACCGTGCCAATTTGGTCCGAGCCCTTCAAACTAAACGTTTTGCCCTAGCCCTGCGCCGAGCTCATTGCGAACCGTTCTCATCCGCCACGAGCTACTAATCGATAATCCCTAAGCAGTTCATTCACAAGCGCTTTTCTAGCGTGCACCCTGCCCTCCCATCGGGCGCTTCTGTGCACCCGTTCTGTGCACATGCGCGATCAGCGTGCACCGATTGAGTGCATCCTGAGAATAATGTCGCCTGCATGCATATACCAGCCATCCGGCAGCCTTATATAAGATTGTCCGAGATGCTGAAACGACTGCCTTCCCTGTCCCGATCAGCCTTGCCGCGCATATCTAATATCAATATTGAGCGCAAGCGCCGTGCACCTGCTTCAATGCCGCCGGCTGCATGAGACCGGAACCCCGTGCGCCGGCAAAAAACTTAACCGATGTCCGCGTCGCCTGTGCATCCTGGCGCTCCGGGATGCCGAATTGCAAAACAGTCTGCTTTTGCAGTGCGCGTCTTATGCAAAATCGTCCTTTCTGCAAAGCTCATTTTTTGCAAAACCTTGAGCTTTTGCAAAAGACTCCGGCGGAATTCAGCCTTCCGTCCATGCTGAACGAATCCCTCTATCCCTTCTCTCACAACGGTTTGCGATTTTCTCTAGGCAAAATACCCTAGGATATCGCCACTATTGATCTCCGACGGAATTGCGAGCATGATTATCTGCAACAGGGAAGCGGGCGCTTCCCCGCTCAACCCGCAAAAACGTGGAGATGATCATGCAATTCAGTGCACGCACAGCGACCGCATGCCGCTCCCCGTTCGCCGTACCTGTACTGCTTCCTCTATCGCTTCCGACGGAGGGTGGCAGTCCGGCCTGATGAGCCGTTCCGACATCCTCCGGAAAAATCACACAGCTGAGGATGCCGGGCACCGAGCCCACACCCGTATTCAAATCCAGCGGCTCTGAGTTCGCCGGTCATCCTCGGGAAACCTTTTCAATTCTCATTCTCAGGATGACAGTCATGTTCCAGATCTCCCGCCGCCAGTTCTGCCAGTTCGCCGCAGCCGCCGCAGCCGTTTCCTCCGTGCCTTCCTTCGCCGCAGCCGCGGAGAAGAGCTCGATCACCATCGCCGTCGGCGGCAAGAACCTCTACTACTATCTCCCGATGGCCATTGCCGACTGGCGCGGCTTCTTCAAGGATGAAGGTCTCGACGTCAAGGTGGTGGACTTCCAGGGCGGCTCCCGTTCGCTCCAGGCCGTGATCGGCGGCTCCGCCGACGTGGTGTCGGGCGCCTTCGAACACACCCTCTCCATGCAGGCCAAGCGTCAGGCGATGCGCGCCTTCGTGCTTCAGGACCGTGCGCCGCAGGTCGTGATGGCGGTCAACAAGAAGACGATGAAGAACTACAAGACCCTCGCCGACCTCAAGGGCAAGAAGCTCGGCGTGACGGCACCGGGTTCCTCCTCCCACGTCATCGCCAACTACGTGCTCGCCACGGCCGGCCTCAAGCCCACCGACGTCTCCGTGATCGGCATCGGCTCCGGCGCGGGCGCCATCGCCGCGGTCCGTTCCGGCCAGGTCGACGCCTTCGTGGGTCTTGACCCGGTGATCGCCACGCTCGAAAAGGACGGCATCATCCAGATCGTCGCCGACACCCGCAACGTGGCCGAATCCGACAAGCTCTTCAACGGACCGATGGTTGCGGGCTGCCTCTATGCTCCCGAAGCCTTCATCAAGGCCAATCCCACTACGGTCCAGAAGCTCACGAACGCCATCGTGCGCGCCGACCGCTGGCTCGCAACCGCGACGCCGGAAGAACTGACGAAGTACGTGCCGGAACAGGCCTTCCTCGGCAGCAAGGAAATCTACATCCAGGGCTTCCTCCACAACCGTCCCGCCTTTTCGCCCGACGGCCGCTTCCCCGAAGGCTGCGCGCAGATCGCCGCTCAGGCCATCTCCAACGTGAAGCCCGAACTGAAGAACTTCAAGTTCCGCTACGACGAAGTCTTCACTAATGAATTCGTGGACCGCGTCCCGGCTGCCAAGTAATAGGAACGAAGAAAGTACCCGCAGATTCCTCAGTGTACAAACAGGACAGCAGGAATGACAGACACCAACAGCAGAGATACGGAGACGGCCGATACTCCGACGGCTTCCGCGCCCGTCCCCGCGCTTGAATTCATCAATGTGTCGTGCCGATTCGAAATCGACGAAAAAGGCAACGGCTATACGGCTACGCAGGGCGTGTCGTTCACGATCGCCGACGGTGAATTCGTTAGCGTCGTCGGACCGACGGGATGCGGCAAGTCGACCATTCTCAACATGGCTGCGGGTCTTCTCACCCCGAGCGAAGGATCGATCCGGATCTTCGGCAAGCCGGTGAACGGCATCGATCCGCGCGTGGGCTACATGTTTCAGGCCGACAGCCTGATGCCCTGGGCCACCGCGCTCGACAACGTGACGGCGGGGCTGCGCTTTCGGGGCACTCCCATCGAAGAGGCGAACCGCCTCGGCATGGAGTGGCTCGCGCGGGTGGGCCTCGACCGCTTTCCCGACCGCTATCCCCATGAGCTTTCGGGCGGCATGCGCAAGCGCGTCGCGATGGCGCAGACGCTCATCAACGATCCCGAGCTCATTCTGATGGACGAATCGTTCTCCGCGCTCGACGTTCAGACGCGTCAGCTCATGGAAAACGAACTGCTCGAAATCTGGTCCGCCAAGAAGCGCGCCGTTCTCTTCATCACGCACGACCTGGAGGAAGCCATTTCCATGTCCGACCGCGTGCTGGTGCTCTCCGCCGGTCCGGCTTCGCATCCGATCGCCGACTTCAGAATCACGCTCGACCGACCGAGAAACGTAGCCGACATCCGCTCAACGCCCGCCTTCCACCGCATCTACAGCGACATCTGGTCGGTGCTGCGCGAAGAAGTGATGAAGTCCTACGAAAAGAGCCGCTCCGCGATCTGATGAGGGGGAACGAAACATGTCCATGAGCAAAACAGCCCGCATCCGTCTTCAGGTCCGCTGCTGGCAGTGGGCCCTTCTTGCGGCCATCTTCTTTTTCTGGTGGGCGATGACCAAACCGGGCGTCGTGCCGACCTTCTTCTTCGACAACGACGACCAGGCGGCGTTCTTCTTCGGCGAGCCCGTGGAAATCTTCAACCGCATCTGGATCTGGTTCTCGTCAGGCGAAATCTACCGCCACCTTGCGGTGACGCTCTACGAAACGGTGATGGCCTTCATCATCGGCACGGTTACCGGTCTCGCATGCGGTCTCTGGCTGGCGCTCTCTCCGAGGGCCGCCGCCGTCTGCGACCCCTTCATCAAGGGCCTCAATTCGATGCCCCGCGTGATTCTCGCGCCGATCTTCGCCGTCTGGTTCGGCCTCGGCCCGGCCTCGAAGATCGCGCTCGGCGTCACGCTCGTCTTCTTCATCGTCTTCTTCAACGTCTATCAGGGCGTGCGCGAAGTCAATCCGACGGTGCTCAACAGCGCCCGCATGCTCGGCGCAAGCCGCCGTCAGCTCCTTCGGTACGTCTACGTCCCGTCCGCGATGAGCTGGGTGTTCTCGAGCCTGCACAATGCCGTCGGCATGGCCTTCGTTGCCGCCGTGATCGGCGAATATCTCGGGTCGGCAGAAGGCGTCGGCTATCTGATTCTTCAGGCTGAAACGACCTTCGACATGAACACCGTGATGGCCGGCATTCTCGTCCTGACCGCCTTCGCCCTCGTGATCGACCGCTGCGTCACCTTCTGCGAAGCCCGGCTGATGCGTTGGCAGCCTACGCACTGACCGCCCTGCGCAGGCCGGATCGAAGCGGCGGCTTTTCAGAGCCGCTGCCGGGAAACTGGTTTTCGGGAACACGCCCGAAAATCAGTTTCTTTTTTTGCGGGCCGGCAGGAACGGGACGTCCCCGTTCAGCAGAGCTTCGTGCCTTCGATCCGCCTCAGCGTGAACTCGGGCACCTCACCGGGACGAAGATTCGGCTGACTGAGCGGCATGTCGAGTTCAACCCGATACCCCATCAGCGGAATGGTCTTCGATGCCAGTACGCCGCCCTGAGAAGAAAGACTCTGGGTGATGTCCAGCGAAAGGTGGACCTGGCGGCCGAGGTTCACGGGATCGTCGGGGAGCGAGCCGGGAACGATAGGATCGAAGCTGATCGAATACCTGTGATCGGCGAACGCGTAATTGAGACTCGTCATTTTGGTGTTCCCTCCGAGGAGGTCCACCAGCGTCGGAGCGCCTTCCCACATCGTCGTCTGCTGACGCGGATCCGGGCCGGAAATCTGGATCGTCAGCAAAGCCTCAAGTCCGGCCTGACAGGCGGCCATGCTGATGAAGCCGCGCACGTTCGGATCGGGTACGGCTTCGAGCAGCTGCTCGCGAAGGCCGGCCACGCGGATGTCGAGGGACGGACGGCCGTTTTCCAGCTCCATCCTGCCGTCGAAGTTCAGGGGCTTTTCCCGAAGCGGAACGCCGTCGAAGGATTCGATGCTGTCTCGAATCGCATCCATGTAATAGTTGTCGAAGACGCCGTCCTCGTCGAAATGCTTGTCTCTCGCGCCGGCATAATCCTCCCGGAGCACGGCCGTCATTTCGGCGATCACGGTCCGCATGCGCTCGGGATCGAGATGGTCGGGGACGCTCGACATGATTCTGCTGAAAAGAGGCTGGGCTCGGACCTGAGCGATGCCCGCATCCGCCAGGGCGTCGAGCCGGGCCGGATCCGCACTGCGGGCTTCCTCCGTCAGACCTTCGGTGACGATGCTTCTGAGCATGGGCTTTTCCGCTGCCGGAATCGTTTCGTCGGCGTCGAAGCGGGCATTCATGCGCTCTCTGAAGGCCGCCTGCCTCACGTTCTCGGGCGACTCGAGACTGAGACGATCCATCGCGATCGACCCGTCGGGCCTGATCGTCGCTTCGATCATCCCGCGTCCGGCCACCTGGGCATCTTCATTGCTTTTCAGCGTAACCCTGACGGTTCCGTCCGCCTGCGGACGAATGTCGTAGTTCACGGCCATGTGTTCGTTCAGACGGCCTTCGACGAGACTGCCCAGCGCGCCGACGTGTCCCTGAGCGCCGAGAATGGCGACGGGCGTCTGCGTCAGAAAGGCGGCCAGCGTGCCGGCCATCAGCTGATTGCCGCCCGAGACGGTCCGGCAGTTCTCAAGGAGCGCCGCCGTGTAGGACGACGGACTTCCGCCTCTGAAGGCGTTCCGATCAGCCTCGTCGGCAAACGCAAACGTCTCGCGAGCAGCCTTTCCGAGAGGCACGGCGATGTCGCCCTCCGGCAGTCCGAAAGTGATGCCAGCGGCCGCAGGCTGACCGGAGACGTTGGTGTTGGCGACGCGGCCGACGTCTCTGGCGACGCTTCGTTCCAGATCCGCCCGCTGTCCTTTGGCCGAGACGCGTCGAAGGATCGAATCCGGATCGATGAGATCCGCCTCGGTGAGCGGCCTTCCCGCCGCGATCTCCACGGCGGCCTCGAGCTTCACCTGACTGAGGCACGACATCACGCCGTCGACCTTGTCGGGCGTCAGATTCTTGCCGGCGAGGATCCCGCGGAAGGCGGCGTCGAGTTCGTCCGCGAAGTTCTCCCGGGTCACGGTTTCCGGCATCGGTTTTTCGGTCACGGCTTCCCAGACCGTTTCCGGCGTGATCCTGCCCTCGGGCTGAAGCAGACGGCAGAGATCCAGACGCTGCATGACGGCGCCCGCCAGGTTGACGTTTCTGTCGAGCATGTGCAGGATCCGATATTTGTCGGCATCGGTACCCGGCATGCTTCGGAATGGATATTCCGGAGAACTGTAAGTCACGGCAGCATGAACGGCGTCGGACCGGCTCAGCCGGCCTTCCATCGCGGCCACGGAGACTTCACCCGTCGGTTTGGCAAACGCACTTCTCAGCTCCTCCCTCATGGCCTCCTTCATCAGGCTGCGCAGAGCTGGATCGGCGATCCCCTTCCTGTCGGCCTCTGCGGAGGCCGTGGCGTCGAGACAGTGTTCGGGATCAATGCCCGAGAGGAACCGGTCGCAGGTATTGATGTTGCGCTGCCACGTGCGTATCGATTCGTCGACCGTTTCGCGAACCATGAAAGCCTTGAGAGGCTTGTTCCCCGACTCGGTCAGCGTATCGAGCCTCGCCTGCGCGGCGTCAGCGATGGCGGATCCGAACTCTCGGCGCACTGCCGAAATGAAATCCTGCATCGTCCGCTGATTCGTCGAGGCCCAGGTCGGAAGCTTCGTGGAGGAAAGTCCGCTGTTCTTGGAACGGATGGTGGCGTTCTCATTGCTTGCTGCAACAAGCATGACGAAATCCTGAAGACTCGGAGCGCTAAATTCAACGGGCATGCGAACCTCTCGAATGATTGGAAAGCCGGTACGTTGCACGGCAACTGCATCATTATCGGCCGAAATTCGTGCAAGAACTATCTTTTGCGGCGTGGTGTCGACTAAAACAGAACGCCGGGCCTTTCTTTACGAGAAAATACTTCTCAGCTGCCGCCGCTCAGGTGTTTGTAACCGGCGCAGAGTGAGACATCAAGACAATGCTGTATTTCTCTGAGGCACAGGAACTGATAAGATCTTCAACTTCATATTTTGTTGCTTTTACAGCTACACAGGTATAATCCCGGGAACTCACTGCCGTTCGAGCCTATTCATACCCAAGCCGGGTGGTGGCGATATTCAGTATGAACTTCTAAAGCTCGATCTCGCACAAGAAAAGCTTCATGACGAAAACCGCGATCGTTATATTGAAACTTTCAAGACGATTTGCCCGAATTTTGATGCCCTTTTTCGGATCGTAAATGTTTCCTCTCCGTATGGGGGCTCGTTTGGAGCGGTGTCACGTCTCTCTAATAGTTCACTCTGATGTTATTCGAAAAGAGGCTTTTCGAATAACATCACCATATCAGCGTCTGTCTACAAGACCTCATTCAAACAAGATCTAGCTTCTTTTCGAAGCCGACACTGCCTCATCAATCGACTTGATTCCCTATCAGAGGCGTACGTGCTCGAATTTCCTTTAAGCTTCTCTGAAGCTCTGCCGGCGCTGAAGCCTGAGCCTCGGTCAGTTCTTTTTTGTAGACCGACACGGCAGCATCCAGTTTTTGTCGGAGAGCGTTTTCAAAACCGCAGACGCGCAGATATTCTTCGGCGGAAATGCCGGCAGGGATCAGTCTGCTGTTGTCAGGATTGTTCTTATTTTTGAGCTTGGCCGTCTCCGCCTTTCGGCAGACGGTGTTCTGATACCGTTCGACCATTCTGCGGACCTTGTCCGCCGTGATGTCGAACTTAGCCCCGTAACCGTCGAACTTGCCGAACTCAGAAACAAAACTCTCAAACGCATCATCGGGCACCAGCACGACCGATGCGCCCTTTTCTCCATAGCGATAAGCAGTCACCTCGCCCGAAGCTAGGTTCTGCTGGAAGGCAATGCCGACACGGCGCTTGAGATCCGGACCGGTCATGAACCATTCCTGCCCGATCTGATCGATTCTGCGGTGCGGCATGGCTCGAAGATCGACATGCGTGCGGCATACGCCATTGAGGCAGACCGTCCTCTGAAGAGCCGGGCTGAGCGGAGAGCTGAAGTAAGCTGCGCTGCCGTTGGCGTCCGTTCTGAAGACATCAGCGACGGTCACGCTTTCCAATCGGCCTTCGCGTTCACGGTAGATCGTTTTACGGGAGAGTTCGGCGCCGATGCCGTCATTCGGCTTTTCTGCCAGCAGGACCGTGTTTCTGAGGTAATCGAATTCAGCAAAGAGCAGCCTGCGGACGGTTCTGAAATCGGCGTCGACAACGCGGTCGAAAGACTCCGTCTCGGATCGGTAGATGATGCGTCCCAGACCGTGTGCGTAACCTCCGGTGCAACCGCCGTCCCATATCACGGTCTTGTCCGGCGTATCGGCATATGCCTTTTCCAGCGGAATGCGGCATGTCTCAAGATGGTTCTGAGGCTGAACGAAATGAAGCCGACTGTCCGCCTGCATCTTATAGGCCCGTTCAAGCGCCACTCTGGCTTCGCGAACGTCGGCATGATAAAGATAGTTGTCCGGACGGCCGGCGCAGCCGGCAAGGATCAGAAGTCCGGCGACAATCGGGATCAGAGGGGATTTGTGCGTCATGATGCGGAAGTCCGAAAGGCAGTGTTCTTTTTGAGCGTCCGAATTGCGGAAACAGGATCAGAGTATTTTTGCCTGTCCTCAGAAAAAATTCCTTATGGGATATTCCCGCATCACCTGAAGAATGCAGAACGGCCTGCCAAAAGGAGCTTTCTTATGTCCCCCAGATGCAATCACAGGATGAGTCTTTGTTGGTATAAATCAAACTCCAATTTCTTATGCGACCTCTTAAGCCCAACGATAGTTTGAGACGGAGGAGCCACTATGGCGGTGTTTAACGAAAATTTCGCTAAACATTATGACTCTTCGGCTTGCCTCCGGTTATCGGTCTAATTTGATGCCAACCTGCCGAATCTCGTGATGCGATTGTTTAGGGTGCAAAAACCCTTATCAATGTTTTGAGGGGAGTTCCAATAATTTGAGTTTGGGAATCAAAACTGGCACGTAATCAGTGCCAGAAAACTCAATCAGGAAGAGGCTCCCCCATAACAGATGGTCGCCTTACCTACCGCATTGATTTATATCAAATATATGAGCGGTGA
>JAGBFJ010000035.1 GCA_017936545.1 Sutterella sp.
AACCGCTTGTCGCTTGCAGGCAAGCGCCTGCGCTATTTATTCCACGACCGCTTGACCTCGGCATCAAAAGTGCCGGGGATAAGCTCTCTTTGTCCCTAATTCGTCACCCACTGTTTGACAAACGTGGGTGGTCCAGAGATCGGGTGAGGGTTCGTCGGTCGGGGACCGGGCCTGATAATGAAAACAGGCCGGAGCCCTTGACGGCTCCGGCCTTCAGACAGCATCGGCTAGGAGAAGCGCCGATTTTCGGGGGATTTATTTGCCGAGGGCAAAGGCTGCGGCATGTTCGCCGGCGCGGCGGCCGAAGACCACGGTGTCGGCCACGGCATTGCCGCCGAGACGGTTGAAGCCGTGAACGCCGCCCGTCACTTCACCCGCAGCGTAGAGACCGGGGATCGGACGGCTCTGGATGTCGAGCACCTGGCTCATCGTGTTGATCGCTACGCCGCCCATCGTGTGATGGATGCCGGGAGCGACCATGACGGCGTAGAAGGGCGCCTTTTCGACGGAGAGCGGCATGTCGGCGCGGCCGAAGGCCTCATCCTTGCCGGCGGAGCGGAAGCGGTTGTAGTCGGAGACCGTCTTCGCGAGCACGTCGGCCTTCATGCCGGTGAGCTTGGCGAGGTCTTCCACCGTGTCGGCCTTCTTGAGCATGCCGAGGTGGTCGTAGCCGCGGACCATCTTGGCCTTTGAATAGAGCTGGCTGTCGAAGACGAGCCAGGCGCTGCGCGAAGGCTGCTTCAGGATTGCGTCGCTCGCACGGTCGCGGGTCGTCAGTTCGTTGATGAAGCGGGCGCCGTCGGTATTGACCATGATGGCGCCGACGCCGCGGACGGTTTCACTGATGAGGATGCGGCTGTCCTTGCCGACCGTCGGGTGAGCCTGAACCCAGTCGATGTCGGTCATCGAGGCGCCGATGTTGAGCGCCATCTTGATGCCGTCGCCGGTGCTCGTTACGTTGTTCGAGCTCGTCATGCCCTTGAAGGTCGGACGATAGACGGCGATCATGTCCTGGTTCATGCCGTAGCCGCCCGTGGCGAGCACGACGGCCTTCGCGGCGACCTTGTAGTAGCCGGTGTGCTTGCCGTGAACGATGACGCCGGCGATACGGTGATTGTCATCCGTCAGAATCTTGACGACGCGGGAGTTGAGACGCGGCGCGACGCCGTCCTTTTCAGACTGGGCGCGAAGCACGTCGACAATGTGCGGACCGACGCTCTTGCCGCCCGTCGGACGGTGCGTGCGGTCGACGCGGGCGCCGCCGGAACGCTTCACTTCGGAAAGGTCGGCACCCATCGATTCAAGCCATTCGACGCCGGAGGCGCTTTCTTCGGCGAGGATCTTCACGAGTTCGCGGTCGTTCTTGAAGCGGCCGCCCTTCATCGTGTCTTCAACATAAGCTTCGGGCGTGTCCTTGATGCCCTTGGCCTTCTGCTGCTTCGTGCCGACGGCGTTGTAGCCGCCCGCGGCCAGCATCGAGTTGCCGCCCGAGAAGACGTGCTTTTCGAGAAGCAGCACATTGGCGCCGGCGCGCTTGGCGCTGATGGCGGCGTTCATGCCGGTGCTGCCCGCGCCGATCACCACGACGTCGGCCGTTTCACGCGGCGCGGCGGCTTCGGCCTTCAGAACGGCTTCGGCATCAATGCCGTCGTCCCACTTCTTCGCTTCGGGCGCATCGGCGAAGGGCATCTTGTTCGGGAAGGTATGGCAGTCGTTGCAGACGAGCTTCGGCTTGACGTGGGCCGTATGGCAGCTCGTGCAGTTCACGTTGCCGAGGTGGGAGCCGTGCGGATCGATCTTCTTGGACTTGTTCGCGAGCTTGTCGTAGCTGCCGTGGCAGTTGGTGCAGCTCTTGTTGAGGGCGTATTCGTCGTCGGGAATCGCGTTCGGGACGACCTTGTCGGTGCCGTGGCAGACGGCGCAGCCGCCCATGGCACTGTGGAAATTGGCGAGAACGCCCGTCTGGGCGGCAGAGGCGGCACCGGTCATGAGGGCGGCGACGGCAAGGGCAATGAGTTGCTTCTTCATATTCGTTGCTCCTGAAGGCAAAACGGGTTTGGCTGGATGACGGAGCAGAGTTTAGGCGAGCAGAGGTCCAATTTTTTGATAATTATCAAATTCTGGGACGAACTTCTCGCGGATTTCGGAAACCGATTTCAGTTTTTCTGAAATCAATGTTTTTTTGGATCATTGATCGCAAAAGCCGAAAAACGCGTTTGATCTGCCTCTTTGAGATGCGTATGAACGACAAAAAACCCGAATCCCCGGGAAAGGAATTCGGGCTGCGAGCAGAATCCGCTCAGAAGTCAGAAGAGGTCATCAGGAGCGCATAACGGCGATCGGGATGATCCGGCGGCCCTTGCCGCCGTTCTTCTTCGCGAAGGTGCGCATCCAGAGGAGCATGAGTCCGAGGATGACGGCCGACGCGGCGATGCAGATGATCGAGTAGGTCGGATTCTGAGCGAATTCGCCGATGCGGTAGACGACGGTGGCGGAGCAGTAGCCGAGCGCCGTGGTCCAGGCGCAGAGGAAGAGCGTCCAGGCCGTGCCCGCTTCGCGCCAGACGGTGGCGACCGCCGCGCCGCAGGGCATGTAGAGAAGCACCATGAGGAGGTAGCAGAAGGCGGCGAAGGACGAGCCGAAGAGCTGCTGCATCATGGAAACCGTGTCGAGCGCCACTTCCTGTTCCTCGGCGGCCGCGGCCGTATCGGAGAGGTCGTCAACGCGGATGCCCATCGGGTCGAGAAGCACGTCGCCGAGTTCGGAGAGGTTGTCGATCACGGACTGGCCGGCTTCGGCGAGCGTGGCCGTGAAGGACCAGCCTTCTTCGCCTTCTTCAGCCGCTTCTTCAGGCTTGGCGCCCGATTCGGCGTTCTTGGAGCGGGCCATCGAATCGTAGAGCGAATTCATCGTGCCGACGACGGCTTCCTTGGCGAGCACGCCGGTGAAGATGCCGACGGCGGCGGGCCAGTTTTCTTCGGAGACGCCCATGGGCTTCAGAACCGGCACGATCGTCTGACCGATTTCGGAGAGAACGGAGTTGTCGGAGTCTTCATTGCCGAAGGTGCCGTCGGTGCCGAGCGAATTGAGGAAGCCGAGGCAGGCGACGATCACCACGATGACGCGGCCGGCGCGGAGCACGAAGCCCTTGAGACGGTCCCAGGTGCGCAGCATCACGCCCTTGACGGTCGGGATGTGGTAGGGCGGAATCTCCATCACGAAGGCCGAGGCGGCGCCCGGAAGGGCGATGCGCTTCACGAGGAAGCCCGTGATCACGGCGGCGAGAATGCCGATTAGATAGAGGCCGAACACTAGATTCTGGCCGTTGGTCGGGAAGAAGGCAGTGGCGAAGAGCACGTAGACCGGCAGACGGGCGCCGCAGCTCATGAAGGGCGCCATCAGAATGGTGATGATGCGGTCGGATGCGCGGTCCATCGTGCGGGTGGCCATGATGGCGGGCACGTTGCAGCCGAAGCCAACGATCAGCGGCACGAAGGCCTTGCCGGGCAGGCCGAGCGCGCGCATCAGACGGTCCATCACGAAGGCGGCGCGGGCCATGTAGCCCGAGTCCTCGAGGATCGCGAGGAAGAAGAAGAGGAAGAAGACGACCGGGATGAAGGTCGACACCGTCTGGATGCCGCCGCCGATGCCGTCAGCGAGAATCACGCGCAGCCAGTCGGGCGTGCGGACTGCAGAGAGAAGTTCGCCGAAGCCGTCGACGAGCACGCCGCCAACGAGGATGTCGAAGAAGTCGATGAAGGCGCCGCCGAGATTCTGCGTGAAGAGGAACATCACGTACATCACGAAGAGGAAGATCGGCAGACCGAGCCAGCGGTTGAGAACCACGCGGTCGATGCGGTCGGTGAGCGTGGCGGAGGCGTCGCCCGTGCGGTGCACGGCCTTTTCAGAGACGGACGCTACGAACTGATAGCGGGCGTCGGCCACGGCGATGTCGAGGTCGCCGTCGAAGGCTTCGGAGACGGGCGCCAGGATCGGACGGATGCGTTCCGGCGTGCCGGCAGGGAGCTTTTCTTCAATGCCGGGAGCGCCTTCGATCACCTGAAGAGCGAACCAGCGGGCCCGTTCGGCACCCAGTGCGCCGAGTTCGGCTTCAATCGCGCGGGCGCATTCGGCGATGCGCTCGTCGAACTTCACCTGCATGGGCGGCACGGTCGGATTGGCGATGAACTCGCAGATGCGGTCCTTGAGTTCCCGGACGCCGCTTTCGCGAGACGCGACGATGCCCACCACGGGGCAGCCGAGCGCCTTTTCCAGTTCGTTGAGGCGGATCTGAATCTTGTGCTGCTTGGCGATGTCGAGCATGTTGACGACCACGATCATCGGCACTCGCATTTCAATGAGCTGGGCCGTGAGGTAGAGGTTGCGCTCGAGATTCGAGGCGTCGACGATGTTGATGACGGCCTGCGCCTCGTTCGTCAGGATGTAGTCGCG
This sequence comes from Sutterella sp., assembly GCA_017936545.1. Classification (GTDB taxonomy): domain Bacteria; phylum Pseudomonadota; class Gammaproteobacteria; order Burkholderiales; family Burkholderiaceae_F; genus Sutterella. Next base: position 4,453 of record JAGBFJ010000035.1, read on the forward strand.
CGCGACGCGTTCGTCTTCGCCGGACGAGGACGAAGGCGTGATGGAATAAATGCCGGGCAGGTCGACGATGTCGATCTGCTCGCCGTTCCAGCGGTAGGAACCGGTCTTCTTTTCAACCGTGACGCCGGGCCAGTTGCCGACGTCCTGATGCGAGCCCGTGAGGGCGTTGAAGAGCGTCGTCTTGCCGCAGTTCGGGTTGCCGACGACGCAGATGATGTTTTTCGTCATGATGCTGTGCTCTCTCTTGTTGTTCTGCGGCCGGATTTATTCGGCCTCGACCTGCATGAAGGCGGCTTCGTCCTTGCGGACGCTGATCATGCTGCCGCGCACGCGGATTTCGACCGGGTCGCCGAGGGGAGCGATGCGCACGACTTCAAAAGCCGTGCCGGGCGTGGCGCCGAGCATCAGAAGACGGCGGCGGTATTCGGGGTGCTCCTTTCAGTAGGAAAGAATGCGGCCGCGCTTGCCCGGCTGGAGATCCTTGAGATACATGAGGGTGTAATCCTTAAGAAAAGACGTAAATTTTCTGTGCGACGCCGTAGTTGACGCCGATGCGTCCGTCGCCGACGGCGAGGAGCACGCTTTCATTGGTCGTGCCCTGAAGAATCCGGACGCTGGCGCCCCTTCTGAGGCCGAGCTCGGCAAGCCGGTTTTCTTCGGCTGCGTCGAGCTTGAGCTTGGCCACCGATCCTGCGGCACCGGGTGCCATGTCGGTCAGGCGGCGGATGGATTTCAATGTCTGCGTGAACATGAATTTGGTCCTGAAGCTTGAAAATGACCGCTGCAGCGTCCCTGCAAAAAGGACACTGCGTCGGAATTGAATATAGATGAGAAGCATTCTCATTACAACTTAGCGCCGTTCGCATGGAAATCGGCGCTTGAAGCCATGGCGCAGTAGGGAGCCGGTCGATGTAAATGAGAATTGTTCTCTCGAAAGAAAGCGGGGTTGTTTGATGCAACGCAAACGAGAATGGGTCTTATTACGCTATTGAAAAAGGGGGGCCGATAGAGCGATTCAAAAAGCTGATTGCAGTCGGGTTAAATCGTCTTACAATAGCGGCCCCTGAATATGAAATACCCGAAATCCGTGTCTCAGAATGATCAGCGCCGCAACTCGCGGCTTTTTCTCATCGTCTTTCTTGCAGCGCTTTCAGCCTTCGGTCCCTTTGTGACGGACTTTTATCTGCCGGCGCTGCCGATGCAGCAGACCGATTTTTCGACCTCGGCCGCCATGGTGCAGCTCGGTTTGTCGGCCACGATGTGGGGTCTTGCCGCGGGTCAGCTGTGGGTGGGGCCCTTCTCGGACCGGCACGGCCGGCGGCTGCCGCTGGCGGGGAGTCTTGCTGTTTTTTCTCTGGCGACGCTCGGCGCCGTCTTCTCGCCGACGATCGAAGTCTTCATCGGCATGCGCTTTCTTGAGGGGCTCGGGGCTTCGGGCGCTCTCGTGATGTCGCGTTCCGTCGCCGCGGACCTGTATACGGGCCGCGAACTCGGATCCTTCATGGCGGTGGTCGGCGCCGTGCAGGGAATCGCGCCCGTGACGGCCCCGATGTTCGGCGCGCTGATTGCGGACTTCGCCGGCTGGCGCGAAATCTTCTGGCTTCTCTTTGCGATCGGTGCCGTGCTGCTGGTGCTGACCGTCTTGCGCTTCTGCGAGTCGCTGCCGCCCGAAAGGCGCCGCCGGGCCGGCGAAGGCAGCGCCGCTTCCTTTGTTTTTCTCATGAAGGACACGCTGTTCGTGGCCGTCGTGCTGCAGCAGCTGGCGTCCTCCTTCGTGCTTTTCGGCCATATTTCCGCCTCGCCCTTCATCTTCCAGACGCATTTCGGCCTTTCCGCCACGGCCTACGGGCTTCTTTTCGGCGGCATGGCGACGGGCGTCACCGTCGGGGCGATTTCCAGTTCGCGTATGCCTTCGCCCGCCGCCGCTCTGGAAGCGGGCGCATGGGGCATGCTGTGCGGCGCGGTTCTGACGGCGGGCGCCTTCTGGGCCGATCTTCCGCTCTGGGCAACGGTGCCGGCGTTTCTCGTGCTGCTTCTTTCTCTGGGGCTGACGCTTCCCGCGGCGATGACCTTCGCACTGACGCTTCACCGCGAGCGCGCCGGGGCGGCCGCGGCCGTGCTCGGCGCCGTGGCCTTCGTGAGCGGAGGCG
>JAGBFJ010000036.1 GCA_017936545.1 Sutterella sp.
AAGCACCGTACCTTGTGAAGGGTTTCAGGCTCTTTGACAAAGTGCTGTGCAGCAGCGAAGTCGGCTTTGTCTTCGGCCGACGCTCTTCGGGTTATTTCGATATCCGCACGCTGAGCGGAAGAAAAATCTCCGCCGGCATCTTTTATAAGAAGCTCCGGCTGATTGAGAAGCGAAAAACGTATCTAACTGAATATCGAAAGGAGGAAGCCGCGATTCCTCCCTCGCCTGAAGGCGAGGGTTTCCTCGCGGCAAGTCTATGAAAGATCTGAAAACCGAAACGCTGCTGGTGCATGCCGGCCGTCACCGCGATCCGGATTGGGATTACGTGAATCCGCCAGTCGTGCGGGCTTCGACTGTACTTCACCGCTCTTCGAAGGATATGCTCGACCGCGTGTTCTTCAGCGGGAATTACATGGACGGAAAACCCTGCTACGGAACTTTTGCGTCGCCCGTTCACAAGGCATTTTATGAAGCGCTGATGGCGCTTGAGGGGCCCGAAGCGGCCGGCGCCTGGGCGTTCCCGACAGGACTGGCGGCATGCACGGTGCCGCTCCTGGCCTTTCTGCGAGCGGGCGCTCATGCGCTTTTTGCGGATTCGATCTACGGTCCGACGAGGGATTTTGCATCCGGGACACTGACGAGGATGGGCGTCGACGTAGAGTTTTACGATCCGAGGATCGGAGGAAATATTCGGGAGCTCTTCAGGGAGAATACGGCGCTCGTCATGATGGAGACGCCGGGATCGCACTCCTTCGAGCTGATGGACGTGCCGGCGGTGGCACAGGCCTGCCGGGCGCACGGCATTGCCAGTGCAATCGACAACACCTGGGCAACGCCGCTTTATTACAGACCTCTGGAGGCCGGCGTCGACATGGTGATCCATGCGGCGACGAAATACATCGCCGGTCATTCGGATCTGACGATGGGAGTAGTGATCTGCAACGAGCGTGTCTGGCCGGACGTCTATCGGACGTCAACCGAGCTCGGACAGACGGCATCGGGCGACGACGTGTGGCTGGCCTACCGCGGACTGCATACGATGGCGGTGCGCGTGAAGAGGGCGGCGGAGTCGGCTGCAACGGTCATTGAATGGCTGAAGAAGCGGCCTGAAGTAGAACGGGTGCTGTGGCCGGCGCTGCCGGAGGATCCGTCGTACCCGATCTGGAAACGGGACTTTACCGGGGCGACAAGTCTCTTTGCCGTCATGTTCCGGCCCGAATATGCCGGACGTCTGGCTCCCTTTGTGGATGCGCTGACGGTTTTCGGAAGAGGCTACAGCTGGGGCGGTTACGAGAGTCTGCTGATACCGAGCTACGGAACCAGGACGGTCAAGTCCATGCCGTTTGATCGAATGGTTCGAATCGCAGTCGGTCTGGAGGCGCCTGAAGACCTGATTCGGGATCTCGAAGCAGGCTTCGCGGCGCTGCGCTGAAACGACACGCTCGAAAAGTCTGCGGTACGAACAGGCAAAAGGCCGCTTCAGCGTGTAGAATCAAGTCATCCCTTTCGGGAATGATAATAACGATTCTCAGCCGGACGGCGGACACGGTTCCGCAGGCGGCCACAGGAGGAGCTCATGTCAGAATCGACGGAAGTGAAGAAGGCGCCCAGAGGCCGACTGTCTTCGTCTGTCAGGCAGGCCGTGCGCACAAAACGCGTGGTCATCCACAGCGTGCGTGAGCTCGGTGCGCTGCTTCGCATCGCACGCCAAAGACTCAATATGTCGCAGACCGATGCTGCCGTGTGCTGCGGCGTCGGACGCCGTTTCTATGTTGAGCTTGAAAACGGGAAGCCGTCCGTTCGCATGGACAAGGTGTTTGCCGTGCTCAATTCTCTCGGGCTCAATCTGGCGCTTGGCGGACCCGGCACGGCATTTACCGTCGAGCAGCTGGCCAATGCCTGTCTCAAGCAGGAAGAGGACGAGCCCGAGCATGTCTGGGAGGCTGAGTTCGTTCGCGGTCTGACGGCGCCCTACGAGGAAACTGCAAAGCCTGAAAAACCCGTCCGAGGGCGCCGTGCGGGATCCGTGGAACTGCGTTTCCGCCGTAAGAACGCCGTGCATTCGGAGGACGGCAGCACGAATTACACGCCTCCGGCCGAACAGGCCGAAAGCGGCAAAATGAAGGATTGACCGAGACGGTCTACAAAGATGAATTCAGCCCGCTGCATCAGTGCAGCGGGCTGTTTTTATATGCCGATCGGGAATGAAAATCTGAGTGTCGGCCTCTGCGGAGGCGAAGATGATTGGCAGGATGAAGAGAGAGGATTAGGCAATAGTTGCCGTCAGAAAAGATCAAGTGACGGGGTCATCAGCGCAATGTCTCTCGGGTCAGCGCCGAGCTCGGAGGCTATCTGCTCCCATTCGGTCAGCACGCGCCGCATTTCCATCAGCATCATCTTGGCTTCCGAAACCGTCAGACCGAAATAGGGGGCATAGAGCGAGGCGTCATCGGCAGAAGCCAGACGCCGGCGGCCGTCGAGCGTCAGTCCGCCGCCGGCATTTCGCCCGGGAAGCGGCCATTCCAGAGAATGGGCGGGAAGAAGCCGCCAGCCGAGCGGTTCCCGAACGAAAAGCCATCGGCGCAGGCTGTCGGCCGACTCGCCCGTCAGCAGCGAGAACAGCATGCGCCGGAAGAGTTCCGGAAGATCCTGCGAAGGGGCGGCACCTTCCCGGTTGAGGATGTCTGCAATAGTCAGGTAGCCGAACGGAAGCGCTCTGCTGCGGGCGTTTGCGGCCGGTTCGGCAGTGAGCGATGCGGCGGAGAAAACAGGAAGCCGTCTTGTTGCCGGCGCACCGGGAAGACTGCCTGAAGGCGCTCGGTCGACACGGCGCGAAAAAAGGATCGTTTCGCCCATTTCTCTTTCGAAATCGAAATGAGCCGTTTTAATTGCGCAGCGGGAAGCAGTTTCTAATGCAATACCCTGCCAGAGAGGGCGATCGACGGGATCGTTCATGCTTCTCAGACGAACGGTCTGGCATTCTCGGGCTCTTTCGACGCAAAAAACCGGGTCGGAGCCGGGCAGTGTGAGTCCTCGGCGCAGAAGATCGATTTCCGGATCGCGCGCCCTTCCGCGTTCATAAGCATGGAATGCATAAATCAGATCGTCGAGCATCGTGGCTCGAACGATTCGGGATCGGGGTGCGGGCGCAGGGCGGCCGACGGGAATGAGACTCAGTCCTCCGAAGGCATCTGCGGAGTCAGGAAGAATCAGAGAAGCGATTTCTGCCGGATAGGCGTCGTCGGAGCACGCCGGAAACGGTGTTTTGCCGGAAGTGAAGACGACACAATTTGACGCAGAAACCGCACGGTCTTCCATAAAGCTGAAAAGTGATTTTCCGAGCGGAGGAACCTGAATGCCGCGAACAAGAGGTAGGTCGCCTCCGATGGCGAATCCGGACTCGATCCAGCTCTGATCGTATTCAAAGGCCGGAACAGGAGGCAGCGCCTGCTCGGACGTACGACGTTTCTCCGGAGTTCCCGATAGGGAACTCGATCTCAGAGGGACGGAGAGTCGTCCGATGATCGGCTCATTATGCTGCCAGGATGCGCGGACCTCATAAAGACGTCGGGTAGGGGATGACATTTTTGTTAATCCTTGGTTTTGCTCCGACGGGCACGCTGCGGGAGTCGCCGCTCTTCGAGGAGCAGGCCGGTCTCATCGAGTCCTGATGATGCAACATCGGCAAAGGGCGTTCCAAGACCGAGGGCCTGAAGCACGGATGCCACATTGCCGATGGCAACTCCGCAGTCTCCGTTTTCAATTTTAGAGAGAGTGTTGAGTGAAATGCCGGATCGTTCCGCAACGACTGACTGGGGCAGGCGACGGCGAAGGCGTGCCGTTCTGAGGTTAGCCCCAAGTGTTCGGATGGCTTCTTCGACCGCAAAAGAAGGTCTCATAACATGCAGTATAATGTGTATTAATTGATATAACATCGATCTTTATGCGAATAGAAGCTTTTTCGCCGCCGCACCGACGCCAGGACCTCGGAATCGTACTTTCGATCAGAATCCTTAATGTGTACGCATGAAAAAATATCACATAAAGCTCACTATAGTGTGAATTATACTGCTTAAGTTCGCAAAATAATAGGTTATAACGACAAATTTTTCATAATATTCCGCCGTATTTCGTCGATATATGCATCAGTCAGCACCACTCGCCTGCTCAGATGCATGTCATCATAACGAAGCAGATGAAATTTCATATTGCGAAGTCGATTGCTGAATTGTTCGATCTCCGAGGTCCTGCTGTGTTCGTTTCAGCTTCAGGCTTGCGAAAAGCCGAATTACGCGGACCCTGCCCTCACGCCTCAGCAGCGTGACCCCGGGATCGGATGCTTGTCTTGCCGCTGCTCTGCGCCGGTGTCGAACATGAACGGAATCGGAGGCAGATATTAGCAAAAAAGCGAAACTAATCGGGCGGAATGCAAACTACGGACCTCTTTTGAATTGGAGGCCGTTTATCCCGGAAAGAGGCCTTCCGTTTTTGCTGTAATTTTTATCTATGTGAAATATAAGAACTCATTATCTGAATGAAAAACCAGTGCTTCGCTTGCAGATCATTCAGACGAAATTCCCGAACGGGAAGTCAATAACTGTTCAAGACAAGCCTGTGCGGCGGCAATATGTTGGATATAAGCATCATGATGAGGAGAATGCATATGCTGCCGGATCGTTAAATAAAAACGCAAAAAGGGAATGAAATTAACCCAATATTTCAGGAAGAAGTGTGTCGCTGTATCGGTTTTTTCCCTGCCGTCCCGGAGTTTCTTCATGTTCTGCAAGGGATACATATGAGCGAGCACGGCCCTCCTGAGGTTTGCTGGGCATCCTCATGCCGGCGGCCGTCGCAAGCCTGCATACGGACCGGTCGGAGAGAAGGATGAATCCTTCGGACCGGCGGGAAGACGAATAACCCACCCGCTCCTTCGAGCTTCAGCATCTCTCCCATGGTCCTCCGAAGCATCGCTTTATCGGCTTTATAAGGCCTGCTGCGATGTGTTCAGTGCGGCTTTGAATGCTTCCGGAAATCATTGCGGCAGACGAGCAGATCAAGATAAATATCGGGTGCCGCGCTGCCCGCACCCGTGCGCTACTTTCGGTCTCTGACGCATTTGCAGGCATTCGCGATTCCGAGAGAATCGGGCAAAACGAGCCTCTGCTGATGCGAGCATTATTTGCCGGGACTTCCGCAAGCGTCTTCTTTGAACCGCCGGCGGCAGCGGACGGGTCCGACGGCGGCGGAAAAAAACTTGTCCGGCTGCATGGCCGGCGGATTCAGTATGAC
>JAGBFJ010000002.1 GCA_017936545.1 Sutterella sp.
GCGGTCCCACTCCTTCCCATTCCGAACAGGACAGTGAAACGCTTTATCGCCGATGATAGTTGGTTGTATTTCCAGTGAAAGTAGGACATCGTCAGGCTCACCATTGAGAACCCCCGGTATCGCAGGATGCCGGGGGTTTTCGCTTGTATGTCACAGGGAAAATGTCGTTATCCACAAGATTCGTCTTGTGGATAAGTTTTGCACAGAGGCATGTCCCGTCGGGTGTTTTTTGCTAGAGTAGTCGCTACTATGACGAATGATCTTTTTGGCGATTCACTGCCGCCCGCAAAGTCGGCGGGTGCCGTGCGCAAACCCGCTTCCGTTTCTGAAACGGCGGCTTCCCCCATGCTGCAGCCGCTGGCTGAACGCATGCGTCCGAAGACACTCGACGAAGTGGTCGGTCAGAAGCATCTGATCGGTCCCGGTGCGCCTCTGAGGACTGCGTTTGAGCAGCACCGTCCCCATTCAATGATCCTCTGGGGCCCGCCCGGCGTTGGAAAGACGACGCTCGCACGCCTCATGGCGTCCGCTTTCGATCTCCCCTTCATTTCCATTTCTGCCGTTTTGGGCGGCGTCAAGGACATTCGTGATGCCGTTGATTCAGCCAAGGAAACGCTTCGCCTGAGGGGACGCCCGACCCTGCTGTTTGTCGATGAAGTGCATCGCTTCAGCAAGAGTCAGCAGGATGCTTTTCTGCCTCACGTAGAGTCCGGACTGTTTGTCTTCGTTGGCGCGACGACGGAGAATCCTTCTTTCGAAGTCAATTCAGCGCTTTTAAGCCGCTCGACGGTGTATCAGCTTCAGAGTCTTTCTCAGGAAGAAGCCGGCGAACTGCTTGAGAGGACGTTAAAGAAAGAGTTTCCGTCCGTGACGATCGGCGAAGATGCCAGACGCATGCTGGTCGAGTTGGCCGACGGCGATGCCAGACGCCTGCTCAATGCGCTCGACGTGAGCTGCACGATGGCTGTCGAGCGCCGAATGAATGAAGTGGATGCGGAGTTTCTCCGCAAAACGCTGCCGGCTACGCTTCGGCGCTTCGACAAGGGCGGAGACAATTTCTACGACCAGATCAGCGCCATGCACAAATCGGTGCGGGGTTCGGATCCGGATGCTGCGCTTTACTGGATGGTCCGCATGCTCGACGGCGGGTGCGATCCCCGCTATATTGCCCGCCGGGTTGTCCGCATGGCCGTCGAAGACATTTCTCTGGCTGACCCGCGCGGAACGCAGCTCGCACTGGAGGCAGCGGAGATTTACGAACGTCTCGGCTCTCCCGAGGGAGAACTCGCCATTGCGCAGGCCGTGGTCTATCTGGCATGCGCGCCAAAGAGCAATGCGGTCTACAACGCGTACAACGAGCTGCGCGCCTTTGTAAAAAGCGATGCCTCCCGTCCGGTTCCGCTGTATCTGCGCAATGCGCCGACCAAGCTGATGAAGGACCTCGGTTATAAGGAAGGCTACCGCTATGCGCATGACGAACCCGGTGCCTTTGCCGCAGGCGAAGTGTATCTTCCCGAAGGGCTTGAAGGGCGCAAATGGTACAAACCCGTCGATCGGGGACTGGAAATCAAGATCGCCGAGAAGCTGAAGGCGCTTGAAGCCCTCAATGAGGAAGCACGGCGTCAGGGCAGGGGACGCAAGCGCGGCATCCGTTGACCCAAGTCCTTGTTACGATTTGCCTTTTCCCTGTTAAAAGGGGAAAATTATCGGATCGACTTCTGTAAGCCGGCGGCTTTTCCGAAGCGCCGGCTGTTTTATAGGTTATTAGAAAAAATGCTCGACCTGACGATGCTGCGCAAGCAGCTCCCTGAAGTAGTGGCCCGCCTTGCCACGCGCAATTTCGCATTCCCGGAAAAGGAATTCAATGAACTCGAAGCTGCCCGCAAGAGCGTGCAGACCAAGACCGAAGAGCTGCAGAACAAGCGCAACTCGCTCTCCAAGCAGATCGGCATGGCCAAGAAGAAGGGCGAAGACGCTTCCGTTCTGATGGCTGAAGCCGCCAAGATCCCTGAAGATCTGTCCAAGCTCGAGGCCGAACTGTCCGATATCCGCACTCGTCTCAACGACCTGCTGCTTCGCATTCCGAATCTGCCGCACGAAAGCGTGCCGGTCGGCAAGGACGAAACCGAAAACGTTGAAGTCCGCCGCTGGGGCACGCCGCGCGTCTTTGACTTCGAGATCAAGGACCACGTTGACGTCGGCGCCCGTCTCGGTCTCGACTTCGACACCGCCGCAAAGGAATCCGGCGCCCGCTTTGCATTCATGCGCGGTCAGGTTGCCCGTCTGCATCGTGCGCTCGCTCAGTTCATGCTGGATACGCATACCCGCGAAAACGGCTACATCGAGTGCTACACCCCGTACATCGTGACGGCTTCGACGATGCAGGGCACCGGCCAGCTTCCGAAGTTCGAGGAAGACCTCTTTGCTGCCAAGAAGGGCGGCGCCAACAGCGAACAGGAACAGATGTACCTCGTTCCGACCGCCGAAGTGACGCTGACGAACCAGGTAGCCGGCATGATTCTCAGCTACAAGGATCTGCCCCTCAAGGTGACGGCTCACACGCCCTGCTTCCGTTCCGAAGCTGGCGCTTATGGCCGCGACACCCGCGGCATGATCCGTCAGCATCAGTTCGACAAGGTCGAAATGGTCCGCATCGCCCGTCCGGAAAACTCCTATGAAGAGCTCGAAGAAATGACGCGCAACGCCGAAGGCATTCTTCAGAAGCTCGGTCTGCCGTATCGCGTGGTGGCTCTCTCCACGGGCGATATGGGCTTCGGCGCCACGAAGACCTATGACCTTGAAGTCTGGATCCCGGCTCAGAACACCTATCGTGAAATTTCGTCCTGCTCCAACTGCGAAGCCTTCCAGGCCCGCCGCATGGGCGCCCGCTTCAAGGACGAAAACGGCAAGACGCAGTATGTCCACACGCTCAACGGTTCCGGCCTCGCCGTCGGCCGTACGCTCGTGGCCGTTCTCGAAAACTATCAGAACGCCGACGGTTCCGTGACCGTTCCTGAAGCGCTCCGTCCGTACATGAACGGCGTCGAAGTGCTCCGTCCGTGCGAAGAAGGCGTTTTCGCCCATTAATCCTCAGCACTGCTGAATGAAGAAAAGGCCGGTCTTATGAATAGATCGGCCTTTTTGCAGGGGCAAGAGGGGTCGCCTACTGAAGGAATTTGCATCGGGTATTTGACAAAGAGACGGGCCTTCGGTATCATCTGCCTCCTATTCATCGCACGATGAACGGAAGGATGGCAGAGAGGTCGAATGCGCCGGACTCGAAATCCGGTATACGGTTATACCGTATCGTGGGTTCAAATCCCACTCCTTCCGCCAGATTACAAAGGTCCCGCAGAGCTCATGCACTGCGGGATTTTTATTGTGTCTGCAGCGCCTGATTTTCGTACAATGGGCGCAAGTTTCGGATCATCGCTGCCTTTATTTCCCCTATGGCCTATCTTGAACCTCAGTTCGTCATTGAGGCTGCGCTTCTCAGTGCGTCCAAGCCGATGGCTGTGCGCGACCTGCGGCGTCTCTTCGACGATCGTCTGAGCGCGAAGACCGTTCGGGGACATCTCGAGTCGCTTCAGCGATTCTGGGAAGGAAGGGGGATGCGTCTGGTGGAGCTGGCCGACGGATGGCGTTTTCAGACGTCGACCGATGTCTCGGTCAATCTGGCCAGACTGGATGAGGAAAAGCCTCAGCGCTATACGCGCGCGGCGATGGAAACGCTGGCCATTATTGCCTACCGTCAGCCGGTCACCCGAGGCGATATTGAAGAGCTGCGAGGCGTGACGGTCAATCCCGCCACGATCCGGCTGTTTGAGGAACGCGGATGGATCGAAACGGTCGGACACCGCGAGACGCCGGGCCGGCCTGCGCTGCTCGGAACAACAAAAGCTTTTTTAAATGATCTCGGGCTCAGAAGTTTGGATGAGCTGCCGAGTTTGGACGACGAACCGCTTCCCGACTTCCTGCTTTCTGCAGAGCAGACTGAAGCGAGAACGTCGGGAGAAGAGGAAGAGCCTCTTCAGAAGGAGATGAATTTTGAGAAAAACGAATAATTCGCGCGGGCGCCGTCCGCAGATGACGGAAAAGAAGCGCACGCCGTTTCGCCGTCCCGGAGAACACAATCTGCCCCGCGCCCGCCGCGGCCGCGATGAGGAAGCGGTGAGCGAACGCGCCCGTCTTGCTTCTCCCCGTGAGGCATTCGGTGAAATGCAGGCTGAGGCCGACGGCTTCCGCGGCTTTGCCGATCGTCCGATCGCGCTCGACATCATCGACCGAGCCCGCAAGCAGCAGACGCCGGCCGATCTGCCGAGCGAAAAGCTGCAGAAAGCGCTTGCCGACGCAGGTCTCGGTTCCCGCCGCGACATGGAGTCGCTGATTGCTTCGGGCAACGTCACCGTGAACGGTCAGACGGCTTCGGTGGGCGACCGAGTGACGGCGGCTGACATGATCCGTGTCGGCGGACGTCTGGTTCGCCGCAGTCAGGCTGCCTCCGGTACGCCCCGCGTGCTGATGTACCACAAGATGGCCGGCGAGATCGTCTCGCGCGACGACCCTGAAGGCCGTCCGTCGGTTTTCGAACGCCTGCCCCGCATCGCCGGCGCCCGCTGGGTGGCGGTGGGCCGTCTCGACTTCAATACCGAAGGTCTGCTGCTTTTCACGACCTCCGGTGAGCTGGCTAACCGTCTGATGCACCCGCGCTATGAAATCGACCGCGAATATGCGGTCCGCATCATCGGCGAACTTGACGCCGAACAGATGCTGAAGCTGCAGCAGGGCGTCGAGCTCGAGGACGGCATCGCCAAGTTCGACAAGATCGAGGATCAGGGCGGCACCGGCATGAATCACTGGTATCTGGTTCAGATCCGCGAAGGCCGCAACCGTGAGGTCCGCCGCATGTTCGAGGCGCTCGATCTGACCGTGTCCCGTCTGATCCGCGTCCGCTACGGCGCGGTGTCTCTGCCGAAGTCGCTGCCGCGCGGCAAGCGCATGGAGCTCACACCGGAAGAAGTTCGCGCCTGGATGCTCGATCTTGACGAAGCTGAAAAGAAGATGGCTGCCGACGCTCCGGCCAAGGCAGAAGCCAAGAAGGCTGAAAAAGCGGCTGCTCGCGAAAAGGCCCGGGCACGCGCCCGCGCGGAGGCTCAGGCTGAAGCGAAGGCCGAAGCGCCCCGCCGCGGACGCCGCTTCAAGGAAGGCGCCTCCGACCGTACCGGCGTTCCGATGTGGGAGGCCCGCGATATGAGCGACCGTCCGACGCAGCGCCGCCGTTCGGGCTCGCGCAAGTAAGCGTTCGGAAACTTCGGAAAAAAGGGGCTTTGGTGCTTGCGCCGCGCCCCTTTTTCTCATACAATCACGCCATTCGCGAAAACCCTCGGCGGCCGTTTGTCGGGCCGCGCTGACATCACTGGCAAACATGATGCCGGCGTTTTCGTGATGAAGTTCAGACAGCGTGCCGCAGACGGCTGAGAAGAAGCCGTGCGCCGCTGTTACCCTGCCGAAAGAGAATCCCGAGGACGGGCGGACATCGCGTTCCCCCGGTCTGCAGACGGACCGTCGGCGTCAAAGGGTCTCGAATGGGCGTTTGCCCATTTTTTTTTGGAGTTTTTTCGTCCCCGGTTTTTGTCGGGGAGGAAGCCCGGGACCGGTTTTCAGACCGCCCGTCCGGCTTCGCCGCGGCCCGCATGAGGCCTGCTGAATTTTTCAATCAAGAGGAAGTTTGATCAATGACCAATTCCGGAGCGCTTAACGAGCTCGTTGAACGTACCGTCGAAGGCATGGGCTACGAGTTCGTTGAACTTGAGCGTCTTGCCCGCGGCCTGGTGCGCGTGACGATCGATACGACTGCCGAGGGCGGCATCTCGCTCGAAGACTGCGAACGCGTGAGCGACCAGCTCACCCACCTCTTTACTGTGGAAGACGTTCCCTACGAACGTCTTGAGGTTTCTTCGCCCGGCGTCGAACGTCCGCTCAAGCGCGCCCGCGACTGGGAACGCTTCACGGGCGAGCTCGCTCACGTGGAACTCTTCGCGCCGCTCAAGGCCGAAGGCTTCCCCGAAGCGGGACGCCGCAAGCTCGAAGGCCGCATCGTCGGCATCGAGGGCGAGTCCGGTGCTGAAGTCGTCACGTTCGACTTCTTTGAAGTGGATATCGCCCGCACGCCCGGCATGGCCGCGCTTCGCAATCGCAAGAAGAAGACGGCTGAAACGGCGCCCGTGCGCATTTCCTTCCCGCTTTCCGATGTTGATCGCGCAAATCTTCTTGCTGAACTGAACTTTAAAGGTTGATCCCATGAACTGCCGTGAAATGCTCGCGCTTGTCGACGTCCTCGCAAGCGAAAAGAATGTTGAAAAGGACACCGTTTTCGGCGTCCTCGAAGCCGCGCTCGCCAGCGCCGTCAAGAAGGCCCAGTTCCCGGGCGAAGATGCCGACGTCGTCGTTCACGTCGACCGCGTGACGGGCGAATTCAAGGCTGCCCGCCGCTGGCTCGTCGTTGCCGACGAAGAAGGTCTGCAGGAACCCGACCGTCAGGAAATGTTCTCGGACATCAGCGAAGAATTCCCCGACGTTCAGCCGGGCGACTTCATTGAACGCGAAATCGAAGTGATCGACGTCGATACGACGGGCCGCCGCTTCGCTCAGGATGCCAAGCAGGTCATTCTTCAGCGTCTTCGCGATGCCGAACGCGAACAGATTCTCAAGGAATTCCTGGCCCGCAACGAAAGCATCGTGACGGGCACGATCAAGCGCATCGACAAGGGCGACGCGATCGTCGAAATCGGCCGTCTTGAAGCCCGTCTGCCGCGCAATCAGATGATCCCGCGCGAAAACCTCCGCACCGGCGACCGCGTCCGCGCCTATGTCGACCGCATCGGTGAATCGAACAAGGGCCAGCAGGTGATTCTTTCGCGCACCTCCCCGGAATTCATCAAGAAGCTCTTTGAACTTGAAGTGCCGGAAATTGAAGAAGGCCTTCTCGAGATCAAGTCCGCCGCCCGTGATCCCGGAGTGCGCGCCAAGATCGCCGTCTTCGCCAAGGACCGCCGCATCGATCCGATCGGCACCTGCGTCGGCATGCGCGGTTCCCGTGTCAACGCCGTGACGAACGAACTCGGCGGCGAACGCGTCGACATCGTGCCCTGGAACGAAGATCCCGCCCAGTTCGTGGTCGGCGCTCTCGAACCGGCCAAGGTCCGTTCGATCGTGATGCTCGAAGAAACGCACACGATGGAAGTCGTGGTCGACGAAGACAACCTCGCCATCGCCATCGGCCGCGCCGGTCAGAACGTGCGTCTTGCCTCCGAACTCACCGGTTGGCAGATCAACATCATGACCGAAGCCGAAGCCACGCAGAAGCGTGACGAAGAAGTGGCCAAGATCCGCGCCGACTTCATGGACAGCCTCGACATCGACGATGCCGCTGCCGACGTCCTGATCAGCGAAGGCTTCTCCTCGATCGAGGAAATCGCCTACGTGCCGGAAAAGGAACTCTACGCGATCGAAGCCTTTGACCGCGAAACCGTTGACGAGCTTCGTCAGCGCGCTCGCAACAAACTCCTCGCCGACGCCATCACCCGCGAGGAAAATCTCCGCAAGGCCGACGAACCGCTTCTGACGCTCGAAGGCATGGACAATGACCTCGCGAGCAAGCTCGTGAGCCACGGTGTGAAGACGCTTGACGATCTCGGCGAACTCGCCACCGATGACCTCGTTGAAATGACGGGCATCGACGCCGAGCGCGCCAGCAAGCTCATCATGGCCGCCCGCGAACACTGGTTCGAATAAGGCGGAGATCCCCGGAGGGCGCGTCCGTGTAAGGCGGGAACCGCGCCCGGGTCCTAGCGGGACCCATTAAAAATTGTTCCCGGCCGCGAACAGATCAATCGCTTCGCCGGCTTCGGACCGGTGCGAAGAGCTCCTCGTCGGAGAGGAGCCGCATCGGAGAGGAGCAGAGGCGGGGCAGATGCGCTGCGGCGGAGGGCGTTGCTGAAACGTCCGGACCGCGGGACGCATCAAGGAGAAAGGAATTTATGGCCAGCAAAACGGTAAGCGAATTCGCGCAGGAACTCAAAGTTGCCGCCAAGACCCTCTTGGCGCAGCTTCGGGCCGCGGGTGTGAACAAGAAGAGTGAAACGGACGAGCTGAGCGAAACCGACAAGACCCGTCTTCTCGATAGTCTTCGTGTGGAACGCACTCAGAGCGCCCAGCGCAAGATCACCGTCACGCGCAAGGAAACGAGCGTTGTCAAGCAGCAGGACGGCTCCGGCCGTTCCCGCGCCATCCCGGTGGAAGTGCGCCGCAAGCGCGTCTTCGTGAAGAATCCCCAGATCCTCGCCGAAGAAGCTGCCCGCGCTGAAGTGGAAGCGCGTCTGGCCCGCGAGGCCGCTGAAAAGGCGGCTCAGGAAAAGGCCGCGGCGGAAGCCCGCGCCCGTGAAGAGGCCGAAGCCCGTGCCCGTGCGGAAGCCGAGCGCCGTGCTCAGGAAGCCAAGGCCCGTGAGGAAGCTGAGCGCAAGGCCGCTCAGGAGCGTGCTGAAGCCGCTCGCCGCGAGGCCGAACAAGCCCGTGCCCGTGAGGAAGCGTTGAAGAAAGAACAGGAAAAAGATGAGGCCGCGATCAAGGCGGCCCGCCGTGAGGCCGAAAAGGCCCGCCTTGACGCCGAAGTGGCTGCCGCCACCGCCAAGCGCATGGAAGCCGAGGCTGCCGAGCGCAAGCGCCGCGAAGAAGCCCGCCGCAAGGCCGAAGAGGAAGCCCGCAGCATCCGTGAAATGATGCAGCGCAAGTCCGGCGTGCTCACTGCCAAGAAGCCCGCCAAGCAGGAAAAGCCCGCGGCTCAGCCCAAGGCTGAGGAACGCCGTCCTGCCAAGGCCGAACAGAAACCCGCCGAAGAAAAGAAGAAGCCCGTTCGCAGCCAGCAGCGTCCTGTCGAGCAGAACGCCCAGCCGGCTGAAAAGAAGCAGCATCCTTCCGACAAGAAGAAGGGCGGCCGCTCCGGAGGCGACCGCTACGGCGACGAAGGTCAGCACCGCCGCACCATCAAGACCCGCGGCGACGAGGACGGCGGCCAGACCGGCTGGCGTACGGCCCGCGGCCGCCGCAGCCAGGACAAGAACCGCCGTGCCGAACCCGCGCCCGTCGTTCAGGAACAGATCGTGCGCGAAGTTCAGGTGCCGGAAACCATCAGCGTGGCGGACCTCGCCTACAAGATGGCCGTCAAGGCAACCGAAGTCATTAAGACCCTCATGAAGATGGGTCAGATGGTCACGATCAACCAGATGCTCGACCAGGATACGGCCATGCTGATCGTTGAGGAGATGGGTCACCGCGCCGTCGCCGCCAAGGCGGACGATCCGGAAGCCATCCTCGGCGAACTCGACGGAAAGGAATATCCGGCTCTGCCGCGTCCGCCGGTCGTCACGATCATGGGTCACGTCGACCACGGCAAGACCTCGCTGCTCGACTATATCCGCCGCGCCAAGGTGGCTGCCGGCGAAGCGGGCGGCATCACGCAGCACATCGGCGCCTACCACGTGAAGACGCCGCGCGGCATCGTGACCTTCCTCGACACCCCGGGCCATGAAGCCTTTACGGCTATGCGCGCCCGCGGTGCTCAGGCGACCGACATCGTGATTCTCGTAGTGGCCGCCGACGACGGCGTCATGCCGCAGACGAAGGAAGCTATTGCCCACTCCCGCGCGGCCGGCGTGCCGCTCGTGGTGGCGATCAACAAGATCGACAAGCCAGAAGCCAATCCGGAACGCGTCAAGCAGGAACTCGTGGCCAACGACGTCATGCCCGAAGAATGGGGCGGCGACGTGCCCTTCTGCCCGGTGTCCGCCAAGACGGGCGTCGGCGTGGACGAACTGCTCGAAAACGTGCTGCTTCAGGCGGAAATGCTTGAACTCAAGGCGCCTGTCGAAGGCCCTGCCCGGGGCATCGTGATTGAATCGCGTCTCGACAAGGGCCGCGGTCCGGTTGCCTCGATTCTGGTTCAGTCCGGTACGCTGCATCGCGGCGACATCGCGCTCGTCGGCACGGAATTCGGCCGCGTGCGCGCCATGATCAACGAACTCGGCAAGGCTCAGCAGACCGCCGGTCCCTCGATCCCGGTCGAAATTCAGGGTCTGTCGGGCGTGCCGTCCGCCGGCGACGAAGTGGTGGTTCTCAACGACGAACGCAAGGCCCGCGAAATCTCGCTTTTCCGTCAGGGCAAGTTCCGCGAACAGAAGCTCGCCAAGCAGCATGCGACCAACCTTGCCAATCTGTTCTCCGAGGTGACGGAAGGCGAAGTGAAGACGCTGCCGCTCATCATCAAGGCGGACGTTCAGGGCTCGCAGGAAGCGCTTATCCACGCGCTGACCAAGCTGTCGAACGACGAAGTCCGCGTGCAGGTCGTGCATGCAGCCGTGGGCGGCATCTCGGAATCCGACGTCAACCTCGCCGCTGCTTCGAAGGCCGTCATCATCGGCTTCAACGTCCGCGCCGACGCGCAGGCCCGCAAGGTGGCCGAAACGGAAGGCATCGACATCCGCTACTACAACATCATCTACGACGCCGTGGACGATGTGAAGGCGGCTCTGGGCGGCATGCTTTCTCCGGAACGCCGCGAAACGCCGCTCGGTCTGGTCGAAATCCGCCAGATCATCCGAGTGCCGAAGGTGGGCAACATCGCCGGCTGCCGCGTGCTCGAAGGCGTCATCCGCCGCAGCGCGAGCGTGCGTCTGCTTCGCAACAACGTCGTTCAGTGGACGGGCGAACTCGCTTCGCTCAAGCACTTCAAGGACGACGTCCGCGAAGTTCAGAACGGTCAGGAATGCGGCCTTTCGCTCAAGGGCTACGACGATATCCGCGAACTCGACCAGCTCGAAGTGTTCGAAGTGACGGAAGTCGCCCGCACGCTCTGATAACGACATGACGACGGGGAAGGCCTCACGGAGGACCTTCCCCGCAGTCGCTTTACCTTAGAGGCAACGATTTTGAAACAGAAGAAACCCGGCCGTTCTCTTCGTGTGGCCGACCAGATCGCCCGTGATCTCGCCCAGCTCATTCCTCAGGAAGTGCGCGACCCCCGCGTGGGTCTCGTCACCGTGACGGGCTGCGACATCACGCCCGACTATGCGCACGCCAAAGTCTTCTTCACGGTGCTCGGCAGTGATCCCGCCGTCTGCGAGGAAGGCCTCAACGCGGCCGCCGGTATGCTGAGAAACCATCTCTTCCGCAAGCTGACGATCCACACCGTTCCGACGCTGCATTTCGCGCACGACGAAAGCGTGGCGCGCGGCTTCGAGATGGACGCCCTCATCAAGAAGGCCATGAAGGACACCAAGTCCGGCGAGGGAGAAGCGTAAGTGGCCAAGCGCGGAGATCCGATCGACGGCGTGATGCTCTTCGACAAGCCCAAGGGCATGTCGTCCAACTGGGCGATGCAGCACGTGCGCCGTCTCGTGAATGCACAGAAGGCGGGACATACCGGAACGCTTGATCCGATGGCGACGGGCCTTCTTCCGCTCTGCTTCGGCAACGCGACGAAGTTTTCGGCCGACCTTCTCAATGCCGACAAGGGTTATGTGGCCCGCGTCGAGCTCGGCAGCATCACCGATACGGGCGATGCCGACGGCGAAGTGCTCGAATCCCATCCGGTGAACGTGACGGCGGAGGCGCTCGCTGCCGCTGCGGACAAGTTCAGAGGCGAAATCGAACAGGTTCCGCCGATGTATTCGGCCCTCAAGCACAACGGCAGGTGCCTTTATCAGCTCGCCCGCCGCGGAGAAACGGTGGAGCGCGAAACGCGCCGCGTGACGGTGAAGGAACTCATCGTCTGCGATTTCGACGGCAAGAGCTTTACGATGGCCTGTCTTGTCTCGAAGGGCACGTACATCCGGGTGCTCGCCGAAGACATCGGCCGCGAACTCGGCTGCGGCGCTCATCTGACGGCGCTGCGCCGCACGCGCGTCGGTGATTTGACGCTCGACAAGGCGGTGACGCTCGAAGAACTGGAAAAGACTGATAGCATCGAGGCCGCACGGCAGAAAATGCTCGGCGCCGATACGCTGCTGTCGACCCTTGAAGCGGTCGAACTCGATGAAGTGCAGATGAAGCGCTTCATGTCGGGACAGCGGCTCGCGCTTAGGCTTACAATGCGCGGACGCGTCCGTGTGTACGGCCCCGAGCGGATGCTGCTCGGAACGGCGCAGGTCGGAGACCGCGGCGTTCTTGAGCCTGAAAGATTAATTGCACATTAATAAACAACGAGAAATTAAATGACTCGAGCAATTCGTAATATTGCGATCATTGCGCACGTTGACCACGGCAAGACCACAATGGTGGACCGTCTTCTTCAGTGCGCCGGCACGTTCCGCGCCAATCAGCAGGTGGCTGAGCGCGTGATGGACTCCAACGACCTCGAACGCGAACGCGGCATCACCATTCTGTCGAAGAACTGCGCCGTCGAATACGAAGGCACGCACATCAACATCATCGACACCCCGGGGCACGCCGACTTCGGCGGCGAAGTGGAACGCGTTCTCTCCATGGTCGACGGCGTGCTGCTTCTCGTTGACGCGGTCGAAGGCCCGATGCCCCAGACCCGCTTCGTCACCCGCAAGGCACTCGCCCAGGGCCTCAAGCCCATCGTCGTCGTCAACAAGATCGACCGCCCGGGCGCCCGTCCGGACTGGGTCGTGAACCAGACGTTCGACCTCTTCGACAAGCTCGGCGCCACCGAAGACCAGCTGGACTTCCCGGTGATCTACGCGTCCGCCCTCAACGGCTTCGCCGGTGAAACGACGGACGTCGAAGAGCTCAAGAAGATCGGCAACATGCGCGCGATTTTCGACACCGTCATCAAGTACGTTCCGGTTCGCGACGACAATCCCGACGGCGGTCTGATGCTTCAGATCTGTTCGCTCGACTACTCGAGCTACGTGGGCAAGATCGGCATCGGCCGTGTTCACCGCGGCCGCATCCGCCCGAACATGGACGTCGCCATCATGAACGGCCCGGAAGACACGCCCAAGCGCGCCAAGGTCAACCAGATCCTCAAGTTCGAAGGTCTCGACCGCATGCTCGTCGATGAAGCCGAAGCCGGCGACATCGTGCTGGTGAACGGCATTGAAGATCTGTCGATCGGCACGACGATCACCGATCTGCAGGAGCCCGAAGCCCTGCCGATGCTCAAGGTGGACGAGCCGACCCTTACGATGAACTTCCAGGTGAACTCGTCTCCGCTCGCCGGCCGCGAAGGCAAGTTCGTGACTTCGCGTCAGATCCGCGAACGTCTCGAGCGCGAACTGAAGTCGAACGTCGCCATGCGCGTGCGTCCGACGGCAGACGAAACGGTCTGGGAAGTGGCCGGCCGCGGCGAACTGCATCTCACGATTCTTCTCGAGAACATGCGCCGCGAAGGCTATGAACTCGCGGTCTCGCGTCCGCGCGTGCTTCTGAAGGAAGTCGACGGCGTCAAGATGGAGCCGTACGAACTTCTGACGGTCGACGTCGAAGAAGAACATCAGGGTTCCGTGATGGAAGAACTCGGCCGCCGCAAGGGCGACCTGCAGGACATGCAGCCGGACGGCAAGGGCCGCGTGCGTCTTGAATACCGCATTCCGGCCCGCGGTCTGATCGGCTTCCAGAGCATGTTCATGACGATGTGCCGCGGCACGGGCATCATGAGCCACGTGTTCGACGACTACGGTCCCATCAGCCGCGGTGAAATCGGCGAACGCCGCTCCGGCGTCATTATCTCGCAGGACGACGGCGACGCCGTGGCCTATGCGCTCTGGAAGATCCAGGAACGCGGCCGTCTCTTCGTCTCCCCGGGCGACAAGCTCTACGAAGGCATGATCATCGGCGAACACGCCCGTGAAAACGACATCGTCGTGAATCCGATCCGCGGCAAGCAGCTCACCAACATCCGCGCTTCCGGCACGGACGAAGCCATTCGTCTCGTTCCGCCCGTGAAGCTCACGCTCGAAAGCGCCGTCGAATTCATCAACGACGACGAGCTCGTCGAAATCACGCCGCATTCCATCCGTCTGCGCAAGCGCTGGCTGAAGGAATTCGAACGCCGTCGCGCCGCCCGCGCCGAACAGAACGACTTCGGCGAAAAGGATGAGTAAGAAGAAGGCGGGTGCATCCGCACTCTGTCCCTGCGGCAGCGGTTTGACGCTGGCCGAGTGCTGCGGGCCGAAGCTTGCGGGCGAGCCCGCGCAGACGCCCGAGGCACTGATGCGAAGCCGTTATACGGCTTATGCTCTCGGGGACGATGCCTATGTGCTCGCCACCTGGGCGCCTGAAACGCGTCCGGCGGCTCTCTTCGAGAAAGGCGAGGCCCGTCCGAAATGGATCGGCCTTGCCGTTCTTAGCGCTTCTTCTGAAGGCGATGCGGGTACCGTGCACTTCGTGGCAAGGGCCCGCACTTCCTCGGGAGC
>JAGBFJ010000037.1 GCA_017936545.1 Sutterella sp.
CGCGAACTTCGTAAGTTTTTTGAGGCCTTTCAAGGGCTCTTGACTTGCCGATGTTCACACTTATCGGTCCGTTGATTCTGATTTTTAAAGAGCAGTGCCTCGTTTGAGGCGCAGAATTGAGAGTTTATACAACTCATCAGTTCTTGTCAAATTTTTGATGAAAGTTTTTATCTTTCATCGTTTCGCCGAGCAGTTCGTTCAGCGAAGGATGTGAATTAAACAGGTTCCAGAAACGTTTGTCAAGAAACCGGCGCAAAATACCATAAACATGGTATTCCAATGCCTTTTGCAAGCCGCAGTCCGACAATAGTCGGATCAGCCTCCTCTTTGAACCGTCATGCAGAAAAGTCTTGCCGCCGCACTCGTCATCATTGCCGTCACGCTGCAGATGCGCGGGCCTGTGACCTGCGTCGGGCCGCTGGCAGAAAGACTGACTGCTGAAATGTCGCTTTCGGCGGCTCTTTACGGTCTGGTAGCCGCGCTTCCGATCGCCGCCTTCGGCCTCGTTTCGTTCGCCGCACCCGGTTCCGCCCGACGATTCGGACTCTGCGGCGCCGTTTCAGTGTTTCTGATTTCACTTGCCGCCGGGGGCTTCATCCGCAGTCTCCCGAATTATCCGTCGCTGCTGCTCGGCACCGTCTTCATCGGCGCCGGCATCGCCTCCCTTAATGTTCTGATGCCGGTCGTCATCAAGGACCGCTTCCCGCAGAACGCCGGACGCATGATGGGCATCTATACCGGCGTCATCGGACTATCGGGTTCGGTCGGCGCGCTTGTTTCGGCGCCTCTCGCCGGCCTCTCCGGCTTCACGCAGACGGCGTTTCTCCTCTGGGCGCTTTACGGCACGGCCGTGATCATTCTCTGGAAGCGCTTCACCGATGCCGGCCAGAACCGGCGGGAAACCATGCAGCGCGCTCCCGGCCTCTGGCGGCGTCCCGCCGCCTGGGCGGTCACGGCCGTCATGGGTCTTCAGTCGCTGCTCATCTATACCGTCGTCGCCTGGCTGCCTCCCTATCTTCTGACGCAGGGCACCTCCTCGTCGCTCGGCGGCGCCGCCGTCGCGCTGTATCTTCTTTCCGGTCTTCCCGCCTCCATTCTGACAGCCCGCTTCATGAAGTTCTGCGGACCCGAATGGGTTTCTGAATTCCTCATGTCCTTTTCTTATCTGGCAGGGCTCTGGTGCTGGACGCAGGGAGGATGGTGGATCGCGCTCGGCAGCATCCTCGCCGGCGCTCCCCAGGGCTCCATGCTGACCGCCGCCTTTATTCTCGTCGCTGAAAAAACCCGCTCAAGCGCTGAAATGCTGGGACTCTCCGCCATGACGCAGGGCTTCGGCTATCTCGGCGCCGGTACCGGACCGCTGATCTTCGCCGCCTGCCTCGGCGATGCGGAAAACTGGACGTCCGCACTGCTGTTCGTCGCCTTCGTCATTCTGCTTTGGGCAGGCGCCGGATTCGCCGCATCGCGCTTCGAATCCGTCTTTCCCGCCGACAAACATGCTCGGCACATCCGCTGATTCGGTAGACTTGACAGGTTGACCGGTCCTTTCATTCCGCCGATATTCATGCCCGCCGTTTATATTCACGCCTACACTCTGCTTTCGCATCTCGGAGACAATCCGCAGGAGACGCTGGCCGCGCTTTCCGGACGGACCGCAGCGCCCTGCAATACGGCGCCCGGCGCACTTGACGAGGATCTCCTTGAAGAAAGCAGAGCCTGGCTGCGCGAAACGCTCCCGGGCGAACGCATCACCAGAGGCATGATCACGGCCGGCGCGCTGATTCTTCCGCTTGTAAAAAAGCTCGCCGAAGTGCCCTGCGGAAAAAAAGACGCCGCGGCCCTGGTGATCGGCAACGCCACCTCCGGCCTGCTCGACGTGACGTCGGCGCTCTCAGATCCGAAGCCCGACGAGCCTGCGCTCTGGCTCGACCTTGAACTGGGACGGCCTGCGTCGCTGCTGGCTCGGGCGGCATCGCGGTTCACCCCGGTGCTCGGTCCCGCCTATGCGGTGTCGACGGCCTGCACGGCGGGCGCAAAGGCAATTGCCGAAGGCGCCCGGCTCCTGATGTCCGGCGCCGCCACTGCCGTTATCGCCGGCGGCGCGGATATTCTGAATCCCTTTACCGACGCCGGCTTCCGGGCGCTCGGCGCCGTCAGCCGGACAACCGCCCGACCGTTTCAGGCCGACCGCGACGGTCTGCATCTCGGCGAAGGCGGCGGCTTTCTTCTGATGACCGCCTCGCCCGCTTTCGGCGGCGTTACCGCCCGTCTGCAGCTTCTCGGATGGGGAGAAACCGCCGATGCACATCATATTTCCGCGCCCGAACCCGACGGTCTGGGCGCCGAAGCCGCCATGCGCCGCGCGCTTGAGCTCGGCAGAACCGATCCGTCCGAAGCGGACTTCGTGCTTCTTCACGGCACGGCCACGGCACAGAACGACCGTGCCGAATCGGCAGCCGTCGCCAGAGTTTGCCCCGGCGTTCCCGCTGCGAGCTTCAAGCGTCTCACAGGTCATCAGCTCGCCGGCGCGGGCGCCTTCGGCGCATCGCTGGCCTGCGCCATGCTCGAAGCCGGCCGCACGCCGCCTCCGCTCAATTTTCCGGATGCAGACGCCGCAGCCGGGCGCGATCCTTCGCTGCCCGGCATTGCGCTGACCGGGCCCGGCGCCGAACCGCTTGAATACCGCCGCATTCTGATCAACGCCTTCGCCTTCGGCGGCAGCAATATTTCTCTACTCATCGGCCGAACCGGGGAGACTTCCGAATGACAGAACCGATCAATCCCGAGACCTACCGGCGCATGACGCCCGAAGAACGGGCCCGCCTCTGGAGTGCCGCCGAACTTCTGCCTCAGACCGGCCCCATGATGCTGATCGACGAGGTTACCGCGGTGACTGACGAGGGCGCCTCCTCCCGAACCGTCATCAAGGCGGACTGCCTTCTCGTTCGCGACGGCGTCTTCGCATCCGAAGGACTTATTGAAATCATGGCGCAGACGGTCGGCCTTTTCGCCGGAGCGCGCTCACGCGCCGCCGGACTGGACGTCGGTCCCGGCCTGCTTCTCGGCACCCGCCGTCTCACCTTTCACCGCGAGGGTCTTCGGCCCGGAGACGTCGTCGATACCGAAGCGGTCTCCGTGTTTTCCGATGAAAGCGGTCTTTGGCAGTTCAGCTGCCGGTCCCGCATCGGCGCGGACCCCGTCGCCGAAGCCGTGCTGACGCTTTTTTCGCCGCCCGACGACTACTTCGATCAATATCGTTCATAACAATAAAAGAACTTCCTTACCATGTCCGACAACGCAGAAAACCGCACAATCCTCGTGACCGGCAGTTCCCGCGGCATCGGCCGGGCCATCGCGCTTCGGCTCGCCCGGGACGGCTTCGACATCGCCGTGCACTGCCGCTCCAATCTCGCCGAAGCGGAAAAGACCGCCGCTCTGATCCGCGAAGCCGGCCGTTCGGCCCGCATTCTCAGCTTCGACGTCTGCGACCGAGATGCAGCCCGCCGGGCCATTGAAGACGACATCGCAGCCGGCGGCGCCTACTGGGGCGTCGTCGTCAACGCCGGCATCAACCGAGACGGCACCATGGCCGCGTTCTCCGACGACGACTGGGACAGCGTTCTTCGCACCGATCTTGACGGCTTCTACAACGTCATGAAGCCCTGCATCATGCCGATGGCCAGAAAGCGCCGCGGCCGCGTCGTGGTTATGAGCTCCGTCTCCGGCATCGTCGGCACCCGCGGTCAGACGAACTATTCGGCAGCCAAAGCCGGCCTCATCGGCGCCGCCAAGGCGCTCGCCATGGAACTTGCTTCCCGCGGTATCACCGTCAACGCCGTTGCGCCCGGCCTCATCGAGACCGACATGATCACCGAGGAAAACCGCGAACGCATTCTTCCGCTGATCCCGATGCGCCGCACGGGACGTCCCGAGGAAGTCGCTGCCGCCGTCGCCTTTCTGATGTCCGACGCCGCCTCCTACATCACGCGCGCCGTCATTCCCGTTGCCGGAGGTCTCGTCTAATGCTGCAGAAAAAACGCGTCGTCATTACCGGCATGGCCGGCATTTCCCCCATCGGCAACACCTGGGAAGCCGTTCGGGATTCTCTTCAGAACAATGTGAGCGGCATCGTCCACATGAGCGACTGGGACCGCTGCCGCGATCTCAACACGCGCGTCGGCGCGCCCGCCCGGCCGTTCGAACTCGATCCCGTCCTCTTTTCCCGCAAGAAGACGCGCGCCATGGGGCGCGTGGCGCTGATGGCCGTCAAAACCGCCATGGACGCCCTTGCCGATGCCGGTCTTTCCGATGATCCGATCGTGACGTCGGGCGACATGGGCATCTCCTTCGGCAGTTCCGCCGGTCAGCCCGCCGCCGTCGCCGAACTGGCAAATCTCATTCTGACGGATTCCTGCCGAGGCATCACGGCGACCACCTACGTGCGCATGATGTCCCATACGGCGCCGGTCAACATCGGCGTCTACTTCGGCATCAAGGGCCGCATCATCACGACGAGCTCCGCCTGCACGTCGGGTTCCCAGGGCATCGGCTACGGCTATGAAGCCATTGCAGCCGGCCGGCAGATCGCCATGATCGCAGGCGGCGCCGAGGAACTGCACGCAACGGACGCCGCCATCTTCGACACGCTCTTTGCCACCAGCGTCAGATACAACGACGATCCGGTCCATACGCCCCGCCCCTTCGACAAAGGCCGAGACGGACTTGTCGTCGGCGAAGGCGCCGGCACGCTGATTCTGGAAGAGCTCGAGCACGCCAAAGCTCGCGGCGCGAAGATCTACGCCGAAATCATCGGCTTCGGCACCAACAGCGACGGCGCTCACATCACGACGCCGCAGTCCGGACAGATGGCGGCCGCCATGCGTCTGGCTCTCGCCGACGCCGGCCTTTCTCCCGACGAGATCGACTACGTCAACGGCCACGGTACCGCAACCGACCGCGGCGACATCGCCGAATCGCACGCCACCTATGAAGTGTTCGGCAGCCGCGTCCCCTACTCCACCTACAAAGGCCACATGGGTCACACGCTCGGCGCCTGCGGCGCGCTCGAAGCCATGTTCGCGGTCCGCGGGATGCTCGAAGGCTTTGCCGCGCCCACGCTCAACCTGACCGAGCCGGATCCCGCCTGCGCGCCCCTGGCCTACATCCGGGATCAGGTCATCCCTCTCGAACAGCGCACCGTCATGAGCAACAACTTCGCCTTCGGCGGCATCAACACGAGTCTGATCTT
The DNA here is from genome assembly GCA_017936545.1 of Sutterella sp. Lineage (GTDB taxonomy): Bacteria > Pseudomonadota > Gammaproteobacteria > Burkholderiales > Burkholderiaceae_F > Sutterella. The sequence continues at coordinate 5,249 of JAGBFJ010000037.1, forward strand.
CAGGCGTTTCGAGGAGTGACGGCGCATGAGCCATCAGCCTCTCGTGACCGTGCTCGCCGTTGATACGGAGGATGCCGCGCTCGAAGCAGCACTCGAAGCCCTGCTTCCCGAAGGCACCCGGCGGCGTCTTTCCGCCTTCACGCATCAGGCCCGCCGCCGTCAGTCTCTCTGGGGCCGGCTGCTGGCGTTGGCGGAAGCCCGCCGTCTGGGGGCTGAACTCATCGAAGAGCCGCCCTATCCGCCGTATCTGCTCGTCTCCGGCAAAGCCGTCGCGCTCTCCATCGCGCACACCGGCGCCTTCGTCGCCGTCGGCACCGCGTCCGGCTGTGATCCGGTCATGGGGCTCGATCTGGAAGGCGTAAGACCGCTCCGGCGGCTTGAAGCCGTCTGCGAGATGTCGCTCGGCGCCGCGGCCCGTCCGACGCTCGAAGCCTGCCGCCGGACCGGATCGACCGACCCCTTCTTCTTCGCCTGGGGACTGATGGAATCGCAGGTGAAGCTCAACCGCGGCGGCGCCCGCTACCGTCTGACCGTCGATGCCGAGGGCCGTCCCGCCGTCGCCGACGAGACGGGACGGCCGCTCCTCGTCATGCATCGAAAATTCGAGCACCTTCGGCTGACGGTGCTCACTTCGGCGCTCGTTCCGGAGATCCGCAGCATGAGCGCCTCCGAACTCGCCCGTCTTCTTTTGTCTCAATAACGCCATGGCTCGCAAACACCGCACGAACTTTCTCGACACCCTTCTTGATGCGCAGAAGCTCGCCTTCGCGCCGTTTATTTTCAAGGCCTGTTCTGCCGCTCTGAAGACCGGACTTCTCGACGCCGTCGTCCGCGCAGACAAACCGGTCTCCCGGGATACGCTTGCGCGCGAACTCGGTCTGACTCCATATGCCGTCGCCGTCATGGCGGACATTCTGAAGCCCGCCGGCGTTCTTGAAGAAAACAAGGAGGGGCTGACTGCGACCAAAGTGGGCAGTCTCCTTGCTCTGGACGACATGACCCGCGCCAACTTCTTTTTTACCGACGACGTCAACTACGACGGTCTCTCCCGAACGCTCGAATCGCTGACGGAAGGACGTCCGGCCGGACTTGCCGCCTTCAATCCCGACTGGAAGACCATTTATCCCCATCTTCCGGAGCTCCCTGCCGCCGCACAGAAGGCCTGGTTCGGATTCGACCACTATCACAGCGACCGTGCATACCGGGCGGCGCTCGACATTCTGGCGCCGCTCGCGCCCGGGCACCTTGTCGACATCGGCGGAAATACCGGCCGCTTTACGCGTGAATTTCTCCTTCGCTTCCCTGAAGGCCGGGCGACGCTTGTCGACCTGCCGGTGGAAACCGAGGCGCTTCGCGGCCGCCCCGAAATGGCCGGCCTTCTGGATCGTCTCGGTACCGTCTCCATCGACTGGCTTACGGACATGCCGCTCACGGGTACGGACGGCGCCGACCTATACTGGATGAGCCAGTTCCTCGACTGCTTCAGCCCCGACGAAGCCGTGTCGATTCTCGAAAGAACCCGTGATGCGATGGCGCCCGGGGCCGTCCTTGCCGTACTCGAACCCATCGTCGACGAACAGCGTCATCAGGCGGCCGAACTCTCGCTGGCGGCGACCAGTCTCTATTTCACGGTGCTCGCCAACGGCAATTCCCGCTTCTTTGCCGGCGCCGAACTGCGCGCGATTTTCGAGCGCGCAGGCTTTGCCGTCGTTTCCGAACACCCGGCGCTCGGCATCAGTCACACGCTCTTCATTCTGAAGCCTGCCCGCTGAGGCCCGGCAGCATCCTCCCGCCTGCCGAGCCAGGCGGGACTTTTCCCGCGAATCCGGCCTTTCGCCCGGCGGGACAGTCAATCCTGCGTCAGACATCCGTTTTCACATTCTCTTTCCTTTTCCCGCCGGAAGGCTGGGTTAAACTACTGCGCAGCCTCGCCCCGATAAGAATTCCAAGGACAATCGCCGTGCTTCGCCGTACCGCCCTACTCATCACGCTGACTCTGCTCGGCGGCACTGCCGCCGCCGAAGGACTGCGTCTGAATCTACAGGGCATCGACGACGAAGCGCTCAGGGAAAATGTTCAGGCCTATCTCGCGCCGATTGAAAAGGAAGGCGCAGCCGACACCTTCAGCGACCGGGCGCGCATCGACAAAGCCGTTCGTCTCGGGCTTCGGGCGCTCGGCTATTACGAACCGATCGTCAGCATATTGAAGGACGACAACAGGCGCGACACGCTCCGCGTGCAGGTCATGCCGGGGACGCCGATCAGACTGGCCGGCGTGGACGTGACGATCTCCGGCGAAGGGAAGGATGAACGCCCTTTCACCAGGCGTCTGAAAAAGCTCCCGAAGGCCGGCACGGTGCTCAATCACGGCGACTATGAAAACTTCAAGGCGGAGCTCTCCGCCGCGGCCATGCGCCGGGGCTATTTTGACGCCGGCTTCACCAGAAGCGAGCTCGGCGTTTCGCTTCCCCGGCACGAAGCCTACTGGACGATCGACTACGACACCGGTCAGAGGTGGCGCTTCGGCAAGGTGACCTACCGCGGCTCCCAGATCGACACACGCCTTCTCGACAACATGAAGCCCTTCAAGGAAGGCGACTACTACACCTCGGACGATCTCGCCGAATTCAACCGCAGGCTTTCCAACATGGGCTGGTTTTCTTCGGTGGTTCTGGCGCCCGACTTCGATGCGGCCCGGGAGGATCCCGAACGTCATCTGCCGATGGAGGCCGAAGTCGCTCCCAAAAAGCGCAATTCCTTCGAAGTCGGCGTCGGCGTGGCGTCCGACGTCGGCCCGCATGCCAGACTGGTCTGGCAGAAGCCCTGGGTCAATCGCCGGGGCCACAGTCTGACCTCGTCGACCGCCGTCTCGGCCGACGAACAGGCGCTGGACTTTACCTACAAGATTCCCCGCCTCGCCAATCCCTACGAGGAGTACTGGCTGTTTCAGGGCGGTCTCAAGCATGAAAATCTGAACGACACCAGGAGCAACAGCACGGTTCTCGCCGTTTCGCGCAACTGGGAGTTTGCCGACGGCTGGCAGCGATCGGTCGGCGTGCACATGTCCTACGACAGCTTCACGCAGGGCAGCGTGGATACGTCGGCACTGCTGATTTATCCGGGCGTCAGCTTCTCTCGCACGCGCGCCAAAGGCGGGATGATGCCCTGGTGGGGCGACAGCCAGCGCTTTTCGCTCGACGTCTCTTCGGAATGGATCGGCTCCGACATCGACTTTCTGATTCTTCAGGCTCAGCAGACCTGGGTGAGGACATGGCGATGGAAGCACCGCTTCGTCGCGCGCGGCAATGCGGGCTGGATCAAGACGAACAGCTTCGACAAAGTGCCGCCCGACCTTCGCTTCTTCGCGGGCGGCGACCGCAGCGTTCGGGGCTACGACTACAAGTCGATTTCCCCCAGAGACGGCTCGGGACAGCTGACCGGCGCATCGACGCTTCTCACCGGCTCTCTGGAATATCAGTACAACGTCACGGGCAAATGGTGGGCGGCCGTCTTCTTCGACATCGGCGAAGCGGCGGACGGCTTTGCCAATGCCGACTGGAAGAAAGGCGCGGGCGCAGGCATCCGCTGGAATTCCCCGGTCGGTCCGGTGAAGCTTGACCTTGCCGTTCCGGTGGGCGACCCGGAAAAGAGCGGCCTGCAGTTTTACATCGGTCTCGGATCAGAACTATGAAGCGCATCACGAAATTTCTGCTGATCCCCGCCGGCGTCACGAGTGCCGTCTGCCTTGCCGCAGGCTGGCTGATCTTCACCGACAGCGGTCAGGAAACGCTGATCAGAACGGCGCTCCCCCATGTGCCGGGTCTGCAGGTCGAAGCGGCCGACGGAGGCTTGCGCGATTTGACGCTGAAAGGCCTGCGCTGGGAGATGCCCGGCGCCGCCGTCAGTGCGGAACGCATTCATCTCGGTTTTGACTGGCGGGCGCTATTCAACCAGCATCTTCGCTTTACCGATCTCACGCTCGAAGGCGTCAGCATTGCGGTGAATACGGCGGAGCTTCCGACGTCCGGCGAACCCGAAGCCCCATCAGAACCGCTTCGGGACCTGCGCGCGCCTCTGCCTCTTACCGTTGAGAACATCTCGCTTTCGCGCATTGACGCGCAGATGGACGGGATCCGCACGTCTTTGGTGAGCTTCGCCTCGTCTCTCGCCTGGCGAAACCGCCTGGTGAGCGTCGGCGGCACCCGTCTTCGGGGACTGACCGTCGCCCTGCCGCCCGCACCCGAACCGACGGCCGAAGAAGCCTCCCGTCCCGCCGAACCGCTCGGCAGGACACTGGAAGCCCTCTTTCAAAAGCCTCTCCTTCCCGAACTGCCCGACATCATCGTGCCGGTCGATGCGGACATCGCCGGCTTTGAAGCGGAGGACCTTCGCCTCGAAGGCGCTTCGCCCGCTGCCGTCAGCCGTGCGTCACTCTCCGCGCTTCTGAAAAACGGCAGCCTGACGCTTCGCGAATTGACGGCCGACCTTCCCGAGGTCTCGGCCTCTCTCTCCGGCACGGCCGAACTGAGCGGCAGCCGGGAGCTTGATCTGAAGGGCCGGGCCGAACTCCGCGAGGCGCCGCTCTCAGGCGAGAGCGCCGATTTCTCCCTCAGGGGACCGCTGTCGGGCCGACTCGCTTTTTATGCCGGGCTGAAGGGCCCCGTCGCCGCCGACATCCGACTGGAAGCGGAACCGTCCTCGCCGAACCTGCCGCTTCGGCTGCACGTCACGGCGGATGAGCTCGCCTGGCCGCCCGCGCCCGCCGAAAGCGAAGAACCCGTGAGACTTCAGGCGCTCAGTCTGACGCTCGACGGCACCGCAAGAAACTATCTTCTCGGTCTGCAGACCGGCCTTCAGGTCTCCGGCGCCGCATCCGCCGGCATTCGGCTTGACGGCCGGGGCTCGCTGACCGCCTTTCATCTGAATGAGGGCAGAGTCCGGGCCGCCGGCGGCGAAGCCCGGCTGAAAGCCGATTTCGGCTGGGCGGACGACATCACGGCAGCCGGCAGCGTCACGCTCAGCAGTCTGGCTCTGAAGCACTTCGTCCCTGCCCTCGACGCCGTACTGTCGGGCGGCACGGACTTTTCCGCCCGTCTGAGCGAAGGAAACTGGAGCGCCGACCTGAAGGCGCTGACTCTCAGAGGCACACTCGGGAGCTATGCGCTCGAAGCGGAAGGTTCTCTCGCCGCCCGCAGCCCCATGCTTTTTTCCGCGCCCGGTCTTTCCGTCAGACTCGGCGGAAACCGGATCGACGCCAAGGGCAGCTTTGACGGCAAAGCGCTGGCTGCGGATCTTCTCATCGATGCGCCCGATCTGCCGGCGCTTCTCCCCGGACTCGCCGGCCGTCTTGAAGGCCGTCTGACGGCATCGGGCACGGCCGAAGCACCGGCGATCGATGCCGACCTGAAGGGCTCGGGACTCGGATGGGACGGCATGACGCTCGAGACCCTGAGTCTTGCCGGGCGTGCCGCCGCCGACCCGAAGGGACTTACCGAAGGCGATCTGACGCTGAAGCTCTCGGGCGGCGAACTGCCGGGCTTCAGGCTTCGGACTCTGACGGCGCATCTTGCAGGGACCGAAACCGCTCACCGGCTGAGACTCGACGCCGATGGAGATCCCGCTTCCGCCGGTCTGACGCTTGAAGGCGGATTCAGCCGTGAAAAAATGACCTGGGACGGCAGACTGGCCGAGGGCTCGGCCGACACGCCGGCCGGGCATCTCGCTCAGGACGGCCCTGCGTCGCTGGTCGTGAATGCCGGCACGCTTTCGGGCTCCCTTTCCGAACACTGCTGGCGCCATCAGAGTGCCGAAGTCTGTCTTGAGAAGCCGCTCACCGCCCGGGACGGCGGACAGACGGGCAGCGCCGCGCTGGCGCTCCGGCGGTTTGATCTCGCCTTCCTCAAGCCCTGGCTTCCGAAGGGAACCGCCGTCTCGGGGCGGTTTGAAGGACGGGCCGACGCCGTCTGGCGTCTTGCTGAATCCTCTCTGCCGGTCCTCGCCCTGCGGCTCGACGGGCATGACGTCGCCGTCAGACAGACCGTCGGCGAAGCCAGCCTGCCGCTCGAATTCACCGAACTCGGACTCTCCGCCGGCATGAAGGGAAGCCGCCTCAGCGCCGATCTGACCGCGGCCCTCAGGGACAACGGCTCGCTCTCAGCCGCTCTTGCCGTCACGGATCCTCAGGGAGCCAAATCGCTCGACGCCCGTCTGCGCATATCGGACATCGATCTCTCCGCGCTCAACGCGCTCATCACGTCGGGCGAAAAAGCCGAAGGCATTCTGTCGGCCGACCTGACGGCAGGAGGAAGCCTTGCCGATCCGTCTCTCTCGGGCCGGCTCAGTCTTGAAAGCGTCCGGGTGTCCGAAGGCATGGTGCCGCTCGAGATGAAGCCGTCGCGCATCGACGTCGACTTCAGCGGCCGACAGAGCCGTCTCACCGGCGCCGTTGATACTGCTCAGGGCCGTCTTGACGTGACGGGCTCGGCCGACTGGCGGGATCTTGACAAGTGGCTCGCCGAGGTCAGCGCGAAAGGCAACAGGATCCTTGTGACGGTTCCGCCGATGGCCCGCGTCTGGGTGTCGCCCGACGTCACGCTGAGAGCGGATCCGACTCTAATCACGCTGTCGGGCCGCGTCGACATTCCGAAAGCCCGCATTGAAGTGACGGAGCTCCCCGAATCCGCCGTTTCCATCTCGGACGACGAAGTCATGCTGGATGCGGCGCTCAAGCCGATCGAGCCCAAGACCCCGTCCGTCCCGATCAGCAGCACGCTGACGATCGGCATCGGCAAGGACGTGAGGCTCAGCGCCTTCGGGCTGAAGGCGGCGCTCTCGGGCGACCTGGAAGTGAAGCAGGACCGCCGCGGACTGGGGCTCAACGGCCTCATCAGCGTCGACTCCGGGCGCTTTCATGCCTACGGTCAGGACCTGCAGGTGCGCAAGGGGCAGATTGTTTTCGCAGGCCCCGCCGATCAGCCGCTGCTTCATCTTGAAGCCATCCGCAATCCCGATGCCGTCGAGGACAACGTGATCGCCGGCATCCGAGTGACAGGCGTCGCAGCCCGTCCCAAGCTCGTCGTCTTCTCCGAACCTGCGATGTCTCAGCAGGAGGCGCTCTCCTATCTGGTGCGCGGTCAGGGGCTCGGCAAGGACACCGACAGCGGTTCGGCGCTCACTTCCGCGCTCATCGGTCTCGGCGTTTCTCAGACGGGTTCCGTAGTGAGCAAAATCGGGAGCGCCGTCGGCATTCAGGATCTCGGCGTCGATACCGAAGGGGTGGGCGACAGTTCGCAGGTCGTGGTGAGCGGCTACGTGCTCCCCGGTCTGCAGGTGAAGTACGGCGTCGGCATCTTCGATTCGCTTGCCACGCTCACGCTTCGCTACCGGCTCATGCCTAAGCTCTACCTCGAAGCGGTTTCCGGCGTCAATCAGGTCGTGGACCTGCTCTACCGATTCGAGTACTGACAAAAACACAAATGCCCCGCACGGGAGGAAATGCGGCTCATTTGCCGTCAGCCTTAGGTTTCCCCGAGGGGAAACAGGCATCAGAAGTTGTAGTTCAGGCCGAGGAAGAACTGCATCGTGTCCTGAGCGGCGGCAGACGTGCTCTGCTTGGCGGCGGAACCCGAAGCCCAGGAATACGTGAGAGCGGTATAGCCGATCACGTTCTTGGCGAAGTAGTACTCGTATGCGGCGGCCGCAACGGTGCGCTTGAAGTCGAGATCGGAGCGCAATTCCATTTCACCGTCGAAGTACTCGACGTCGGCCATGAACTTGTGCTTGCCCACGACATAGTCGGCGCCGAGAACGGCGCTGAGGCCCTTCCAGCCGCCGGCACGTTCTTCACCCGTCACGCCGGTCACGGCGTTGAAGTCCGCTGAAGCGCCGACCTGATAGGCACGGCCGTCGGCGTTCGTGCCCTTGATTTCCGGAATCTTATTGCCGTCAGCATCTTCAGTTGCTTTCTGAAGCACGGCCTCGTTGTGCGCCTGGTCAACGTTGGCAAACGTCAAGGCCAGAAAAAGACGGTCGATCTGATAGTTGGCGGCAAGCGCGTACCGCTTTCCGTCATTGAAATCGCCGGCCTGCTCGCCGAAACCATGCTGGAGCGCACGGCCTACCGTTCGCTTCTCGGCACGCCCCGACGAGACGATGATCCTCTGGCAGATCCGCCGGAGAGCCGCCAATCAGCTGCTGACGCTTCTGGTCCGGCACCGGCTCATGCGCGAACTTCTCAATGCGAGACGACAGCATGCGCTTTCCGTGCCGGAAATCAACCATCTGAGCCGCGAAGCCTGGCTGCACTTCTTCGGAGATTCGGCCGACGGATTCGATCAGTACGTCTGGGCCTCCAAGCCGCACTTCTTCCGGCTGCACGTCTTTTTCTACGACTGGCAGTACACCTTCGGCTATCTGGTGTCGCAGATGCTGGCCCGTACGTTCGAGCATGACGGAGCCACCAAGGCTGGCGCCGACATCACGTCGGACGCCTTCTGGGACGACGCGGTCTGCGAAGCGCTCTCCTACGCCTGCCGCGTCTGAGACGAACATCATTCCTGAAAATGCGAAAACCCCGCACAGACGCACTGCGCAGGGTTTCGCTGTTGTTTTATCGCCGGCCGAAGGTCAGCGTTCGGAACTCATCAGTCGAGCCACTTGTCTTCGATGCGTTCAAGTTCGCCGCGACGGTCAAGAAGATCCCAGAGGTAGTTCATAACGCGGGTATAGTCGGCGTCGTCCGTCGGCATCAGGAAACCCATGTAGTTGACGGGCGTGAGCGGATGGTCGAGGAACGCGGCATGAAGCTTCGGATTCTTCTTCGCGTAGAGCTTCGCTTCGGCGTTTTCCGTAATCATGACGTCGCCCTTGTCTTCGGCGATGAGACCCGGGATTTCATAGTTCTTGTCATGCGTGGAAATCTGGGCCTTCTTCAGGTTGGCGAGAACGAAGGCTTCGTTCGTGCCGCCCGGATTCTTGATGACGCGGACGTCGGGCTGATTGAGGTCTTCAAGCGTCTTGAAGCGGTCCTTGTTCTTCACGTTGACGAGGGCCACCTTGCCGAACGGGGCATAGGCCGGGAGGAAGTCCGCAAAGAGCGCACGGGCCGGGCTGCGGGTGATGCCGCCGACGGCCACGTCAAAGCGGTTGGCCTTCAGATCGGCGGCCATCTGCTTCCAGGACGTCTGAACGAATTCGACCTTCCAGCCGTAGATCGCAGCCATGGCGTTGACCACGTCAATGTCGTGACCCGCAAAGCCCGAATCCTCCTTCATGGCGAACGGACGATAGTCGCCCGGCGTGCCGACGCGAAGGGTGTTCGTCTTAACAATGTTGTCAAGACGTTCGCCGGCGGCGGCCGGCATGGAAGCGAGGCCGAGAGCCGCAGCGGCTGTGCAGCAGAGTGCGGCGAGGGTCGATTTCTTCATATGGATGCTCCTGTGACGATATGATCAGGATTGATTTTCATTCAATCCGCTGTGCATTCTGCACTTTACGCCTGCCGCGCACCGCGATCCGTCAGAAAAGAGTTTCAAAAGACCGGCGACAAAATTTCCGAGGCAGCCTGCCTAAGGGTTAACACCAAAAGGCGCACGACAGAGGCGATTTGACGATGCCGGCGGCATTAAGTGCCGCTTCTGCGGCGGCTTTTGGCCACCTTCGGCGAAGGACCTCCGCCGGTGAGCCAGTCGGCCGCACTTTCGAGCAGACTGCGGGTCACCCATCGCACGCCGTTTCTGCGAGCGAGCCGTCCCTCCTTCTCCCAACGGGTCAGCGTGAGGGAGACGGCCGTTCTGGTCGCACCGACGGTCCGAGCCATTTCCGTCACGGTGAGTCCGTAGGGGACGGGCTGAGTCTCAAAATCCGCCAGCGCATCCGACCAGCGGAAGGTGAGCCGCGGCCGATCGCGGAAAACGAGCGCCGCGAGCAGCCGCGCGAGCCGGACTTCAATGCGGTCCGTGACGGCGGAAAACATGCCTTCGAGATCGGATTCATGCTCCCGCACCAGCATCTCGGTATGTTCGCGCGCCAGGGATCCGTTTTCAGCCAGAAGCTCGATGAAGCGATGCCGAGGCATCAGAAGGACTTCCGTCGGCCTGAGCGCGAAGTCGAGAATGTTGACGACGGATCCGGTATAGGCGTCGACGTTCCCCATCAGGCGCCCCTGGGGCACCAGCGTGAAATAGTGTTCGCGGTCCTGCGAATCCTGCATTCTGTAGGTGCAGAGACCCGAAAGGATCCAGGCGACCTCGCCGTCGGTGCCGCCGTTGTAGATAGCCTGACCGGCCCGAAGCCGTCCGAAGCGTCCGTGCTTCTGGAAATACGGAAGAAAGGATGTGGGCGCTGGAGCGTGAACCCACGGAAACTCGAGAAAAACCTGCCGCATAGCCTTCAGGGAAAAGCCGCCTGCCGTCAGTCTACCCGAGAGGGCCAACGCCAGCTTCATAAAAAACGGCAGGCCGCTCCGATATGAAGCAGCCTGCCGCCGGGAGGGACCCGTCTTAATGCCGGGTCATAGGCTCAATTCATTGAAAAGCCGTCACATCTTCAGATCGGGCACCTTGTCGATGCTGCCGCCCGCCGCGAGAATGCCGGCAAGTCTGCCGAAAGTGAGCGCACGGCCGTGGTTCATGCCCGGGCAGATCGTCGGATAGTCGCCGGAGCCGAAGTAGTCGCCGGCCGCGGCGCCGCAGACGAAGAGCTTGCCGATCGGACGGTCTTCGGCGTCAAGAACATGGAGAGACGGATCGGTGTGCAGACCGCCCGACATGGCGAGCAGCGAGCTCACCAGACGTCCGGCATAGAACGGGGCCTTCAGAACCGGCGTCATCAGGACCTTGCGCTTGCCGAAGTCGTCATCGTGACCCTTGGCGCAGAGTTCGTTGTAGCGGGCGATCGTCTTTTCGAGACGGTCGGCGGGAACACCCATCTTCTCGGCGAGTTCCTTCACGGAGTTGGCGACCACGACCTTGCCGTCCTTGATATGCTGGGCCTGCGTGGCGATTTCAACATCCTTGTTCCAGCCGGAGCCCCAGGGCTGCCACATCTGACCGTAGAAGAGACCGCCTGCAAGGTTGGAGTCGACCTGAGACTTCACCTGTTCGACCCAGTCGGCGTCGTAGACCGTCCAGGCGATGCCGTGCGGCTGAAGTTCCTTCGTGCAGGACTTCGACTGAGTGTTGACGTCCTCGTTCTTGAAGCGTTCGCCGAGCGCGTTGACGTGCAGGAAGCCGTAGGAGGCGGCGCCCGCTTCGAGATGCACCGTGGCGGCATGGTCTTCGAGCTTCTGCATCGCACCGCCCGCCTGAAGCGCCATGATGTGGCAGTCGCCGGTATTCGTCTTGGCCGGGAAGTAGATCTGAGCGTCGACGCGCAGCGAATACGGCGCCCAGCGCTTTCTCATTTCTTCATTCGAAGCGTAGCAGCCCGAAGCGATGATGACGCCGCGGCGGGCGGCAAACTTCGTGAAATTGCCCTTGCGGCCGGCGATCACGGCTTCGATGTCGCCGTTCCTGCCGCGGACGAACTGCACGGCGGGCATGCGGAAGTAGGTCTTCACGCCCTTCTTTTCGGCTTCCTTCAGCATTGCGGGCACGAGCACGTCGTTGCCGATGCCGGTCGAATTGCCGTAGGTGTAGTCAAGCGACACGTCCTTGTTGTAGAAGAAGTGCGTCACCGGATATTCCGTGTACGTCGGGCCCTTGTAGTAGCCTTCCCAGAGCGTCACCTTGACGTCATTCTTCGCGCACATGTCGATCGCCCAGTCCATGCAGGCGCCCGACTTCTTCGCAAACATCCAGAGGAGGCGTTCGTCCATGCGGCCCTGACCCCAGGAGATGAGACGGCGGACGATTTCGGCGTAGTCGATCTTGACGCCGAGCTCAGCCTGCACCTTGGAACCGAACGCCGTAATGTGGCCGCCGCGTGCGCCCCAGCTCTTCGTCTTTTCAATCAGAGTGACTTCCGCGCCTTCTTCGCGTGCCCCGAGCGCGGCGGCAACGCCGGCCAGACCTGCGCCGATCACGACGACGTCGGTCTCAACAACCTTCTTGATTTCCGATTCGGGAATCGGCTGAACGGGCTTTTCCCAGGACCACTGCGTGCACTTGGGCGCACGCCACTTTTCCGGGATGTCCCCTGCAAACGCGGCGGGGGCGGTCACGGCAATGGCGGACGATGCGCCTGCAACCTTGAAGAAATCACGACGGGAAAACTGACCGGACATTTTGCTTCTCCTCACTTCATGCTGATCAATCGCCGGCCCGGCGGGTCGCGGGCCGTGTTTAAAAGAGTTATTTCTCAGGCATCACGCCCGACACGCTCTTGTGGCACTCGAGACAGCCGTTTTTACCCGGCTTGTGCGCCGGATGGCACTGCAGACAGTCGAACACGTCGAAATGCCCCTTGTGCGGGTTGAGCGTCTTGCCGTCAGCCGTCACGTTGCCCTTCTCGGGGGCTTCGCCGTGACAGCCGACGCAGGCCTCGCGGTTGGCGTTTTCCGCCGACGGAGGCGACGCCTGATGGCAGACTGCACAGTCCGGATGAAATCCGGCAACGCCTGCCGCATAGGATGCACATGAAAACGCATACACTGCAGACGCTAACATCAAATAAGCTATTCGCTCCATTTTGAAACTCCGTACAGTTCTGTTTTCTGACGGGGTTATGATCTCAAATCGCGGGGCTTTTGTGCGTTAAACAGTTAACGCTTTAAAGGAACCTGGCATACGGGTTAATACCTATTCATTTTCGGCCCCGAAGGGGACTCAGCATGAACGCTACCGCCGCAAGGATTTTCTAAGCTCCCCCCTCATTGCTCGGGACATTGCGTAAGGAGACGGCGCTTTCTTGACTTCGCGGGCATCGTCTGAAAATCCTTCTGAGGGTAATCCGCTAACTCCTTATAATTAATCAATTCGCCGAATTTCCTGCTGCTCTGAACGCTCCGGACCGAAGCGCCCCTTGGAATTCGGCATCCAACGGCCAATTAAGGAGAACTGAAACATGGCTCTGAAGGAATACGACTTTGCCTATGGACGCGGACGCAAGACTTTTCAGATCGACGACGTGCGCGTTCTGAAGGAAGTCCGCACCGAAGAATTCCCCGTCATGGAAAACATCCGGGAAGGCGTGCTTGAAGCAATCCGCCATCCTATCGGATGCCCTTCTCTCGACGAGATCGTCAAGCCCGGCGACACCGTTGCCTTCATCTGCAACGACCCGACCCGCGTGGCCAACAGCTACGACTTCATGCCGGTCCTCGTCGATGAAATGAACCGTCTCGGCGTCCGTGACGAAGACATGAAGATCGTCTTCGCGCTCGGCACGCACCGCGCGATGAGCCATGAGGAAATGGTCGAGGGCGTCGGCGAAAACGTCGCATCCCGCCTGAAGATGTTCAACAGCATCGCCACGAACGACGAAGACTTTGAATATTTCGGCACGACCTCCCGCGGCACGCCGGTTCTGATCAACAAGGAGCTCTGCAACGTCGACCACGTGATCCTCACGGGCACGATTGTTCACCACTACTTCTCGGGCTACGGCGGCGGCCGCAAGGCCGTGCTGCCGGGCTGCGCCGCCATGGAAACCGTGCGCGTCAACCACAGCTTCATGCTTGATGAACGCGCGGGCCTCGGCAAGACCGTCGGTAATCCCTGCTACGAAGACCAGATGGAAGGCGTGGCGCTCTTCGCCAAGGGCCGTTCGCTTTTCCTCTTCAACGCCATTCTCAACGCCAAGCATCAGTTCCTGCGCATGTTCGCGGGCGACTACATCGCAGCGCACAAGGAAGCCTGCAAGTTCGTCGACCAGGTTTACGGCTGCGTGATCCCGAAGGAAGCCGATCTCGTGATCGCCTCCTGCGGCGGCTACCCGAAGGACATCAACGTCTATCAGATGCAGAAGACGATGGACAATGCCGCCTGCGCCGTACGCAAGGGCGGTGCGGTGATTCTGCTCGCCGACTGCGAAGAAGGCTCCGGCTCCGCCGTGCTCGAAGAAACCTTCCGCCGTCTGAAGACGCCCGAGGCCATCAAAGCCGAACTCGAAGCCAACTTCCGCATCGGCGCCAACAAGGCCTACGCCATCACGCGTCCGATCGAAAAGGCGCACTACATCCTGGTCACGCGTCTCGACCGTCAGCTCGCCAAGGACATGCTCTTCTCGGGCGCCGTCGACACCGTCGAAGAAGCCTTGGAAATCGCGAAGCAGTACGTGGGTGAAACGCCCGACATCATCCTGATGCCCGAAGGCAGCCTCACGGTGCCCCGCGTTGAATAACGTCTGATACCGCTTCAGAACGTCCTGCCGGACCCGCTGTCCGGCAGGTCTTTTTTCTGCCAGTTTCCCCGCCACCCCCGGCACCCTGCCAGACGTCTTCGATTCCTGCCCGTTTCTCTCCCTGCCCGTTCGGTATTACTCCGCCGTTTCCGGCATCGTGATAGTCTCGGTGCACCGACTTTTTCAGGCCGACACATGTCCGACAACATCCGCTTTGACATCGAACGAGACCGCCGCATCGGTCTTCCCGAAGCCGTTTTCTGCGCCGGGAAGCCCAGGGATGCGCTGCTGACTCTTCTGGAACGCTTTGCCGATCCCGCCGAAAAACCGATCCTCTTCACGAGGCTTGAGCCCGACGTCTGGGCGGACGTTCCTGAAAGCCTTCGCGCGCTCTACAGCTACGACGCGCTTTCGCGCACCGCCTGGCACCGAACCTGTCCGAGCTCCCCAACCGGCACCGTCGCCGTGGTCTCCGCCGGCACGGCCGACGGCTTTGTCACCCATGAAGCCGCGAGAACCCTTGAGTATCTCGGCCGCCGCGTCCGGCTTTTTGAAGACTGCGGCGTTGCCGGTCTCTGGCGCATTCAGAAGGCACTCCCGGACATCAACGCCTGCGACGTCGTCATCGTGGCGGCCGGCCTCGATGCCGCGCTGGCAAGCGTGCTGGGAGGCCTGACGCCCAAGCCCGTTTTTGCGGTTCCGACCTCCGTCGGCTACGGCGTCGCCGAACACGGCCTGACCGCGCTCAGAAGCATGCTCGCCTCCTGCGCGCCCGGCGTCGCCGTTCTCAACATCGACAACGGCTACGGCGCCGCCTGCGCCGCCGCCCGCGTTCTCGCCCTCATGGATACCCTGCGCTGATTTTTCGGAGAAAACCGATGTCCAGTCTTTTCGACCATCCGATTCTCACCGTCCGCATTCATGCGGGCTTCAATGCCAATGCTTTTCTTGGCGGCCTTCTGGCGCTCACGGGGCAGACCTCGGGCACCGCAAGCGCCTTTCTCAGTCTGCGCTTTCCCAAAGTCAAGGCGGAAATCAGTCTGGAAGAGCGCTTCGTGAACGACATCGCGGGCTGGACCTGCCGCATTCACACGCCTCATGAACACGCCCACCGGACGCCCGCCGACATTCTGCGCTTTTACGAGGAAAGCACCCTCTCGGCCGACGCCCGGGCCAAAGCCGCCGCCGTCTGGCGCGTGCTCTCGGAAGCGGAAGCGTCCGTTCACGGCTCGACGCCCGACCGAGTGCATTTCCATGAAGTGGGCCGGCTTGCCAACATTCTCGCCGTCGGTCTGATTGCCGACTTCATGACCACCATCGAACCTTCGGCCCTCGTTGCCAGTCCGCTTCCGCTGACGGACGGCTCCGTCCGCTGCGCTCACGGCACGGTCCCCTACCCGGCCCCTTCGATGTTCGCGATGATGAAGGGACTCCCCGTCAGGCCCTGGGACGGCGAAGGCGAACCCGTGACGCCGACCGGTCTTGCCGTTTTGCTCGGCCTCGGCGCCCGTTTCGGCGGCTGGCCGAAGATGCGCATTACCGAACGCGTCACCGTGTTTACGCCGCAGGTTTTCGACGGCGTTCCCAACGGCACGCTTTTCGCCATGGGCACGCCGTGGGAGAAGGAAAATGACGAATGAGTTTCCCTGCGATGAATCCTCCGGCCTGCCGGCCGCGCTGATTGCAGCGCTGCGGCGTGCCGCCCCGAACGGACTCGTGACGATCGCCTACTCGGGCGGACTCGACAGCCGCTTCGTCGCTTTCTCCGCCAAACGGGCGGGCTTCAAAGTCAGACTGCTTCACGTGAGGGGTCCCCATATCGCTCCCTCCGAGACGCAGGAAGCCGTCGACGGCGCGCATGAACTGGGACTTGACCCCGAAATTTTGGACATTGATCCGCTGAAGCTTCCCGCACTCGCTTCAGCCGGGCGAGAACGCTGCTACGTCTGCAAAACGGGACTGTTCACCGAACTGCTTCGAATTGCCGGCGGCGAACCGCTCTGCGACGGCACCAATCATTCAGACCTCTCAGGCTACCGTCCCGGACGCCGGGCGCTGCTGGAACTCGGCATTCACTCTCCGCTTGAAGAAGCCGGGCTCGGCAAGCCCGACATCCGAGCTTTTGCTGCCCGGCTCGGCATGCCCCGTCCGGATCAGGCCGCCAGACCCTGCCTGCTCACCCGTTTCCCGTACGGCGCGCTTCCTTCGGCCGACCTTCTGCATCTGACCGCCGAGGCCGAGGACTATATTTCGGCCCACCCGGCCGGCTCCCGTCTGCGCTTTCGTCTGCGCTTTCCCGACGGCATGAAGCCGGAGCTTCATATCGACGCGGCATCCGCCGACGGCTTGTCTGCGTCCGAACTGGCCCGTCTGACCGCAGACCTCAAAGCCGCCTTCAGTCCGAAGCTCGATGCGCTGGTTCTGAAAAAACTCGTGACGCTTTCCGGTTTTTACGACCGCAGAGCCTGATCCGTCCTCTCACCGCACCGGCTGTTTCCGCCCGACATCCTCGGGCTTTTTCGTTTCCTTCTGACGAAACGCCAAAGCCTTTTGTGGTTATCCCTAATTCTTTAGACGGAGTGTTGCTCAAAAGAGCGCTTTTTTGAGTGACAATGTCGGCCTTGACTCTTTTGCCGGAATCCTGTCCCTTATGTTCGTTCGCGTGCTGATCTTTCTTCTCGGTCTTTCGATCCTGTCGTTCGGCATCGCGACGGTCACGCAGGCCCAGCTCGGCACCGGCAGTGTGAGTTCTCTCGCCTACGTACTGACGCTTTACACCGGCGTTTCGATGGGCACCTTCGTTTTTCTGACGAACCTCTTCTTCTACTTCGTCGGCATAGCGGCCGTTCCTGCGAACTTTCTCAAAAAGGCCGGACTGCAGCTTCCCACCTGTTTTCTGTTTGCCGCCTGCATCGACATCGCCATGCCGATTGCCGGACTGCTGACGCCCTCGGCCTACCCGCTGCAGCTATTGATGGCGCTCTGCGGCTCGGCCCTCATCGGCTTCGGCGTTTCAGCAATGGTGCATGCCCGTCTGGCCATTCTTCCCGTCGAAGGCGCCGCACTCTCCATTATTCAGCGTTTCGGCGGATCGTTCGGAACCGTCCGCGTATCACTCGACGTGTTTCTCGTCACTGCCGCCGTCATCTGCTCCTTCTTGTTTTTCGGCGAGCTGCGCGGCTTGCGCGAAGGGACGGTTCTTGCTGCTCTGCTGAGCGGCAGCTTCGCCAAATTTTTCCTGAAGGGCTGGGCCAGACTCAGTCCGGAACACAAGGCGGTCGACTGAAACTTTTAAGTCGACTTAATTGTTCTGTCCCTCAAGCGTTACCCACCCCTTCTGATTCATCGAGGCCGGCGCCCAGTCGGACTTGGCTTTGCGGAGGCCGGGAAGGCCGAGATCTTCCTCCCGGTTGAGGAAAAGCACGCTTTCAGGAAGGATCTTCGCCAGCTCGCTTGCGAGCACCGGATAAGCGCCCGTCACTTCTCGCGATGCCTTTTCTACATGAACCGCGAACACGTCGGGCGAGACCATGGCCCCGTAGGTAAAACCGCAGACACGATCCCCCAACATCAGAACGCCGCCCTGAATGCCGAGCGCCTGACGGTGCTCGAGCGACAGTTTCGCGGCATCGGCTTCCGCCTGCATGCTCGGAGTCATGGCACCTTTGTCTGCATACCAGTCATTCAGAAAGGCTAGACAAAGCGGCACCGTTTCATCATTCAGCGGCTCAAACCGAGCCTCGGGACTGGCGGCCCAGAAGCGCCGCGCAAAATTTCTCTTGCCGTTGAGCCGGCGGCCTTCAAGTGTTGCAAACTGATCCCTGCGATAGAGATAGTCCCACCAGGCGTTGGACGTCGTCGCGGTGAAGTTTCTGTACGGCAGCGAACGCTGAAGCCGGGTCATCAGATCGGGGACAGTTCCCCATAATCTGAGCGGCTCGCCTGCTTCAAGACTGATGTGCTCAAGCTCCTCTATGAGCGTGCCGCAGCTCGTGCAGCCGATCGGCGCCATCCACATGAGCGGCGCTTCGGGGACAGGACGCCAGCGGATCAGCAGACGGTCATGGAAGACGGCATAGGCCGTTTCGTGTTCCCGGGCACGGGAAATCAGAGCTGCAAGGGAATGGTTGCAGTCGCCCGAACCGCCGTGGGGAAGAAAGTCCGCCAGGATCGGAAGGGCATCAAGCGTAACTGGCTGAAGGAATTGCAGCATGGTCGGATCAGAATTTTGCTGCGTAAACTTTACGCCGATCTGCAGGACTTCGCTTGCTTGCTTTTCTATCGGACTGATCGAATTCTCTCTATCCTGAGATCGGATAAAACAATCCCCGCCAAGTTTTGAAACCTGACGGGGAGCTGTTCAATAACGAACTCAGGCTGATATCAGCCGAAAGCCGAGATTAGAACCTGTGGACGAGACCGACGCCGACCTGGGAAGCCTGGGCCGTCTTGTCGTTCTTTTCGCTCTTTTCCTGAGCATACGCAACGGAAGCATAAACGTTCGTGCGCTTGCTGAACGGATAGGTGTAGGCAGCGCCGACATTGATGCGCTTGTATTCATCAGCGCTGTCCTTCGTCACTTCGGCATTACGATAGCCGACAGCAGCGAGAACCGTGCCGCCGAGAACCGGCACAGCGGTACCGAGTTCAGCACCCCAGCCTTCGTACTGAGCCGTGTACGTCTTGCCGCCGACGGTAACCTTGGTGGTGAGGAACTTGTCATCACCGATAGCGAAGGAGTCCAGAATGGCCTTCATATTGTCGAAGTAGGTAGCCTTGGCATAGACCTTGGCAGCGCCAAAGTCGTAGTTACCGCCGAGCATCACGGCAACGCCGTTGTCAACGTCGTGATCAACGGAGAGAGCACCGGCTTCAGCCGGAGCCGTATGCTGGTGAGCATAAACCGTATATTCAGCCGTCATTGCAACATTGATCGGGCCGCGAACATACTTAGCGCCGATAACGCCGTAGCGGTTGGCAACTGCCTTGTTTTCGGATTCGCCGGAAGCGCCCATCGAGTACTGGGCAGCGAGCGTCAGACCGTTGAAATTGGGCGAGACATAGCCGATCAGGTTGTCATAACGGTCCCACGTGGAACCCGTCGAACCCTTGGCGCTCAGAAGACCGTAGGCATTGCCGACTGCGGAGACGTCGCCCATCATCGTCATCGTGCCGCCGTCGCTGGCGAGCGTGTTCATACGGCCGAAATAGAACGTACCGAAGTTGCCGCCGAAGGAAACCGTGGATTCACGATGGAAAATACGGTTGCCGGTCGGAAGAGCGCCGGTGTCGGAGGAATAGCCGCTTTCGAGGACGAAACCGACCTTCATGCCGTTGCCGAGTTCTTCACTGCCCTTGAGGCCCCAGCGGGAACCCGTGGAAAAACCGGTCGTCATTTCAAACGTGTCGTTTTCATAGGCCGCGCCGCGGTCCTGATCGACGTTGGTATAAGCAAGGCCGGTGTCCACGCGTCCGTAAAGGACCACATCAGCGGCCATGGATGTGCCGGCAAAAGCGCCGAGCACTGCAATCGCAGCAAGAGTCTTCTTCATTTGTATATCTCCCTTCTTAATGACATGGACCACCCACTGACGCCCATCACGCTTCATCGCCGTGTGGGGCGACAATTGATCATCAGCTTGTTTTCAAGAGGTCCATGCCATGGCGAAAAATCGAAATCTCGTCAAAGAACTCTGTACCGATGCCGA
>JAGBFJ010000038.1 GCA_017936545.1 Sutterella sp.
ATGCCGATGGAAGTGCTCCTCGGCAAGGCGCCGCGCATGCACCGCGACGTGAAGCACGAAGCGAGCGCGCTCAAGCCCTTCTCGAGCGAAGGCCTTGAACTTGCGAAGGCCGTAAAGGACGTGCTCCGTCATCCGACGGTCGCCTCGAAGTCATTCCTCATCACCATCGGCGACCGCTCCGTGGGCGGCCTCGTTTCGCGCGACCAGATGGTCGGTCCCTGGCAGGTGCCGGTTGCCGACTGCGCCGTGACGACGATGGGCTTTGAAACGAATCTCGGCGAAGCGATGGCCATGGGCGAACGCACGCCGCTCGCCGTCATCGATTCCGCCGCCGCCAGCCGCATGGCGATCGGCGAATCGATCACCAACATCACCGCCGCCGACGTGAAGCTGCCGCGCGTGAAGCTGTCCGCCAACTGGATGGCCGCCTGCGGCGCCAAGGGCGAAGACGCTCGTCTCTTCGATGCCGTCAAGGCCGCCAGCGACTTCTGCGTGGCGCTCGGCATCTCGATTCCGGTCGGCAAGGACTCGCTTTCCATGCGCACCGCCTGGGACGACAACGGCGAAAAGAAGACCGTGACCTCGCCGGTCTCGCTCATTGTTTCCGCCGCCGCGCCTGTCGGCGACGTCGCCAAGACGCTGACGCCGGAACTCAAGGACATCGAGAGCGTGCTCGTTCTCGTCGACCTCGGCTGCGGCCGCGCCCGCATGGGCGGCTCTATCCTGGCTCAGGTGGCTCAGAGATTCGGCGACAAGGCACCCGACTGCGAAGATCCGGCCATGCTCGCCCGCTTCTTCGGCACCGTTCGCTGGCTTGCCGACGAAGGCTGCGTGACCGCCTACCATGACCGTGCCGACGGCGGTCTCGCTGCGACGGCTGCTGAAATGATGTTCGCGTCCCACCTCGGCGTGAAGCTCGACATCTCTTCTCTCGTGAAGAACACCGACGCTTTCGGCGCGCTCTTCAACGAAGAACTCGGCGCGCTCCTTCAGGTGCCGGCCGATAAGGTTCAGCGCGTGGTCGAAATGATGCGCGAAGCGGGTCTTTCCTCCGTCTGCCATTTCGTCGGCGAAGTGACGCACGACGATGCTCTGACGATCGCCGCCGACGGCGAAACGCTCGCTCAGCTTTCCCGCTCCGACATGCAGAAGGCCTGGACGGAAGTCTCCTGGCAGATCGCCCGCGGCCGCGACAATCCGGCCTGCGCCGACAGCGAATTCGCCCGCATCGAATGCCCGAAGGATACCGGCCTCTTTGCGAAGACGACCTTCGACGTCAACGAAGACATCGCTGCTCCGATGATCGCGACCGGCGCCCGTCCGAAGCTTGCCGTGCTGCGCGAGCAGGGTGTCAACAGTCAGACGGAAATGGCCGCTGCCTTCACGCGCGCCGGCTTCGACGCCTATGACGTCCACATGACCGACCTGCTGACGGGCCGTGCCGATCTCGCCGAGTTCGTGGGTCTTGCCTGCGCCGGCGGCTTCTCTTACGGCGACGTGCTCGGAGCAGGCGGCGGCTGGGCCAAGACCATCCTTCACAACGAACGCATGGTCGACATGTTCCGCACGTTCTTCGAACGCGAAGACACCTTCGGTTTGGGCATCTGCAACGGCTGCCAGATGATGAGCCATCTGCGTGACCTGATCCCGGGCGCCAAGCACTGGCCGGCCTTCGTGCGCAACCGTTCCGAACAGTTCGAAGCCCGTCTCGTCAACGTCGAAGTGCTCGAAAGCCCCTCGATCTTCTTCGCCGGCATGGCCGGCAGCGTGATGCCGATCGTCAACTCCCACGGCGAAGGCCGCGTCGAGTTCCTCCGTCCGGAAGACGCCGCGCTCGTCCAGGCTGCCGCCCGCTATGTCGATCCGACCGGTGCTGCGACCGAAACCTATCCGTTCAACCCGAACGGCTCCAAGGGAGGTCTCACCTCCGTGACGACCGACGACGGCCGCTTCACGATCATGATGCCGCATCCGGAACGCTCGCACCGCGCGATGCAGCTCTCCTGGCACCCGGCCGATTGGACGGACGCTTCCGGCTGGCTGCGCATGTTCCGCAATGCCCGCCGCTGGGTCGGCTGATCGCTGACTCGGACATTCTGATCTGAACGGAAAGCCCCCGGATGCCTTGACGGCGTCCGGGGGCTTTCATTTGGAAATGAACAATTGATGCGGCAGCTGTGCCTTACTTCGTCGACGCAGGGGCGGGTGCCCGGACTTCCCAGGCGGCCGTTCCCCAGAGCGGCACCGTCGACAGACTGTGCTTGAAGCTGCCGGTGATTTCCTTCGTCGAATACGAGAGGTAGAGCAGCGTCTGCGTCTGGGCGTCGTAGATGCGGCGGATCTTCATGGTCTTGAAGAAGACGCTCTTCGATTTGTGGAAGACCACTTCGCCTGCTTTCGACTTGTCGATGGAGGCGATCATCTCGGCCGTGATTTCGCCCGTCTGACGGCAGGAAACCGAGCTGTCCGACGGATCGGCCAGGGAAAGGTTGTCCTCAATGCTCGCGACATGGCAGGTGACGCCGGGCACCTTCGGGTCGACGAAGGTGTTGACTTTGATGTCCTTGAACGTCAGAACGCCGAGAGAGACATCGGCGACGTCCTCCTTGCCGCAGCCGGCAAGCACCATCGGAAGAATAAGCGCGGGAATAAGCAGTTTTTTCACCGGTAATCCTTTTTGCTGCATTGGGCTCAGCGCTTGGCAAAGCCCATTTTGCGAATGTAGTCAAGAATGAAGGGACGGCGTTCCTTGAGCAGCACGGGCTTCAGAGTGGCGACCCAGTCGGTGTCTTTGGAGGCCGACGAACGGGAGCCGTAGTAGCCGCGCATTTCGTCGTTGTAGGCCGCAAGAAGCTCAGGGTCGGGTGCGCGGTAGACCTCCTCCATGAAGGTGATCTCGGCGGGGAGACGGGGCTTGAGTTCGTTTCTGACGGCCGGATGACCGAAGGCGAGACCGAGCAGGGGGATCGTGTCTTCAGGGAGCTGAAGCAGTTCGCCGACCTTTTCAATGTTGTTGCGAAGACCGCCGACGAAGACGCCGCCGAGGCCGAGTGATTCGAGAGAAGCCATCGTGCTCTGCGCCATGATGCCGGTGTCCAGACAGCCGACGAGGAACTGCTCCGTCCAGCCGAGATCGGCGTCGGGGCAGAGCAGACGGTCGCGATGATAGTCGGCGCAGAAAATCCAGAATTCAGGCGCCGTGATGACGTGCTGCTGATTGCCGGCGTATTCGGCAAGAAGACGGCGCTTTTCCGGGTCGCTCACGCGAATGACCGACGTGATCTGAAGGCCGCAGGACGTAGAGGCCTGGCGAGCGGCAGCGAATATGGCTTTGCGCTCGGCTTCGGAAACGGGTTCGTCGGTATAGCTGCGCACGGATGTATGCGCTTTCAGGAGGTCGATGGTGGCGGACATGATGTCTTCCGGTTGTTGGTTGATCTTCAGAGTCTAGCGCCGGATTGATTTAAGAGAGGCAGACGTTGCGCTTGGTTGCAGAATAGTCCCACGCAGGTATGGGAAAACCTGCAGAGGTCCCTTGATATAGTTGAAGAGTAAGGAAAACTGTATGCGGAACAGGGAAAGTCGACGCCTATTGGTCTAGGACGGGTATTCAGGACAAGATGCGGACTTGGAAAGATAGTGACAAACGCTGATCGAGACTATGGAACAATTATGAGATTGAGGCTCGATAAGGAGAAGTTTGTTTTGAATTCCTGTCCGCGCAAGTTGAAAATTTGACTAATGACACAATCGGTATGATGAAAATTTGGACGAAGTTGAATAGTCAGCAGAAAGCCCCGTAGGGACGTCTCCCGACGGGGCTTGAAATTCATTCTAATTTGTAAGCATGAAATTAGAACTTGTGGACGAGACCGGCGGTCACACCGAGCTTCTTGCCATCGTCGTAGGAGACGTCACCCTTGTCGTCGTACGAATCCTGATAGTAACCGGCACCGCCGTACACGAACGTGCGCTTGGAGAGCGGATATTCGTAACCGGCAGCAACGGTGACACGCTTCATGCCGTATTCCTTACCGTCAGCCTGATGAACTCCGGTGGCGCTGGTGGGCTGGAGATCCGCATCCATGAAGCCGACATTGAACTTGGCCGTACCGCCGAGAACCGGAGCGCTCACGCCAAGATTGATGCCGAAACCGGTGTAGTAAAGTTCACCGGCCCAACTCGTATTCACAGCAGCGGCGGCGAGCTTCGAGTCCTTGAAGTACTGAGTAGCAACAAAGGCCTTGGCAACACCGAAGTCATAGGCACCGCCGAGGCTGACAGCGAGCGGGTCTTCAGCTTCCCAACGACCATTCGCGTCATTGGACTTCAGATTCTTCTGAGAAACGACGAGAGAAGCATTGAGCGGGCCGTTCTTGTAGGCGGCACCGACAGCGTAGAAGCGGTCGGTAGCAGCAGTGCCTTCGCCGGCGTTGGCACCGTTAGAGTACTGGGCGTAAACATTGAAACCGGCGAACGTCGGGCTCTTGTAGGTCAGGGTGTTGTCAAAGCGATCGAACGTAGCGGACATCACATACTTGTGACCCGGAACGCCGGTCCAGCCCGTGGAGAACGGAGCAACGGCGCCGCCGAAGAGGGCGTACGTACCGTTGCCGGAATCGAGCTGGCCCATACGGCCGGCACCGAGCTGGCCGAAAGCGCCTGCAACATAGACCTGAGCTTCACGATCGAACAGCTGCGTGCCCATTGCACCGGTATCGGACTTGAAACCGTTTTCGAGGACGAAACCAACCTTCAGGCCGTTGCCGAGTTCTTCAACGCCCTTCAAGCCGAAACGGGTTGCGGAGTTGGAGCCGGATTCCATCGTGAAAGTGGAGGTGGTGTCAGTGTTGGCAACGCCCGTGTCCGTACGCTGATAGGTAAGACCCGTATCGATGATGCCGTAAAGGGTGACATCAGCGGCCATGGATGTACCGGCAAAAGCGCCAAGAACGGCGAGTGCAGCAAGAGTCTTCTTCATGATGATTTATATCCTATGAATTTTTACTCAAGCCGCTCTTTGTCTCAGCCCTGACGGCTTGGTTTATTGGGGGAAAGAAGGGGAGCTGCCTGACGGCAGACTCCCAGAGGAATACACGCTTCTTTCCTAGAATTCCAGGCAAATTTGACTGAGCGCCCGGAACTCAAGCCCGATTTTTTCAAAAAGGATGCTTGGTTCGGTCGGTGATAACCCGATATGAACAAGAAATCATAGGATGTTCAACGATTATTTTTCATCGAACATATGTTGGAATATTGTCACAAGTGATTATTTTCGGGAAATTTGGACGGTTGAAGGATGGTGAAGGTGATAGGTATTCAGCAGGAGAACCAAGCCAAATGCTGCTTTCAGTGCTTAGACAGCTGCATAGCAGCTTCTGCAACAGATACCTTTTTCCCGACGTCAGATTGATGTTGTCAGGCGTAGCTCTGATATGACGATAGATACTGTCTATTCTCGTTGCTGAATGAAATCTCAGAGCAACAGCAAGGGCGTGTCCTAATCGAATGTCCGGGCACAAAAAAAGCGGGGAGCAGAATAATTCTGCTCCCCGCTTTGCCAACCGCATCACTGGGGCTGCCGGCCGCGTTCCAACTGTATGATCGTCAGCGGATCGTGGCCGGCACAGTGTTTATCAAGGGGTCAGTCGGATATTGCTAATCGAACTGATTACTTGGCCGCCTTCTTCACGATCTTGAAGTTATGGCATTCGTTGCACATCAGTTCAGGCTGACGAGAGGGCTTGTCGGCCTTGTGGCATTCCGTGCAGTTGACGGCGCCGAGGTGGTTGATGTGCGGATTCGGCACGAGGTTGGCCGTGCGCTGGCCGAGCACTTCATAGGACTGATGGCACTTCAGGCACTGGTCCTTGACGGCCCAGGCGGTTTCCTTCGGGAACATCGGACCGTGCTTGGCGGCGAGCGTCGTTTCAGCAGCACCGGCGGACATGCTCAGGCCCAGACCGAGGGCGACGGAGAGCGCGGCGATAATCGTTTTCGTCATTTGAATCACTCCTCAATCAATTAGTGCTGGATCTTCTTCGCGCGGGCAGCGAGTTCATTGCCGGCGATTCGGCCGAAGACCGTGGCGGCGCCGAGCTGGGCACCGCCGGCGTAGTTGTGGAAGAAGATGCCGCCGGCGGCGTTGCCGACAGCGTAGAGACCCGGGATGCTCTTGCCGTCGAGGTTCTGGATTTCAGCCTTGACGTTGATAAGCGGGCCGCCGAAGGTGGCCGTCATGCCGCCCTGGAACGGAATGGCGTAGAACGGGGCCTTGGCAACCGGATGGGGCTTCTTGTAGGTGCAGGGAGGATTCATGTCGCCGAGCTTGCCGGCAGCGAGTGCGTCGTTGTAGGCCTTGACGACCTTGGCGACCTTGGCGGCCGGAAGGTTGACCTGCTTGCAGAGCGCTTCGATCGTGTCGGCCTTGCCGTACGGGCTGTTGAGGCGGTCGTACTTCGGAATGACCTTGTCGAGAACGGAGCAGTCGGAGTCGACGATGACCCAGGCCATGTTGTCGAGGGTCATCTGACCGGTCGTGCGGGCCTTGATCACGTAGGTATTGTTTTCGTCCATGAAGCGGTCGCCGGAGGTGTTCACCTGAACGCCGTAGCCGGAGTTGAGAACGTCGGCCGGGTTCACGTGGGTCGCACCTACGATCGGGCCGGAGTGGAACTGGTCCATGTTCACGAACTTCGTGAAGAGCGGCATCGTGAGAGAGATGTTTTCGCCGGTCGTGGACTTGGAGCCGCGCAGAACCATGCGGGTGGCCCAGCCGCCGATGTAGCGGTCGACCATTTCGGGGTTGGCGGAGAAGCCGCCGGTGGCGATGCAGACGCCGGCCTTGGCATTGATGGTGACGATGCCGTCCGGGGTGGCGGCCTTGACGCCGGTCACGGCGAAGAGGTCGTCGTGAAGAAGTTCGATGGCCTTGTGCTGGTACTTGATTTCAATGCCGCGCTTCTTGGCAGCCTTGAGGAGCGCCTGCACAAGAGCAGCGCCGCCCGTGATGCCGTCGCCGACCACACGGCAGGTGCGGCCCAGACGCGGATAGGGCATCGGACGGATCTTGCCGAACTTGACGCCGATATCGCTTTCAAGCCAGTCGATGCCGGCGGAGATGTTGTCGGTGTAGGTGCGGTTGAGCGCCTTGTCGCCCATCTGCTTGGAGATGTCCATCATCATGGCGTAGAAGGCTTCGGCCGTATCTTCGATGCCCTGTTCCTTCTGGTGACGGGTGCCCCAGCCGCAGACGGAGCCGAGAGCGAAGATGGCGTTGCCGTCGGGACGGTCGCGCTTTTCAAGAACGACGACGCGGGCGCCGGCGTCATGAGCGGTAATGGCAGCGATCAGGCCGGCGGGACCGGCGCCGAGAATGACGGCGTCATATTCGGCGGCCTTCGGAGCGGCAGCCTGAGCCTGACCGGAAAGGCCGAAGCTCGTCGCGCCGGCGGCAGCTGCGCCGAGGAAGGACGTCTTCAGAAGACCGCGGCGGCTCAGATCCGTATTGGACATAGTTGTCTCCTTAATTATGGAATGCAAGTGCCGGCTGGCCGGTGTTGCCCGGGCCGGACTTGGGGTCAAGAGGTCGGGTTCCGTTCGTCGTTATGGAGGCGGCCGAGGGCCGGATCAGGCACTCGAGACGGAACTGAAATTCAGTCAACTCTTTGACAGAAGGGCTGTGCCGCAGCAGTCTCGGGCCGCGGCGGCATCCCGTCTGAAAGCATAAGTATTCTCCCCGATGACTACCACTAAGTAGTTTGGGGCGAGGTCAAACGTTCGCGTTTTTATTGGCCTGATCAACGACAGTTCAAACGTGAAGATGATGAGTTTTTATCTTGCAGACTCAGTCGGACTTGAATTCCTCAGAATCGACTATGATCAGATAAATCAACTGTCTGGGGAGCAGCCGTGTTGCCCGCACATAGACGTGCCCTGACGAAGGGCGGCGAGCTGACGCCGTACGGCGAATTTGTGCGCCTGATCAGCGACCCTTCAGTGCCGGATTGGCGGATTCTGACGGATGATGAAGTTTCACGATGGATAGAGTCGAATTGGGTTGAGGATGACATCAGCGCGTGTCGTCTTCCTCAGCCGATTTATTGTGAAGGCCGTCATCCGAGATGGTCCGTCGGGCTTTTTCGAGCCTGGCATGCTTTTCTCGGTTCCCAGGCGCTGATTCAGTCCGAAAAAGCGGGATGGAAGCATGTCTCATTCAAACCCGAGGCCGAGCCGGCAAGAAGAAAGACGAACAATCCGTTCAATGTGATCATTCGTCCGCGAGTGAAGCCGAAGCCGAGAAATCTGCATGAAGAATTTGCTTATGAGCCGGACGGAGTCTGAGCCTGAACCGCCTTCACTGCCCGATTTTGCAATTTTGTCGGCAGTGGATGTCGTGCGTGAAATGAATCTGTATTCTCGGGATATGCTGATCAGGGCAGTATCGGCAGGTTTTTTGTCCTTCCTTCCTTTCACTTCGTGTTATGACCGGGCATGGGCATCCCAGCTGAGCGACTGGCCTGCACTGTGGACAATGGGGCAGATACGGGAATGGGAGACCTGGAGAAAGCGCTTCGGACTTCCTGATCTGCCCCAACGGACAGCAGCATCAGTTCCGCAGGAGTGTGATGACGATTGGCCGCCGGAGATCCTTGCATGCTTGGAGACAAGGTTCCGATGGCATGCCTATCCGGAGGAAAAGCCCCCGGAAAACGTTCCTCTTGTCGTGCGTTTTAATTGGCGGGGGTCAGAATCAGTATCTTTGTCTGATTCGCCGAGACGGATGGTGGGAGCGGCCGAGTCGGTTCTTTGCGTCGCCAAGTCCGCTGCGCTCGCCGCTTGAGAAGGCGACGGATATTTATTTCTGTGAATTTCCACCGGCCTGAGGGCGAGCAAGCGATTCAGCTGTCGGCATTAATATTTTTCAGGTAAGGAAAGACAATATGGCTATCGACATCAATGAGCCGGCTGTTCTTGATTCACAGATTGTTGAAATTGAAGATATGAAGGCGATGCTCAGCTGCAGCCGTCAGGGTGTGACCCGTGCCATACATAATTTCAAGATACCTCAGCCTATGGATTCCAACGGTCTCAAAGGAACGCCCCGATGGACTGTCGGGATGATGAGAAAGTGGAATGTCTTTATCGGAGAAAAAGCGCTTGAGGCGAGCATCAGGCACTATGAAAAGACAAAAAAGTGGAGGCTGTGAGTCGGCAGGCAGTTCCCGTCCGAGGGATTGAATGAATTCGGACACCGGCCGAGGGTGCCGGTGTCCGACGGAGAGTATTGTTAGGTCTCTCCGGGCGGGGGAAGCCCGGAGAGGTCAGGCAGCGTCTCAGGCCTTGAGGGCGTTCAGCGCGGAGCCTGCGCGGAACCAGCCGAGCTGCTTGGCGTTGTAGGAATGCTGTGCTTCAAAGCGTTCCTTGCTGCCGTCTTCGTGCGTGAGCTCAATCGTCACCGTCTTTCCAGGTGCGAGTTCGGCGAGGCCGAGCACCGAAATGCGGTCCTTTTCCTGAATACGATCGTAGTCGGCCGGATTCACAAAGGTGAGGGCCAGCACGCCCTGCTTCTTGAGGTTGGACTCGTGAATACGGGCCAGGCTCTTGGCGAGCACCACGGCGACGTTGAGGTAGCGCGGTTCCATGGCGGCATGTTCGCGGCTGGAGCCTTCGCCGTAGTTGTCGTCGCCGACGATTACGGACATCAAGTCGTGGTTCTTGTAGTAGCGGGCCACATGAGCGGGCGTGTCGTAGGCATTCGTTTCATAGTTCCAGACCTTGCCGGCCACGCCGGTGAAGGCGCTCACTGCGCGTTCGAGCAGGTTGTCGGAAATACGGTCGATGTTGCCGCGGTAGGGAAGCCACTTGCCGCCCGGGCTGATGTGGTCGGTCGTGCACTTGCCCTTGGCCTTGATGAGAAGCGGGAGCGCCGTGAAGTCCTTACCGTCCCAGGCCTTGAAGGGCTCGAGTAGACGGATGCGTTCGGCCGTCGGGCTCACCTTGATGTCGATCTTTTCAAAGTCGGGGATCACGCAGCCCTTGATGTCCGTCACAAAGCCCTTGCTCGGGAGTTCTTCGCCGACAGGCGCCTTGAGCTTCACATTCGTGCCGTTGGCGGCGCGCATCGTGCCTTCAAGCGGATTCCAGGTCATGTCGCCGCGGATGGCCATGGCCATCACCATTTCGGGCGAGGCGAGGAAGGCGTTCGTCTTGCTGTTGCCGTCGTTGCGGCCGGCAAAGTTGCGGTTGAAGCTTTCAATGATGGTGTTCGCCTGCTTGGAATCCTTCGTATGGCCCATCGTGCGCTTCCACTGACCGATGCAGGGACCGCAGGCCGTAGCGAGTACGGTGGCATGCAGCTTTTCAAAGACCTCGAGAACGCCGTCGCGCTTGAGCGTGTCGTAAATGCGGGTCGAACCCGGGACGACCATGAGCGGCGTCTTGATCGTCACGCCGTGTTCGAGCGCCTGACGGGCGATCGAGGCGGCGCGGGTGATGTCTTCATAAGAAGAGTTCGTGCAGGAGCCGATCAGAGCCACTTCGATGTTCTGCGGATAGCCGCCAGCCTTCACCTTCTCGGCGACGGAGGAAATCGGCATGGCTGCGTCGGGCGAGAACGGACCGTTGATGTGCGGTTCGAGGGTAGAGAGATCGATTTCGACGACGCGGTCGAAGTACTTTTCAGGGTTGGCATAAACTTCGTCGTCGGCGCGGAGATCCTTGGAGACCTTGCGGGCCATGTCGGCGACGGCCTGACGGCCGGTCGAGGCCAGATAGCGGGCCATGGCATCGTCAAACGGGAAGATCGAGCTCGTGGCGCCCACTTCGGCGCCCATGTTGCCGATCGTGGCCTTGCCGGTCGCAGAGAGCGAGGCGGCGCCTTCGCCGAAGAATTCCATCACGCAGTTCGTGCCGCCCTTCGTGGAAAGAATGCCGGCGAGCTTGAGGATCACGTCCTTCGGGCTCGTCCAGCCGTGCAGCTTGCCCGTGAGCTTCACGCCGATGAGCTTCGGCATCTTGAGTTCCCATTCCATGCCCATGAGCGCATCGACGAGGTCGGCGCCGCCGACGCCGATGGCGAGCATGCCCATGCCGCAGGCCGTCGGCGTATGGGAGTCCGTGACGAGCATCATGCCGCCCGGGAAGTTGTAGTTTTCCATGAAGACCTGGTGGCAGATGCCGGAGCCGGCAGGCCAGAAGTCGAAGCCGTAGCGCTTCGAGACGTCGCGCAGGAATTCGTAGGTTTCAACATTGCCCTTTTCGGCGATCTTCAGGTCGGGGATGGCGCCGGCGTTGGCCTGAACGAGATGGTCGCAGACCAGAGCGGCGGGAAGGGCGATGCGTTCCTTGCCGGAAGAGAGGAACTGAATGATGGCCATCGGGCCGCCGATGTCGTGCGTGCCGGCGCGGTCCGGACGCAGTTCGATGTAATCGGCGCCGCGCTTGAATTCCTTCAGGCTGTCGGCGTTGTAAAGGTGGGTGAAGATCACCTTTTCCGTCAGCGTGAGCGGGCGGTTCATGCGGCCGCGCACGGCGGCGAGCTTCTTCGGATAGTTCTTGTAGAACGCTTCGATCATGTCGAAGTTGCGGATCTTCGAGGTGTCCTGTACGGTTTCAGCCGGCTTGGCAAAAACGGGGACGGCGGACACGGCGGAAGCGGCGGCCGCACCGACGGCGGTCGTCTTGAGAAGCGCACGGCGCGAAAGCGCAAACGTCTTGGTCATTTTTGGAATTCTCCGAGGTCTTGTTGGAAAGGAAGCCGATGCGGAAGTACGTCGTTTCGGCTTCTAAGCCGCTTGGGAGCGACGCCCCTGCGGCTGACGGGAGAATTCTTGTCCCGAGCGCCCACTACGTAGCGAAGCAAAAAATCAAAGGTTCTCCAAAAATCCGTATTTGCCCGAATTAGGCGCTCGACAGGCCGGGCGAGGCTACGCATAATGAGTTCATCTGTTAATGAGTTCAGGAAAACGATGTTTTTGCGAACCTTTTTCGGCGTGCTTGCCGGGCTGATGATGGCTTTCGGAAGCGCCTGCGCATGGGACCTTCCCGACCCCGGTGATCTGCCGACGGCCCTCATTGAACCGGATCCCGAAGCGGAAAAAGCCGGCGGTGAAACGGCGCGCGTACCCGATGCGGTGAGCGCCTCGACGGCCGGCCCCTGGCTCAGAATGAGCGGCGCGCCGACTGTTCGCGTCGGGATCGTGAAATTCGTGCGGCCGGCTCCCAATGAAGCCATTGTCGATGCATCCGTGGCTGCTCTCGAGCGGTTTTTCGGAAAAAAGAACGTCGTCATCAGCTATCCGTCCCTCAGCGAACTGTCCGTCGCCATTCGCGAAGGCACGGTCGACGTGTTTCTTTCGAGCGCGGGCTTTTTCCGGCGCATGACGCCCTTCGGGGCGCGAGATCTGGCGACGGCCGTTTCCAGAAGTTATCCCGACCCGAACCGCAGCGACGGCTCGGCCTTTCTTGTTGCGGCCGCCCGAACGGACATCAGGGAGCTTCGCGACATGAAGGGCAAAGTCCTGGTGACCAGTACGCCGCGGGCCTTTACGGGACTGCTGGTGCCGCAGGGGGAAATTCTGGCGCACGGCTTCGATCCCGAGCGCTTCTTCTCCGATACGGTCTTCATGGGTGACGGCACCGGCATGGAGGGAGCCCCAGAACTCCTTCGAAGCGGCCGGGCGGACGTCGCCTTTGTGCGTCTTTGCTTTCTGGAGGAATATCTGGAGCGCCATCCGTCCGAAGCAGGCCACTTCAAGGTGATCAACCGCAAGGACACGCCTGAGAAGCCGGAGCGCTGCGCCCGGTCGACGGATCTTTATCCCACCTGGACGATGGCCACGACGAAAAGCACCGATCCGGCGGTTTCTCGTCTGGTGACGCGCGCGCTTCTTCAGATGCCGCCGGTCGGAAGAGATGGACTTTACTGGGGCGTGGCAACCGATTACAGTAGGGTCGATCAGCTTTTCAAAGATCTGAAGACCGGTCCCTATGCCTACCTGAGAAGCTGGACGGTCGAGCGGTTCTTCCACGAGAACTGGCAGTGGATCATGCTCGCGCTGATGCTGATCTTCGGCCTCATCGGCCACAGCGTCCGCGTGACGAAACTGGTTCGCAGACGCACTGCATCGCTGCAGAAGTCTCTTGCCGAACAGAAGATTCTGCAGCAGCGGGAGAGGGATGCCGCCCAACGCGTGGACAAACTGGAAAAAGCCGGCGTCATTGCTCAGCTTTCCGTCATCTTCGCCCATGAAATGCGCCAGCCTCTCGGGGCGATTTCACTCTACAGCTTCGCTCTCAAAAAGATGGTTAGCTCCGGACGCCTACAGCCCGAGAAGGCCGAAGGCGTGCTTCAGAAGCTCGATGAACAGACGGCAAGAGCCAACGACATCGTGACCCGGGTGCGGGCTTATGCGAAGGCCGAAGCGCCTCAGCGCGCCCCCATCCGCATGCTGCCGCTGGTCGAGCACGCTGTGGCGGATCTGAAGACGACCGGGCGCTACAGCGCTTCGATCAGACTGGTTGCCGAAGCGGACCCCGTGGTATTTGCGGATCCGCTTGAAATCGAGCTGGTGGCCCTTAATCTAATCAAAAACGCGCTTCAGGTGCTTTCGGCTGAAGGCTCGGGCGGCAGAGTCCACGTGATGCTCGGAGAAGAAGGCGACCGTGCAGCGCTCACGGTGTCGGACAATGGGTCGGGCGTGACGGAAGACACCGTCAGACGCCTGATGACCTCGCTTGAAAGCACGAAGGCCGAGGGGCTCGGCCTCGGACTTTCCATTGTGCGCGGCATCCTCGAGGCGTACGGCGGGAAGTTGACGTTTGCCAAACGCGAAGAAGGGGGCCTCATCGCCCGCGTAACCTTACCCGTCTGGCGGGATGCTGCAGGCAGGGAGCTTTGTTCTGCTGAAGAAAAAATAGTCAAACATAGCAATATGTAATTGTTATGAATACCTCTTAGATTGGAAAGTTTGACAAACTGGTCAGCCGAACTCCGGCAACCATTCGAAGATGGGAAGTAGAAGGTAAAATTTCTTATGTCCCCCAGATGCAATCACTGGGATGAACCTTCGTTGATGTAAATCAAACTCCAATTTCTTATGCGACCTCTAAGATCCAACGATGGTTTGAGACGGAGGAGCCACTATGGCGGGGTTTAACGAAACTTTCGTTAAACATTAAGACTCTTCGGCTTCACTCCGGATATCGGTCTAATTTGATTCCAACCTGCCGAATCTCGTGATGCGATTGTTTAGGGTGCAAAAACCCTTATCAATGTTTTGTGAAACATTGATAAACGTTATTACAGAGCAAATAGAGTGAGCCGTGCGGGGATATTTTGTGTGATCAGCGGCCTCCGCGAGTCTCCTAGTGTGATTGCTGATTTCTACGAGCTACGATGAATGGTGGGTTTGAAGATTCTTATTCGACCTGTTTATTCGCCAGTAAGATTGGCGACTGTGCGCCGCGGCGATGGCCATGATGGAATAACCGATCCCTGCTCCTAATTTTGATCAAAGCATTGAATGCTGTAAATTTTTCCAGGTTTTGCAGGGACCGGCGTAGCCGTTTACATCAAAACATAGCAATCAACCCTGAAGGGAATCATTACGCAGCTGACGGATTTTGAACCGGCATTTTCCAATCCTCAGACTTGCTGGCAACAGCCCAACACTGACGTGCCAGACGGTTGGCAATGGCGACTGCAGCCAATTGCTTCGGTTTGGTTTTAATGATCTTTTCGATCCACGGTGTCTTCTTCTTCGACCGCATTACTGAATGTGCGCACTGTACCAACAATGCACGCATTTCCTTGTTGCATCGAGATGGAATGTGTGTGGTGATCGTTTTTCCGCCGCTGCCGGTATGCATGGGCACCAAGCCAAGGAAGGCGGCAAACTGCCTGCCTGATTTGAACAGCGAAGGATCTGCAAGCAAAATGGACATGTAGGCCATTGTGATCACCCCAACTCCGGGGATGCTGAGCAGATGCCCGGCGTTTTTGGTTGCCTTTGCCAAACTGACTGCCTCATCGGTGATGCGATCAATCCTTGCACTTTCTGCAAGAATGCGTTCAACATAGAAACGCAACTCGGAGATGACGTACCGGCTGACGGAACTGTCTTCCTCAAGTTCGTTGATGCATTCGCCGACCTCCTTTTGAAACTTGCTGACTGAGATAGGCATGGCAATGCCGTACTCATAAAGCAAGCCGCGAACGTGATTGATGCTTGCAGTGTGCTGCTTGACAAGCAGTTCGCGCATGGTCAGCAAGGTCTGAAGATCACGCTCTGCATCGTTTTTCACAGCTACCTCGCGAACATTGTTGATCAGCGCAGTGTAGATACCCTGCGCATCAGCCCTGTCGCTTTTATAGCCGGTGACAAACGGTTTGACGGCTTTGGGATCCATCAGTCTGACGGTGTGACCGAGCTTCTGAAGCTCGCGAGCCCAATACTGGGAACTGCCACAGGCTTCCATCCCGATCAGGCACTTTCCTCGATTGATGAATTCAGCAATCAGATCCTTCCGCTTGAGCTTGAAATTCTGGACTTCACCGGATTCCTGATCAACACGGAAAAGCTGAAAGACATCCTTGGCAATATCGATGCCATACTTGAAGGCGTAGGAGGTATCATTCTCCATGAGGGTCTCCTTTTCAAATGTGGGCAAACATTTTGGGCACTCAGATGCCGTAAAGATCGAAAGGTCTCAGGGAGACCCTCTCTCTTTGACAGCAACTCGGCAGCAGCGATCAATCCTGATCACAGCAGCTGTTACTATCTCCGCCATCCGAGCGCCTACCACACAGCCACCGCAGAACCAATGCGCGTCCAGCGCTCACTGAGCATTGGGACCGCCTCAAAGAGGCGTGCGCTTAGGCGCTCAGGCCGGTTTCGGCAACTGCTGAAAACACCTCACTGCATGGCGCAGCAAGGCGAAGCGAACATTCTCGCGGGCACACAGGGTCGGACCTCTCCTACCTGTGCATCTGACAGTCTACGC